>NZ_JAAGNW010000022.1:39172-46249 GCF_010645215.1 Burkholderia multivorans | reverse complement strand
GATCTTGTCGATGAGCGCGTCGCCCGCGTCGATGTCGACGCCCGCGTCACGATAGGAGAGACCCTGGGCGCCAGGAGCGGATTTCGGAGGATTCATGGGGAAAGGCAAGAAGGTCGGTAAAATGCGATTTTACCCGAAGCCGGACGCCCGGCCGGAATTCCCCGCACCGATCCACCAGGGAAAGCATCTTGCCGAATTCGTCCCCGATTTTGACGCCCGCTCCGCGCCCGGCCCGGCTTCCGGCCGCGCCCGGCCGCGCGCGTCGGTCGGCCGGACCCGGCATGCCCGGCCCGCTTCACCCGACCCGATTCGAACCGTGACTGTTACCCGGCAACTGACGCTCGATCTCGGCACCCCGCCGCCCTCCACGTTCGACAACTTCTACATCGGCGCGAACGACGAACTGGTCACGCGCCTGCGCCGGCTCGATCTCGCGCTCGCGGCCGGCCCGGTGGCCGACCGCACGTTCTACGTCTGGGGCGAACCGGGCAGCGGCCGCAGCCACCTGCTGCAGGCGCTCGTGCACGACACCTCGTACGGTTGCGCGCGCTACCTGGGCCCGCAAAGCGGGCTCGGCGATTTCACCTTCGAGCCGCGCGTGTCGCTGTACGCGGTCGATGACTGCGACGCGCTCAGCGACACCCAGCAGATCGCGGTATTCAACCTGTTCAACGAGGTGCGCGCGCATCCGTCGAGCGCGCTGGTCGCGACGGGCCCTGCCGCGCCGCTCGCGCTCGACGTGCGCGAAGACCTGCGCACCCGGCTCGGCTGGGGGCTCGTGTTCCATCTCGCGCCGCTGTCCGACGAGGGCAAGGCGGCCGTACTCAAGCGGGCGGCGAAGGAGCGCGGCATCGCCCTCGCCGCCGACGTGCCCGCCTACCTGCTCACCCATTTCCGCCGCGACATGCCCAGCCTGATGGCGCTGCTCGACGCGCTCGACCGGTTCTCGCTCGCGCAGAAGCGCGCGGTCACGCTGCCGCTGCTGCGCACGATGCTGGCCACGCCCGAACACGACGACGGCACTTCCGGCCGGCTCAAGTAGCTTCAAGTAAAATGCGCTTCCATGACTAATCTGGCACTCTTTGACCTGGATCACACGCTGATCCCCACCGACAGCGACCACGAATGGGGTCGTTTCATGGTGAAACTCGGCATCGTCGACGCGGACAGCTTCTCGCGGCAGAACGATCGTTTCTACGCCGACTACAAGGCGGGCAAGCTCGATATCCACGCCTATCTGATCGCCATGCTGACGCCGCTCGCGCGCTATTCGCGCGCGCAGCTCGCGCAATGGCACGCGCAATACATGCACGAGGTGATCCGGCCGGCGGTGTTGCCCGCCGCGCTCGAACTCGTGCGCCGCCACCAGGACGCGGGCGACCTGTGCTGCATGGTCACCGCGACCAACGAATTCATCACGCGGCCGATCGCCGCCGCGTTCGGCATCGACGCGCTGATCGCGCCCGAGGTCGAAACCGTCGACGGTCATCCCGACTCCGCGTTCACCGGCCGCCCGACGGGCACGCCGAGCTATCGCGAAGGCAAGATCGTGCGCACGCAAGCCTGGCTCGCGTCGCTCGGCAAGCAGCTGGGCGATTTCGAGCACAGCTACTTCTACAGCGACTCGCACAACGACATCCCGCTTCTCGAACAGGTCACCGACCCGATCGCGACCAACCCCGACGCCACCCTGCGCGCGCATGCGCAAACGCAGGGCTGGCGCATCCTCGATCTTTTCCAACCGTCGTGATCAAAAAACTCATCCGCAAGCTGCTCGGACAGGAGACCGCCGACGCGGCCCAGGCATCCGACACCCCCGCCCGCGCCCCGCGCGGCGCCCAAGCCACCCGCGCCGCCGCGCCGGCCCGCCGAACCGAGCCGACCATCGTGCCGGCCAGCGTGCACGGCATCAATCCCGCGCTGATCTCGAAGAACGCCGTGCGCGTCACCGACACGCTGCAACAGGCGGGCTTCCGCGCGTTCATCGTCGGCGGCGCGGTGCGCGACCTGCTGCTCGGGATCGCGCCGAAGGACTTCGACGTCGCCACCGACGCGACGCCGACCGAGGTGCAACGCCTGTTCCGCCGCGCCCGCCTGATCGGCCGCCGGTTCCAGATCGTGCACGTGCAGTTCGGCCAGGAACTGATCGAGGTGTCGACGTTCCGCGCGCTGGTCGACCCGCAGGCCGCCGGCGACGCACCGCCGCCGCCCGCCAAGCGCCTCAAGCGCGACGAACTCGACCGCCGCACCCACGCGGTCGACGCGAGCGGCCGCGTGCTGCGCGACAACGTCTGGGGCGAGCAGCACGAGGACGCGACGCGACGCGACTTCACGATCAACGCGATGTACTACGACCCGGCCACGCAGTCCGTGCTCGACTACCACGACGGCATGGCCGACGTGCGTGCGCGCCTGCTGCGGATGATCGGCGACCCCGCCACGCGGTTCCGCGAAGACCCGGTGCGGATGCTGCGCGTCGTGCGCTTCGCGGCGAAGCTCGACTTCGAGATCGAGCCGCATACGCGCGCGCCGATCCAGGAGCTGGCCGACCTGATCAACAACGTGCCGGCCGCGCGCCTGTTCGACGAGATGCTGAAGCTGCTGCTGTCCGGCCATGCGCTCGCCTGCCTCACGCGGCTGCGGGCCGAGGGGCTGCACCACGGGCTGCTGCCGCTGCTCGACGTCGTGCTCGAACAGCCGCAGGGCGAGAAATTCATCCGCCTCGCGCTCAACAACACCGACGCGCGCGTGCGCGCGGGCAAGCCGGTGTCGCCGGGCTTCCTGTTCGCGACGCTGCTGTGGCACGACATGCGCCAGCGCTACGAGCAGTACGTGGCCGAGGGCGAATTCCCGGTGCCGGCGCTCAACCGCGCGATGGACGACGTGCTCGACATGCAGACCGAGAAGCTCGCGATCCACAAGCGCTTCTCGGCCGACATGCGCGAGATCTGGGGGCTGCAGCTGCGCCTCGAGAAACGCTCGGGCCGCGGCGCGCTGCGGCTCCTGGAACACCAAAGATTCAGAGCGGGGTATGATTTCCTCCTGTTGCGCTGCGAGTCCGGCGAGCTGGACGGCGAGGTCGGCCAATGGTGGACGGATTTCATCGACGGCGACATCGCGCAGCGTGAAGCGCTGCTCACACAGGGCGGCACCAAGGAGAAATCGCCGCGCAAGCGTCGCCGCCGCGGCGGCGCGCGCAATCGTACGCCGGACGACGGCCCGGAGCAGACGCCGCAGCAAGGCGACTGACGCGCGCGGTCGAACGATGCAGGAAGTGATGCCATGACGGTTGCTTATCTCGGACTGGGGGCCAATCTGGGCGACGCGCGCCAGGCGCTGAAGGACGCGGTCGTCTGTCTCGCGCAGCAGCACACGGTCACCGTGTGCGGCAAGTCGAGCCTGTACCGCACCGCGCCGATCGACGCCGGCGGCGACGACTACTACAACTGCGTCGTCAAGATCGACACGCCGCTCGACGCGCACGAGCTGCTCGCGCTGTGCCAGAAGATCGAGCATCACTTCGGCCGCGAGCGCCCGTACCGCAACGCCCCGCGCACGCTCGACATCGACCTCCTGCTGTACGGCACGCACCGGATCGACAGCGCCGACCTGGTGGTGCCGCATCCGCGCCTGACCGAACGCGCGTTCGCGCTCGTGCCGCTCGTCGAGATCGACCCGGCGCTCGAAATCCCCGCGCTCGGCCGCGCCGACGCCTTCCTCGCCGCCGTCGCATCGCAGCGCATCGAGAAGGTCCAGTCCTGCCAATGCCAGCTGCTGCGCACGCTCGCCGACGAAGCGGACGCGCAGCCCGGCAAACCCACCTGCCCATGAACGCCGCACCCCTGACCGTCACGCCGCCCGATTCGCGGCCGCCGTGCCGCCACCTCGTGATCGAGGGGCCGATCGGCGTGGGCAAGACCTCGCTCGCGCAACGGCTCGCCGCGCGCTGGTCGATCCAGCCGCTGCTCGAACGCCCGCAGGACAACCCGTTCCTCGAACGCTTCTATCGCGACACCACGCGCTACGCGCTGCCCGCGCAGCTGTCGTTCACGCTGCAGCGCGCGCAGCAGGCGCGCGAGATCGCCGCCGCCTACGCGGCCGGCACGCCGCTCGTCACCGATTTCATGCTGCAGAAGAGCGAGATCTTCGCGCGCCTCACGCTGCCCGACGACGAGTGGCAGCTGTATCGCGCGCTGGCCGCGCAGATCGATACGAGCGCGCCCGCGCCCGACCTCGTGGTCTACCTGCAGGCGACGCCCGAGGTGCTGTACGCGCGGATCCAGAAGCGCGGCGCGGCGATGGAGCAGCAGATCAGCGACAGCTATCTGCGCGCGCTTTCCGACGCGTACAACGAATTCTTCTATCACTACGATCGCACGCCCGTGCTGACCGTGGCAGCGGAACACCTGAATCCGCTCGAATCCCCCGAAGACCTTGCGCTGCTCGTCGACCGGATCGAGACGATGCGCGGCCGCAAGGAATACTTCGTCAAGGGCGGCGCCGCCCGTTGAGGCGGCGCGCCCTTTCCTTCACCCATCGAATCGGAACACCCATGACCTATCTCCAGGAATCGAGCCGGCCGGCCGTGACAGTCCCCAAGCTGCAGGCCATGCGCGACGCCGGCGAGAAGATCGCGATGCTCACCTGCTACGACGCGAGCTTTTCCGCGCTGCTCGACCGCGCGGGCGTCGACGTGCTGCTGATCGGCGATTCGCTCGGCAACGTGCTGCAGGGGCAGACCACCACGCTGCCCGTCACGCTCGACGAGATCGCGTACCACACGGCCAGCGTCGCGCGCGCGCAGCCGCGCGCGCTGGTGGTCGCCGACCTCCCGTTCGGCACCTACGGCACGCCGGCCGACGCGTTCGCGAGCGCGGTCAAGCTGATGCGCGCGGGCGCGCAGATGGTCAAGCTGGAAGGCGGCGAATGGCTCGCGGAGACGGTGCGCTTCCTGGTCGAGCGCTCGGTGCCGGTGTGCGCGCACCTCGGCCTCACGCCGCAATCGGTGCATGCGTTCGGCGGTTTCAAGGTGCAGGGCAAGACCGAGGCGGGCGCAGCACAGCTGCTGCGCGACGCGCGCGCGATCGAAGCGGCGGGCGCGCAGCTCGTCGTGCTGGAGGCGATCCCGACGCTGGTCGCGGCGGAGGTCACGCAGCTGCTGCGGGTGCCGACGATCGGCATCGGCGCGGGCGTCGACTGCTCGGGACAGGTGCTGGTGCTGCACGACATGCTCGGCGTGTTCCCCGGCAAGCGGCCGCGCTTCGTGAAGGATTTCATGCACGGCCAGCCGGGCGGCATCTTCGCCGCGGTCGAGGCGTACGTGCAGGCGGTGAAGGACGGGAGCTTCCCGGGACCCGAGCATTCGTTCTGAACGTCTGAACGGCGGGTGAGGCGGACGGGCGCGGGCGCGCCGAGCAGCGTGATCGCGGCCCGCTCAGCCCCCGGGCGCGCGCACCAGCCGCGCCGCGACCGCGCCGCGCAACGCGTTGCTCAGCATCAGCGCTTCCGCGCGCAGCAGGTCCTCCTGCGTCACTACCCGTTCGCTCGCAGCGAGCGCCGGATCGTCGAGCAACACCCCGCGCATCACCCCCGGCAGCACACCCGACGCAAGCGGCGGCGTATACCAGCGCCCGTCCAGCTTCACGAACACCGTCGAGCGCCCGCCTTCCGTCAGCTCGCCGCGCTCGTTGACGAACAGCATGTCGAAGCAGCCCTGCTGCTCCGCCTGCTGCCAGGCGCGATCGTATTGCGCGCGCCGCGTGGTCTTGTGCAGCAGCAGCGCAGCGCCCGACGGCACCGCCGCGAAGCCGTGCTCCGACGCGAGCATCACGCCCACCGGGCCGTCCGCGAGCGGCTTGAGCGGCGCGCTCGCCAGTTCGAGCGCGCCATCCTTGGCCAGCGCGAGCCGCACGCGATGCGCGCCCGGTTCGTCGAACGCCGCGCAACGCGCCGCGAGCGCTGCCCGCAAGGCGGCCTCGTCGTACGCGAAATCGAATGCGTCCGCGCTCGCGCGCAGCCGCGCGAGGTGGCGATCGAGATGGCGCACGCCGTCGGCGCGCGTCGCCTGCATCGTCTCGAACAACGCGAAGCCCGGCTCGGCGCCCGTGAGAAACCGCGCCTTCAGCTCGCACTCCGCGTATTCGTCCGCCGCGACGCTGTCGAGCACGATCCCCGCGCCCACGCCCATCACGCCGCGCCGCCGCCCCTGGGCATCGGCCGGCGCGAGCGTCAGCGTGCGGATCGCGACCGACAGACAGAAGTCGCCGCACGGGTGTGCGCCGTCATCCGACGCCGCGTCGAGCCAGCCGAGCGCGCCCGTGTACAGGCCGCGCGGCGTGCTTTCGAGCGCGTCGATCAGCTTCAGGGTCTCGTGCTTCGGCGCGCCCGTGATCGAGCCGCACGGGAACAGCGCGCGCAGCACGTCCGCGAAGCGCACGCCGTCGCGCAGCTCGGCCTCGACCGTCGAGGTCATCTGCCATACCGATGCATACGGCTCCACCGAGAACAGCGCAGGCACCCGGACGCTGCCGGTGCGCGCGACGCGCGACACGTCGTTGCGCAGCAGGTCGACGATCATCACGTTTTCCGCGCGATTCTTCGGATCGTTCGCGAGGAGCCGCGCCATGGCCGCATCGGCCGCCGGCTCGGCCGCGCGCGGCGCGGTACCCTTCATCGGCCGCGCGCGCAGCCGGACGCCCGCCTTCTCGATGAACAGCTCGGGCGAGCAGGACACGATCCAGCCGTCGTCCGGCAGCGCGATCAGCGCGCCGTAGCGCACCGGCTGACGCGCGCGCAGCCGACGATACAGCGCGAGCGGCGCGCCGAACGCATCGAAAGCGAGCCGGTAGGTGTAGTTGATCTGATACGAATCGCCGTCGCGCAGCGCGCGCTGCACCGCCGCGAGCGCCGCCTCGAAAGCCGCGCGCGTGACGCTCTTGCGCACCCGCGCGACGCCCGCGACCGACGGCGTCGCCGCGCCGCCGTCATGCTGCGCGAGCCAGGCGTCGGCCTCCTCGCGCGACAGGCGCGCGACCCGCTCGAACAATAAAAAACGCAGCGGCGCATCGCCTTGCTGCG
>NZ_JAAGNW010000022.1:35797-39162 GCF_010645215.1 Burkholderia multivorans | reverse complement strand
ATCGCAGACCGCGTCGAGCGTCGCCGGATCGGTGCACACACGTTCGTGCGAGAACCCGCTATACAAGCGACTCGACCGCGTCGCCGCGGTCGAGTCGCAATCGTCGAAGAGCGCGAAGACCGCGCTCCCGTCAAGCTCAGCCATCCCGCTTCACCTTATCGGCCCGTCACTCGAAGAAGCTCTTCACGCGATCGAACCAGCTCTTGCTCTGCGGGCTGTGGCGCCCGCCGCCTTCCGCCAGCGACTTCTCGAACTGCTTGAGCAGGTCGCGCTGCTGCTCGGTGAGCTTCACGGGCGTTTCCACCTGCACATGCACGTAGAGATCGCCGGCGATGCTCGAGCGCAGGCCCTTGATGCCCTTGCCGCGCAAGCGGAACGTCTTGCCCGACTGCGTGCCTTCCGACACCGTGAAGCTCGCGCGGCCGGCCAGCGTCGGCACCTCGATCTCGCCGCCGAGCGCCGCCGTCGTGAACGGAATCGGCATCTGGCAGTGCAGGTCGTCGCCGTCGCGCTCGAACACCGCGTGCGGCTTGATGTGGATCTCCACATACAGGTCGCCCGACGGCCCGCCGTTGATCCCCGGCTCGCCGTTGCCGGCCGAGCGGATCCGCATGCCGTCGTCGATGCCCGCCGGGATCTTCACTTCGAGCGTCTTGTTTTCCTTCACCTTGCCCGAGCCGTGGCAGTGCACGCACGGTTCCGGGATGTAGGTGCCGGTGCCGTGGCACTTCGGGCAGGTCTGCTGGATGCTGAAGAAACCCTGCGACATCCGCACCGTGCCCTGGCCGTGGCAGGTCGGGCAGGTTTCGGGCTTGGTGCCCGGCTTCGCGCCGGAGCCGTGGCAGATTTCGCACGACGCCCAGCTCGGCACGCGGATCTGCGTGTCGTAGCCGTGCGCCGCCTGCTCCAGCGTGATTTCCATGCTGTAGCGCAGGTCCGCGCCGCGATACACCTGCGGGCCGCCGCGGCCGCCGCGCGCGGCGCCGCCCGCGGCCTGGCCGAAGATGTCGCCGAAGATGTCGCCGAACGCATCGGCGAAACCACCGAAGCCCTGCGCGCCCGCGCCGCCCATGTTCGGATCGACGCCCGCGTGGCCGTACTGGTCGTACGCCGCGCGCTTCTGGCCGTCCGACAGCATTTCATAGGCTTCCTTCACTTCCTTGAAATGCTCTTCCGCATCCTTGCTGTCCGGATTGCGGTCGGGGTGGTACTTCATCGCGAGCTTGCGATATGCCTTCTTGATTTCGTCGTCGCTCGCATTCTTCGCGACGCCCAGAACCTCGTAGTAATCCCGTTTCGCCATATCGGTTCAATACCGCCGCTCAACGCGCGCGGCGGCTCCTCTCGCTTCCAGTAAAGTCTTGCGACTTGTTGAGCGGCGCCGACACGTCGTGCCGGCGCCGCCCGCCATAAAACAAATGCGCCCGGAGGGCCGCGAGGCCCGCCAGGCTAGGGGTGATCCGTGCTGCCGGCGACGGCGACGGATCCGAGTCAGCCGCGCCGCGCGCGTCGCCGCGCGCGGCTCGCGGTTCAACTGCAACCCGGCTTAGTCCTTCTTCACTTCCTTGAAGTCCGCGTCGACCACGTCGTCGGCCTGCTGCGCGCCGCTGTGCGCCGCACCTTCCGCCGCACCGGCCGCACCCGCCGCGGCGCCGGCCTGCTGCGCCTGCATGTCGGCGTACATCTTCTCGCCGAGCTTCTGCGACGCCGTCGACAGCGCCTCGATCTTCGCGTCGATCGACGCCTTGTCGGCCGACGTGTTCTTCAGCTCGTCTTCCAGGTCCTTCAGCGCAGCCTCGATCTTGTCCTTCTCGCCCGCGTCCAGCTTGTCGCCGTATTCGGCCACCGCCTTCTTCGTGCTGTGGACGAGCGCGTCGCCCTGGTTGCGCGAATCGGCCAGCTCGCGCAGCTTGTGGTCTTCCGCCGCGTTCGCTTCCGCGTCCTTGATCATCTGGTCGATCTCGGCTTCGGACAGGCCCGAGTTCGCCTTGATCGTGATCTTGTTTTCCTTGCCGGTCGCCTTGTCCTTCGCGCCGACGTGCAGGATGCCGTTCGCGTCGATGTCGAAGGTCACTTCGATCTGCGGCACGCCGCGCGGCGCCGGCGGGATGCCTTCCAGGTTGAATTCGCCGAGCAGCTTGTTGCCCGCCGCCATCTCGCGCTCGCCCTGGAACACCTTGATCGTCACCGCGCCCTGGTTGTCGTCCGCGGTCGAGTACACCTGCGCGTGCTTGGTCGGGATCGTGGTGTTCTTGTTGATCATCTTCGTCATCACGCCGCCGAGCGTCTCGACGCCGAGCGACAGCGGGGTCACGTCGAGCAGCAGCACGTCCTTGCGGTCGCCCGACAGCACCTGGCCCTGGATCGCCGCGCCGACGGCGACGGCTTCGTCCGGGTTCACGTCACGGCGCGGATCCTTGCCGAAGAACTCCTTCACCTTCTCCAGGACCTTCGGCATGCGGGTCTGGCCGCCGACCAGGATCACGTCGGCGTCGGCCAGGTTGCGGTTCGACTGGCCGTCGTCACGGCTCGATGGTGCGCTCGACCAGCTCCTCGACCAGCGCTTCCAGCTTGGCGCGCGTGATCTTCAGGTTCAAGTGCTTCGGACCCGATGCGTCGGCCGTGATGTACGGCAGGTTGATTTCGGTCTGCTGGCCCGACGACAGCTCGATCTTCGCCTTCTCGGCCGCTTCCTTCAGGCGTTGCAGCGCGAGCACGTCCTTCGACAGGTCGACGCCCTGCTCCTTCTTGAACTCGCCGATGATGTAATCGATGATGCGCTGGTCGAAGTCCTCGCCGCCGAGGAAGGTGTCGCCGTTGGTCGACAGCACTTCGAACTGCATTTCGCCGTCGACGGGCGCGATCTCGATGATCGACACGTCGAAGGTGCCGCCGCCGAGGTCATACACGGCGATCTTGCGGTCGCCCTTCTCGGCCTTGTCGAGGCCGAACGCGAGCGCGGCCGCGGTCGGCTCGTTGATGATCCGCTTCACTTCGAGGCCCGCGATGCGGCCGGCGTCCTTGGTCGCCTGGCGCTGGCTGTCGTTGAAGTACGCGGGCACCGTGATCACGGCTTCCGTGACCGGCTCGCCGAGGTAGTCCTCGGCCGTCTTCTTCATCTTGCGCAGCACTTCGGCCGACACCTGCGGCGGCGCGAGCTTGTCGCCGTGCGCCTCGACCCATGCGTCGCCGTTGTCGGCCTTGATGATCGCGTAGGGCATCAGGCCGATGTCCTTCTGCACTTCCTTCTCTTCGAAGCGGCGGCCGATCAGGCGCTTGACCGCGAACAGCGTGTTGCGCGGGTTGGTCACCGACTGACGCTTGGCGGGCGCGCCGACCAGGACTTCGTTGTCGTCCATGTAGGC
>NZ_JAAGNW010000022.1:29354-35787 GCF_010645215.1 Burkholderia multivorans | reverse complement strand
CGAATTCTCGATGACCTTGACTTGGTTGCCTTCCATCACGGCCACGCACGAATTCGTGGTGCCGAGGTCAATACCGATGATCTTTCCCATTTTCTTCAATCTCCAGAAATCTTGATCGCTGCGGAAAACCGGCCTTTTTACCCGATTCCCCACGCCAAATTCAACTCTGCACTCGAAATAAGTGCTGCCGCGCCGTTTTCAAGACCCTGAAACCGATGCGGCTATTTATTTTTTTCAATCGCCGCCCGCGGCCGCGATCTTCGCCCGCGCCGCGGCCGCCGCGGCCTCGAACTGCGCGAGCCCGTGCCAGCCGGTGGCCCGCCCGAGCCGCTTGCCGCGATGGAAGAAGAACCAGGTCGGCACGCCGTGCAGCGTGAAGCGGCGCGCCAGTTCGCGGTGTTCGTAGACGTTGCTCTGGAACCATTTAAGGCCGAGCGCGCGGATCGCGTCGGGCTGCGCGACCTTCGCCTTCTTGGCGATCTCGCAGTTGAAGCAGTCGACGCCCCAGAAAAACACGACCGCGAGCGCATCGCCCGCGGCAGCGAGGCCGGCGTCGAAGTTCGCGGCGTCGAGCGGCGCCATGCCGAACACCGCAAATGCCGTCGCGTCGACGTCCACGCCCGCCATCGCGTCGCTTACTTCGGCTGGGCGACGGTCACGAGCGCCGGACGCAGCACGCGGTCGGCAATCGTGTAGCCTTTTTGCAACACTGCGACGACGGTATTCGGTTCCTGCTCGGCCGGCACCATCGAGATCGCCTGATGCTGGTGCGGGTCGAACTTCGCGCCGACCGGGTTGATCGCCGTCACGCGGCCCTTCTCGAGCGCGCTCTGGAGCTGGCGCAGCGTCAGGTCGACGCCCTCGCGCACCTTCTCGAGGTCGCCCGAGGTGTCGCCGAGCGCGGCTTCGAGGCTGTCGAGCACGGGCAGCAGGTTCTCCGCGAAGCTCTCGATCGCGAACTTGTGCGCCTTCGACACGTCGTCCTGCGCACGGCGGCGCACGTTTTCGGTCTCGGCCTTCGCGCGCAGGAAGCCTTCCTGCAACTCGACGATCTTGGCTTGGGCCTCGGCGAGCGCGGCTTCGGCAGCAGGCGCGGCTTCGGCGGCCTGGGCGGCCTCGGCGGCGGCCGGGTCGCGGCCGATTTCGTCGGCCGTCTGGCCAGCCGGGTTCTCTTGCGTGTTTTCCATGTCGCTGAAAAGTCGTGTTAGAGGTTAAAGCCAAAACGGCGTCCGTCCGCGCGGTTCGAGCCGCGCCGGCCGGAGGCCGCACAACGATAGTGCAAATGGGGCCCAAGACAACAATTTCAAGAGGGTCTTTGTCCGCGCGACGCACCGTTTCCCGGCAGCCCGTCACCGCGCCGGTGCGCGACCGAACGCCCGTGCGGCGGGCGGAAACCCGCGGTAACAACCCTTACGCGGCCGCCTCTAGCAGCCGGGCGGCCCCCTGCACTACACTCCAGTCAGGCAATCTGAAGAGCAGGTATACCCTGCACCGACGAATGCCCGACATCGATCCCGTGGCCGCGTTTTCACCCGTCTTCTCGAGGGGAGTACCGTGAAACTGACCTTTGCCATCTCGGTGGTCGCCCTGGTACTCATTGCGGGCACCACGACCATCTGCCTGTCCGGCGCCGTGACCGAACGCACCACCGAATACGGCAGCGCGCGCGCCACCTTCGACCAGATGTTCAGCGCTCACCCGAAAGTTTGTCGATGATCCGCCGGTCGCGCTTGGTCGGCCGCCCGTGCAGTTCCGCCGTGGGCTCCCGGAAGTTCCGGCGGCGCTCCTGCTCGGCGAGCCTGCGCTCGCGGCCCGCCGCGGTTTCCGCATAGAGCTGCTGGGCGACGCTCGCCGGCCCGCGCGTATCGCACACCCCGAGCACGTCGACCTGCCAGACCACGCTTTCGATCGCGATCTCCACCCGGTCGCCGACCCGCACCTCCTTCGACGGCTTGACGGCCGCCCCGCCGATCCGCACCCGCCCCTTGTCGACTGCGTCCGCCGCGAGCGAGCGGGTCTTGAAGAAACGCGCGGCCCACAGCCACTTGTCGATGCGCAGCCGCGCGCCGGGTTCGGTCGAGATCCGGTAGTTCATCGCGTCAGGCCACCGCTTCGGTGTGCGCGAGCGGCCGCACCGGCCAGCCCTGCAGGTTTTCCGCCGCGATCTCGCCGAGCGCCGCGATCCAGGCGGGCGACGCGTTCAGGCACGGGATCCGGTGGAACGCCTTGCCGCCCGCGCCGAGGAACGCGTCGCGCACCTCCATGCCGATCTCCTCGATCGTCTCCAGGCAATCGGCGGTGAAGCCCGGGCAGAACACGTCCGCGCGGCGCACCCCGGCCTCGCCCAGCTCGCGCAGCGTCGGCTCCGTATAGGGTTGCAGCCATTCCGCCTTGCCGAAGCGCGACTGGAACGTGACCCGGCATTCGAGCGTGGTGAGCCCGAGCGCCGTGATCAGGAGCGCGGCCGTCTGCTGGCATTGGTCGTGATAGGGGTCGCCGAGGTCGAGCGTGCGCTTCGGCACGCCGTGGAAGCTCAGCACCAGCTTGTCGCCGGCGGCGAAATCGGGGCGGCCGTGCGCGTCCCAGTACTGGCGCACCTGCTCGGCCAGCGCGTGGATATAGGCCGGATGGTCCGCGTAGTGGCGCACCGTGCGCACCTCGGGCTGGTTGCGCATGCGGCGCAACGCGACGAACGCGTCGTCGAACGCGGTGGCGGTGGTCGACGACGAATATTGCGGGTACAGGGGCAGCAGCAGCACGCGCTCGGCGCCCGCGCGGCGCAGCTGCGACAGCACCGTGCCGATCGAGGGCGTGCCGTAGCGCATCGCGTAGTCGATCAGCACCTGGTAGCCGTTCGCGGCGAACAGCGGCCGCAGGCCCTCGACCTGGCGCTCGGTGTGGACGCGCAGCGGCGAGCCCTCGGGCAGCCACACGGACGCATATTTCTTCGCCGACGCGCGGCCGCGCAGCGGCAGCACCAGCGTGCGCAGGATCACCTGCCAGACGACCTGGGGAATCTCGACCACGCGCGGGTCGGACAGGAACTGGGCGAGGTAGCGACGCACGGCGCGGGGCGTCGGCTCGTCGGGCGTGCCGAGGTTGATCAGCAGCACCGCGACGCGATGGGCCGCCGCGGCGTGCGACGGCGGTTCGAGATCAAAACGCATGGGCAAGACGTGCCGGAGCACCAAATCGAACGAAACACATTATAGCGGGCCGGCCCGGACGGGGGCCCGGCTACTGCTGGCTCAGGGTCAGCGACAGGAGCCGCGCGGTGATGTCGACGATCGGAATCACCCGGTTGTAGGCCATCCGGGTCGGCCCGATCACGCCGAGCGTGCCGACGATCGTGCCGTTGACCTCGTACGGCGCCGTCACGACGCTCATCTCCTCGATCGGCACCAGCGTCGATTCGCCGCCGATGAAGATCTGCACCCCCTGCGCGTGGCTCGACACGTCGAGCAGCTGCAGGAGGCTCGTTTTTTGGTCGAACACGTCGAACAGCTTGCGCAGCCGCGCCATGTCGGACGACAGGTCGGCCACCTCGAGCAGGTTGCGCTCGCCGGAAATCAGCACCGTATCCGCCTCGTCCGGCACCTCGGTGCTCGCGGTGACGGCCGCGTGCATCAGCGCGGTCATGTCGCCGCGCAGCTCGTCGATCTCCTCGCGCAGCCGGCGCCGCACCTCGTCGAACGACAGGCCCGCGAAATGCGCGTTGATGTAGTTCGACGCCTCGGTCAGCTGGGCCGGCGAGTAGTCGCGCTGGGTCGCCATCATGCGGTTCTGCACGTCGCCTTCCGGCGTGACGATGATGAGCAGGATCCGCTTGTCCGACAGGCGCATGAATTCGACCTGCTTGAACACGTGGCTGCGGCGCGGGGTCAGCACGACCCCGGCGAACTGCGACAGGCTCGACAGCACGCCCGCCGCGGCCGCCACCACCTTCTGCGGATCGCCCGCCTGCAGCGTGGTCTGGACGAGCCGGGTGACCGCGTCCGGCGCGTCGACCGTCAGCATGGTGTCGACGAACAGCCGGTAGCCGCGCGGCGTCGGCACGCGGCCGGCCGACGTGTGCGGGCTCGAGACGAGCCCCAGCTCCTCCAGGTCCGACATCACGTTGCGGATCGTGGCCGGGCTCAGTTCCAGCCCTGAATACCGCGACAGCGTGCGCGAGCCGACCGGCTGACCGTCGGCGATATACCGTTCGATCAGGGTCTTGAGGAGAGTTCGTGCGCGGGGATCTAGCATGGGGAAAAATTCTAGCGCAACCCGGCCTCGGCCGCGAGCGCGGCGCAACCCGGCCGAACGGCGCGCCGGCGCGGCGGGCGGTTCTTTTCGTCATCGAGCTATGGTGTAATGCCGGCATGAAAACCGGCAATCAGTTCCATACCGTCGCGCTCGTGGGGCGCAGCAACACGCCCGGCATCGTCGAGCCGCTCGCCGCGCTGGCCGCCTGCATCGCGAAACGCGGCTTCGAGGTCGTGTTCGAGGCCGACACCGCGCACGGAACCGGTATCACCGGCTACCCGGCCCTCACCCCGGCCGAGATCGGCGCGCGCGCCGACGTGGCGGTGGTGCTGGGCGGCGACGGCACGATGCTCGGCATCGGCCGCCAGCTTGCCCCGTACAAGACGCCGTTGATCGGCATCAACCACGGCCGGCTGGGCTTCATCACCGACATCTCGGCGTCCGACATGCAGGAACTGGTGCCGATGATGCTGTCCGGCAGCTTCGAGCGCGAGGAGCGCACGCTGCTGGAGGCGCGCATCATGCGCGACGGCGAGCCGATCTATCACGCGC
Organism: Burkholderia multivorans; assembly: GCF_010645215.1. Lineage (GTDB taxonomy): Bacteria > Pseudomonadota > Gammaproteobacteria > Burkholderiales > Burkholderiaceae > Burkholderia > Burkholderia multivorans_A. The sequence goes on along the minus strand of NZ_JAAGNW010000022.1, from coordinate 30,987 downwards.
TCGCCTTCAACGACGTGGTCGTCAACCGCAGCGGCTTCTCCGGGATGGCGGAGCTGCGCGTGTCGGTCGACGGCCGCTTCATGTACAACCAGCGCTCCGACGGCCTGATCGTCGCCACGCCGACCGGCTCGACCGCCTACGCGCTGTCCTCGTCCGGCCCGATCCTGCATCCGCAGCTGCAGGGCATCGTGCTCGTGCCGATCGCGCCCCACGCGCTGTCGAACCGGCCGATCGTGCTGCCGGACGACTCCCGGGTGCGGATCCAGATCATCGGCGGGCGCGACGTGAACGTGAACTTCGACATGCAGTCGTTCACCGCGCTCGAGCTGAACGACTCGATCGAGGTGCGCCGCTCGAAGCACACCGTGCCGTTCCTGCATCCGGTCGGCTACAGCTACTACGCGACGCTGCGCAAGAAGCTGCACTGGAACGAACATCCGTCGCTCGACGACGACCCGGCGTCCTGACGCCCTCTCCCGCCCGGCCCCTCATGCTTCGTCATCTCTCGATCCGCGACTTCGTCATCGTCGCCGCGCTCGACCTCGAATTCGAGCGCGGTTTCACCGTCTTCTCCGGCGAGACCGGCGCGGGCAAGTCGATCCTGATCGACGCGCTCGCGCTCGCGCTCGGCGAACGCGCCGACGCGAGCGTCGTGCGCACGGGCTGCACGCGCGCCGACATCAGCGCCGAATTCACCCCGCACGACCGGGTCGTGCGCTGGCTCGACGAGCACGCGTTCGTCGCCGACGACGTCGTGATGCTGCGCCGCGTGGTCGACGCGAACGGCCGCTCGCGCGCGTTCATCAACGGCACCAGCGCGACCCTCGCCCAGCTGCGCGAGGTGGGCGAGATGCTGGTCGACATCCACGGCCAGCATGCGCACCAGTTGCTGATGCGGCCGGATGCGCAGCGCGAGCTGTTCGATACGCACGCGGGCCTCGGCGCCGACGCGGCCGCCGTCGCGCGCGGCTGGCGCGTATGGCGCGACGCGACCCAGGCGATCGACACCGCGCGCGCGCACGAGCGCGAGCGCCAGCTCGAACGCGAGAAGCTCGCGTGGCAGCTCGCCGAGCTGGACAAGCTCGCGCCGCAGCCCGGCGAATGGGAGGAGATCGGCGCCGAGCATCGCCGCCTGTCCCATTCGGCGAACCTGATCGACGGCGTGCAGGCGGCGCTCGGCGCGCTGTCGGAGTCGGACGACGCGATGCTGACCCAGCTCGGCGCGATCGTCTCGAAGCTGCGCGGGCTCGCCGACTACGACGCCGCGCTGCACGATGCGCTCGCCTCGCTCGAACCGGCGGAGATCCAGCTGCAGGAAGCCGCGTACTCGCTGTCGCACTACGCGCAGCGGCTCGACCTCGATCCCGACCGGCTCGCCCAGGTCGAAACCCGCCTCGACGCGCTGCATTCGACGGCCCGCAAGTTCCGCCTGCCGCCCGACACGCTGCACGCCGAGCACGCCGCGCGCCGTGCGCAGCTCGCCGCGCTCGATGCGGCCGCCGACCTCAGCGCGCTCGAAGCCGCCGCCGCGCAGGCGCACGACGCCTACCTGGTCGATGCGAAACGGCTGTCGAAGGCGCGCGCGCAGGCCGCGAAGGCGCTCGGCGCGGCCGTCACCACCGGCATGCAGGAG
>NZ_JAAGNW010000022.1:0-29344 GCF_010645215.1 Burkholderia multivorans | reverse complement strand
GCAGGAGCTGTCGATGGTGGGCGGCAGCTTCGAGGTCGCGCTGGTGCCGCTCGCGGACGGCGGCGCGCACGGGCTCGAACAGGTCGAATTCCGCGTCGCCGGCCATCCGGGCGTGCCGCTGCGGCCGCTCGCGAAGGTCGCCTCGGGCGGGGAGCTGGCGCGGATCAGCCTCGCGCTCGCAGTGATCGCGAGCGCGGCCAGCCCGACGCCGACCCTGATCTTCGCTGAAGTGGACACCGGCATCGGCGGCGGCGTCGCCGAGGTGGTCGGCCGCCTGCTGCACCAGCTCGGCCAAATCCGCCAGGTGCTGTGCGTGACCCATCTGCCGCAGGTGGCCGCGCGCGGCGACCAGCACCATCAGGTCGCGAAGGGCGCGGACGCGAGCGGCGGCACCGTGTCGACCGTCGTGCCGCTCGACAAGGCGAGCCGGATCGAGGAAATCGCGCGGATGCTGGGCGGCCTCGAGATCACCGCGACCACGCGCAAGCACGCGAAGGAAATGCTCGCCGCCTGACGGGCCGCCCGCTGCGGCGCTGGAGCGGGCCGATGCCGTCGGCGTCGGGCCCGCCCATCGCGGCCGCGCGGCCCCTCCCCTCAGCCGAACACCCGCGCCCACAGCGCGCCGACCGCCGCGCGCTCGGCCTCGACCCGCGCCGGCTCGACGCGCGCCTTCTCCATCCCGTCGAGCCGCGCGCGGTGCTGCAGGCGCCGGTAGGTCCGGTACGCGGCGCCGACCGTCTCGGCCTCCGCGTCGCTGACGAGCCCGAGCCGGGCGACCTCGCGCAGCAGCGCGATATTGCCGGTGTTGCGGATCAGCGCCGGGTGATGCGGCGCGTGCAGCAGCACCCAGTACTGGACCACGAACTCGATGTCGACCATCCCGCCGCGATCGTGCTTGAGGTCGAACAGCGCCGTGTGGTTCGGATGGCCGGCGAACACCTTGTCGCGCATCCCGACGATTTCCGGGGCGAGCAGCGCCGCATCGCGCGGCGCGGCCAGCACCTGCACGCGGATCGCCTCGAACGCCTCGCCGATCCGCACGTCGCCCGCGCTGTAGCGCGCCCGCGTCAGCGCCTGATGCTCCCAGACCCAGGCCGTGTTGGCCGCGTCGCCCTCGCGCAGCTGATAGCGGCGGAACGCGTCGAGATCGGTGACGAGCAGCCCCGCCTCGCCGTTCGGCCGCAGCCGCAGGTCGAGGTCGAACAGCGCGCCCGCGCCGGTCGCGGTCGTGAGCCAGGTGATCAGGCGCCGCGTGAAGGTCGTGTAGACCTCGGCCGCGCGTTCGTCGGGATCGTCGTACAGGAAGATCAGGTCGAGATCGGACGCATAGCCCAGCTCCTTGCCGCCGAGCTTGCCGTACGCGATCGCCGCGAAGCACGGCGCGTCGCGGTGCCGCTTCGCGAGCTGCGACCACACGACCTCGATCGTCACGTCGAGCACCGCGTCGGCCAGCTCCGAGAGCCGGTCGCTCACATGCTCGACCGACAGCTTGCCCGCCAGGTCGATCAGCAGGATCCGGAACACCTCCGCATGCTGCGCGTGGCGCAGCAGGTCCATCTGCTGCTCCGCGCCGTCGGCCGCCGCGAGCCGCGCGCGCAGCCCCGCCTTGAACGCGGGCCAGTCGAACGGGCTCGCGATCGCCTCGTCGTCGAGCAGTTCGTCGAGCAGCTGCGGATGGCGGATCAGGTAGCCGCCGCCCCAGCGGGTCGCGCCGAGCACCGACAGCACCCGTTCGAGCGCGGCCGGGTACTCGGTCAGCAGCGCGAGGTACACGCCGCGGCGGCTCACCGTCTCCAGCAGGTCGAAGCAGCGCGCGATGGTCTCGTCGCGCTGCGCGGCGTCGAGCGTCGGCGCCGCCTCGAGCGCGCGCTGCGCGACCCGGTCGAAGCGCTGCCGGCTCTTCTCCGGCAGCCCGCCGTAGCGCGACGACTGCCAGATCGCGCGCAGCCGCGCGCGCATCGCCGCCGGATCGGCAAAACCGAGGCCCGCGAGCCGCGCGGCAAGCGCGTCGTCCGCGCCGTCGTCGGCCAGCGCGCTGCTCCAGATCCAGGTCGCCGCGCCGTCGTCCGCCGCGCCGCAGCCCGGCTCGGCGCCTTCCTTGTCCGCGAAGATCTGGTCGAACTGCGCCTCGACGAAGCCGCGATGCCGGTCCAGCTCGGCCAGCAGCGCCGCGTAGTCGGCAAAGCCGAGCGACGCCGCGAGCGCCGCGCGCTCGACCGGATCCACCGGCATCGCGTGGGTCTGCGCGTCGTTGCGGTACTGCAGGCGGTGCTCCAGCACGCGCAGGAAGCGATAGGCATCGGCCAGCCCGGCCCGCACCTCGTCCGCGATCAGCCCGCCCGCCTGCGCGTGCGCGAGCACCGCGAGCGTCGGCCGGATCCGGAACCCGGCGTCCTGGCCGCCCCGGATCAGCTGGAACACCTGCGCGCTGAACTCGATCTCGCGGATCCCGCCGCGCCCGAGCTTGATGTCGTCGGCCTTGTCCGGCCGCATCATCGCGCGGCGCTGCGCCTCCTGGCGGATCTGCAGGTGCAGCGCGCGGATCGCCCCGATCACGCCGAAATCGAGATAGCGCCGGTAGACGAACGGCTTGACGAGCGCGTCGAGCTGCTTCGCGAGCCGGCCCGCCGCCTCGCTGTCGGGCTCGGACACGAGCCGCCCCTTGATCCACGCGTAGCGCTCCCACTCGCGGCCCTGCACGTAGAAATATTCCTCGAGCATCCCGAGGCTGCAGACGAGCGGCCCCGAATCGCCGTTCGGGCGCAGCCGCATGTCGACGCGAAACACATAGCCGTCGCCCGTCACCTCCGACAGCACGCCGATCAGGCGCTTGCCGAGCCGCGTGAAGAATTCCTGGTTGGTGATCGCCGCGCGGCTGCCGCCCGCGGTATCGCCGTCGTCCTCGTAGACGAAGATCAGGTCGATGTCGGACGACACGTTGAGTTCGCGCCCGCCCAGCTTGCCCATGCCGACCACGCCGAGCGTGAAGCGCTCGCCGGACGGGCCGCGCGGCTCGCCGTAGAGCGCCTCCAGGTCGGCCGACAGCAGCGCGAGCGTGCGCTGCACGGCCAGCTCGGCCAGGTCGGTCATCGTGCCCGTGACCTCCGCGACGTCGGCGCGCCCCGCGAGATCGCGCTCCGCGACCGCGCCGAAGGCCTCGGCGCGCAGCTGCCGCAGCGCCCGCTTGAGCGCGTCCTCGGACGGCGCGGCGGCCCCGGGCGCAGCGGCGTCGAGCAGCGCCGACAGCCGCGCATCGAGCCGCGCGCGCGTGACGGGCGCGTCCGCCCAGGCGGCGATCTGCCCGGCCAGCGCCGGGCGCGCGGCCACCGCGCGCGCGAGGTAGTGGGAATAGGAGAGGCTGAGGAGCGGGGAAACGTCGGTCATGGCAAGCGCTGCGCAATGGGAAGGGGCGGGTCGCGCGGCGCGGGCGCGGAGCCCCGGCCGCACGGCCCGCGCGGGCCGCCCGGCGGCCGCCCGCGCGACCCCCTGTGATACATTTCAACGTCAGTTCGCAAAACTACCATATCGCCGCCCCTTCGCCGCATGTCCGACCGCCAGGAATCCGCCGCGCCGCACGAAGCCGGGCCTCCGCATCACGATCACCCGGTCCTGCGTCGCGTGTTCAAGGCGGTCCTGGTGCTCGGCATCGCCGCGTATTTCATCGCGGCCATCCTGTTTCTCGGGCTGCGCTATCTCCTGCTGCCGCGCGTCGACGAATTCCGCCCGCGCGTCGAAACCTTCGTATCTCAAAAATTGCACGCCGAGGTCCGGATCGGCCGGCTCGCGCCCTCGTGGTCCGGGCTGCAGCCGGGCGTCGAGGTCAGCCGCCTGACGATCCGCGGCCGCGACGGCCGGCTTGCGCTGTCGGTGCCGCACGCGAGCGCCGCGCTGTCGTGGCGCTCGCTGCTCAGGCTGTCGCCCACGCTGTCGAGCCTGATCGTCGACGAGCCGGACCTGCTCGCCGAGCGTCACGCGGACGGCTCGCTGTCGGTGGCGGGCGTGGCGGTGCCGACCACCCGCCGCGGCGGCGACGACACCTTCAGCACCTGGCTGCTCAAGCAGGAGGCGATCGTGCTGCGCGGCGGCACGCTGCGCTGGCGCGACGCGCAGCGCGCGGCGCCCGAACTCGCGCTGACCGGGATCCGGGCCGCCGTGCTCAATGACGGCGCCAGCCACCGGCTCGCGCTGCAGGCGCCTGCGAACGGCACCCTGTTCCTCGGCCCGCTCGATTTCCGCGCCCGCTTCACCCACAAGCCGCTCGCGGCGATCGGCAAGCCCGCCAACTGGAGCGGCGACGCCTACGTGTCGACCGGCCCGGTCGACCTGCCGACCCTCGCGCGCTACACCAACATCCCGCTGACCGCCTACGCGGGCCGCATCGACAATGCGATCTGGGCGAACTTCCGCGACGGCCACCTGACCGGCGCGCGCGGCAGCCTGCACGGCTACGACGTCGCGCTGCGCGTGCGCCCGACCCAGCCGCGCCTCGACATCCCCGTCGCGCGCTTCGGCTGGGACCTCGCGATCGAGCCGAAGCGCGACTACACGCTGCACCTCACGCGCCTGCACGCCGAGCTGGGCCAGCCGCCGCTCGACGACGGCACGCCGCTGTCGCGCTCGCTCGCGTTCTCGACCCTGACCGCCCGCTACCGCGTGCCGACCCTCGAGCACGGCCAGCTGCTGAGCGTCGCGGGCGACCGCGTCGACCTCGGCATCCTCGCGGAATTCATCCGCGGGCTGCCGCTGCCCGCGCGGCTGCGCAACGAACTGGTGCGCTTCGATCCGCGCGGGCTCGTCGCCAACTACGCGATGGAAGTCGAGCGGGCGCGCCCGGCCAGCAACGAACTCGCCGACGAGGAGCGCCAGAACGGCGCCGCGCCGATCATCCGCTACCGCTTCCAGGGCGACCTGCAGGGCATCAGCATCGAGGCGCAGGAGCCGCCGCCGGGCCTGTCCGTGCACGGCCATCCGCGCGCCGGGATTCCCGGCGTCGAGAATCTGTGGGGCCACGTCGACGCCAACGAGCGCCAGGGCACGGCGAGCCTCGACACCGTGAACGCGGCCGTGACCGTGCCCGGCGTGTTCGACGAGCCGCGCCTCGCGTTCGACCGGCTGCGCGGCCGCGCGAACTGGACCATCGCGCCTGCCGCCGGCGCGCCGCATGCGCGCGTGGAGGTCGCGGTGCCCGAGTTCCACGTCGAGAACCCGGACGCGTCGATCACGGTCGCGGGCCGCTATACGAACCCCGGGCACGGCCGCGGCGAACTCGACCTGAAGGCCGACTTCGAGCGCGCCGCGGTCGCGCGGATCGTCCGCTACCTGCCGACCAGCCTGTCCGACCACCTGCGCCTGTACCTGGGCCACGCGCTGCAGGCCGGCCAGGTCAAGCGCGGCGCGACGATCGTCGCGCGCGGGCCGCTCGAGACCTTCCCGTACGAACACGATCCGAAGGCGGGCGTGTTCCACATCGTCGCGCCGTTCACGGGCGGGCGCTTCGAACCCACGCCGCAGCCGCCGCACACGCTCGCGAACGGCACGCCGAACGTATGGCCGGCGCTCGACGGCATCGACGGCGTGTTCGAGATCGAACAGAACCGGCTGCGCTTCGACATCGACCGCGCGCACTACAAGGGGGTCGTGCTCGATCCGGTCCGCGGCCATATCGCCGACCTCGGCAACCCGCTGCATTCACCGCTCGTGATCGAGGGCCGCGCGCGCGGCCCGCTCGCCGACCTGCTCGACTACGCGAACCGCAGCGCGGTCGGCGGGATGACCGGCCACCTCGGCGAGCGGCTCCGCGCGCAGGGCCCGGCGACGCTCGCGCTGAAGCTGACGATCCCGCAGCACGTCGCGCATCCGCACACCGATGTCGAAGGCACGATCGGGCTCGCCGGCAACACCCTCGAAACCGACGGCCTGCCGCCGCTGTCGCGCCTGCACGGCCAGTTGCGCTTCACCCAGCACACGCTCGCCGCCGAGCGGCTGACCGGCCGCTTCCTCGGCGGCGACCTGAGCGCGCGCGGCGGGCTCGAGGCGGACGGCCGCTACGCGTTCGACGTCGACGGCCGGATCGCGCTCGACGCCGCGCGCAACCTGGGCCTGCGCGGCGCGGCCGCGACCCTGCTCGGCCGGGTGGTCGGCGACGCGCCCTACCAGATCACGGTGCGCGGCATGAAGAAGGACGGCCCGCCCGAGATCACCGCGCACGCCGACCTGACCGACGTCGCGCTGCACTTCCCCGCGCCGTTCGCGAAGCCGGTGGGCGAGCCGCTGCCGTTCGACTTCACGCTCGCGCCCGAGGCGGAGCCGGGCGACCGCCAGCGCGTGCGCGCCGACCTGAAGCTCGGGCCAATCGGCGCCCGCTACGTGCTCGACCTCACGCGCGGCCAGCCGGTCAGCGCGGTGCGCGGCGCGCTCGGCATGAACCGCATGCCCGACCTGCCGCACGACGGCGTGACGGCCGCCGTCGACGTGCCGGAACTCGACGCCGACGCGTGGCTCGCGTTCGCCAAGACGCTGCGCGCCGGGGCGGGCGCGCCGGCCCCGCAGGCGCAGCCGCGGGTCGACCTCGCGAGCTTCGCGCCGAAACGCTTCGCGCTGCACTTCGGCACGCTCAAGCTGCTCAAGCGCAACTGGGAAAACGTGATCGTCGGCGCCTCGCACGTCGACGACCTGTGGCAGGCGAACATCGCCTCGAACCAGGTGTCGGGCTACCTGTCGTGGGCGCCGGGCAGCGGCGCCGAAGCGGCCGGCGTGCTCAACGCGCGGCTCGCGAAGCTCGTGATCCCGGACAGCGCAGAGCACGACCTGGTCGGCCGCGCGATGGACCTGCCGACGCCCGCCGACCACGCGATGCCGGCCCTCGACCTGGTGGTCGACCAGGTGGTGGCGCGCGGCCACGACATCGGCCGGCTCGAAGTCAACGCGCGCAACCTCGACGAAAACGGCGTGCCGGTCTGGCAGCTCGACAAGCTCGAACTGGCGAATCCGGCGGCCAAGCTGACCGCGACCGCGAACTGGCGCACCTCGCGGCGCGCGCTCGCGCGCGGCGTCGACGAGGACGATGCGCCGCGCCGCACCGTGTTCGACTTCCGGCTCGACATCGACAAGGCCGGCGCCCTGCTCGACCGGGTCGGGCTGCCGCGCACCATCGCGGACGGCCGCGGCACGCTGACCGGCAAGGTCGGCTGGCGCGGCGGCCCGACCGCGATCGACTACCCGACGCTCGGCGGCGTCCTGTCGCTCGACCTGCAGCACGGCCAGATCCTGAAGGTCGACCCGGGCGCGGCCAAGCTGCTCGGCGTGCTGAGCCTGCAAAGCCTCGCGCGCTTCCTGACGCTCGATTTCCGCGACGTGATCGGCAAGGGCCTGCCGTTCGAGAAGATCAGCGGCAACGGCCAGATCGCGAACGGCAGCGCCCGCCTCGGCGACTTCGAGATGGTCACCGCGCCGGCCCGGGTCACGCTTGCGGGCGCGGTCGACCTCGCGCACGAGACCCAGGACCTGCACGCGCACGTTGCGCCCAAGGTCAGCGCCGGCGCCGCCGCGATCGCGGCCGCCGTGATCAATCCGCTGCTCGGCCTGGGCGTGCTGGCCGCCGACGTCGCGCTGTCGCAGACCCTCTCGCGCGCGTTCGCGGTCGACTACGCGATCACCGGCTCGTGGGCGCATCCCCACATCGAGCGGGTGCGCGGCGATCGCGGTAAGATGATCCACGCGCCCGCTGATGCGGCCAGCCACTGATTCGACCGCCGATGGGCCCGCACCCTTTTTCCAGGCAACCGGACTTGCGATGACCGACCGATCCGCTTCCGCCTCCCCCTTCCGGGTCGCCGCGCTGCAGATGGTGAGCGCGCCCGACGTCGCCGCCAACCTCGCCGAGGCCGACCGGCTGATCGCCGAGGCGGCCGCCGACGGCGCCCGCCTCGTGCTGCTGCCCGAGTACTTCTGCTTCATGGGGTTCAAGGACACCGACAAGCTCGCGCTCGCCGAACCGCACCAGGACGGCCCGCTGCAGCGCTTCCTCGCGGACGCCGCGCGGCGCCACGGGGTCTGGGTGATCGGCGGCACGCTGCCGCTGCGCGCGCCGGAGCCGTCGCGCGTGCTGAACACGACGCTCGTGTTCGATCCGCAGGGCCGCGAGGCCGCGCGCTACGACAAGATCCACCTGTTCAGCTTCGAGAAGGGCGAGGAGTCGTTCGACGAGGCGCGCACGATCCGCCCCGGCGATACCGTGCGCACCTTCGAGGCCCCGTTCGGGCGCGTCGGGCTGTCGGTCTGCTACGATCTGCGCTTTCCGGAGCTGTACCGGCGGATGGGCGATTGCGCGCTGATCGTCGTGCCGTCGGCGTTTACGTATACAACGGGCCGCGCGCACTGGGAAACGCTGCTGCGCGCACGGGCGGTCGAGAACCAGTGCTACGTGCTCGCCGCCGCGCAGGGCGGCAAGCACGGCAACGGCCGTCGCACCTGGGGACACAGCATGCTGATCGACCCGTGGGGCGAGATCGTCGCGGTGCGCGACGAGGGCGCCGGGGTCGTGAGCGGCGCGCTCGATCCCGCCCGGCTCGCCGAGGTGCGCGAGAGCCTGCCCGCCTGGCGCCATCGAGTGCTGGCCTGAGCCCGCCCGCTTGAAAACCGGCCTGCCGCCCACCATCTGAATTTGACCGGATACCCTGTCACGCGCGTTCGCTAACCGCTTTTTAGAGACTCCCCGATACCTGAATGAATATCATTGAACCCGGCATCCGCAACCTCGCGCTCGCGAAAGACATCCTGCTCACGCCGTACGGCCTGGACGAAACCCTGCTGACGCGCACGCTCGCCGATATCTTCACGCACCGGGTCGACTACGCCGACCTGTACTTCCAGGCCACCCGCAGCGAAGCCTGGAGCCTCGAGGAAGGCATCGTCAAGTCGGGCAGCTTCAGCATCGACCAGGGCGTCGGCGTGCGCGCCGTGGCCGGCGAACGCACCGCGTTCGCGTACTCCGATGACCTGTCGCCGGAAGCGATCGCGCAGGCCGCGGCCGCGACCAAGGCGATCGCCCGCGCGGGCGGCGGCAAGCACAAGGTGCAGGTCGCCTCGACGCTGAAGGGCATCTCGGGCCGCGATCTGTACCTGCCGTCCGATCCGCTCGCCTCGCTCGACGCGACCGCCAAGGTCAAGCTGCTCGAACGCGTCGAGCAGATGGCGCGCGGCCGCGATCCGCGCATCACCCAGGTGATGGCGGGCCTCGCGGGCGAATACGACGTCGTGCTGGTCGCGCGCAGCGACGGCGCGCTCGCGGCCGACATCCGCCCGCTCGTGCGCGTGTCCGTGACGGTGATCGCCGAGCAGAACGGCCGCCGCGAGATCGGCTCGGGCGGCGGCGGCGGCCGCTTCGACTACGGCTACTTCACCGACGAGGTGCTCGCGCGCTATGTCGACGACGCGGTGCACGCGGCGCTCGTCAACCTCGACGCGCGCCCCGCGCCGGCGGGCGCGATGACCGTCGTGCTCGGCTCGGGCTGGCCGGGCGTGCTGCTGCACGAGGCGATCGGCCACGGGCTCGAGGGCGACTTCAACCGCAAGGGTTCGTCGGCGTTCGCCGGGCGGATCGGCGAGCGGGTCGCGGCGAAGGGCGTCACGGTGGTCGACGACGGCACGCTGCCGAACCGCCGCGGCTCGCTCAACATCGACGACGAAGGCAACCCGACCCAGTGCACGACGCTGATCGAGGACGGCGTGCTCAAGGGCTACATCCAGGACACGCTGAACGCACGCCTGATGAAGATGCCCGTCACCGGCAACGCGCGCCGCGAATCGTACGCGGCGCTGCCGATGCCGCGCATGACCAACACCTACATGCTGAACGGCGACAAGGATCCGCGCGAGATCATCGAATCGGTCAAGCACGGGCTGTACGCGGTGAACTTCGGCGGCGGCCAGGTCGACATCACCAACGGCAAGTTCGTGTTCTCGGCGTCCGAGGCCTACATGATCGAGGACGGCAAGATCACCTACCCCGTCAAGGGCGCGACGCTGATCGGCAGCGGCCCGGAATCGCTCAAGTACGTGAGCATGATCGGCAACGACATGCGGCTCGACAGCGGCGTCGGGGTGTGCGGCAAGGAAGGCCAGAGCGTGCCGGTGGGCGTCGGCCAGCCGACCCTGCGGATCGACAAGATGACCGTCGGCGGCACCGTCTGAGTGCACGGCCACCCCGATAGTTACGCGGATAGTCTGCACATCTTCATCGAGATATGCGGATTGTCCGCATTTTTGACCAGCCGGATTGCCAAGCGCGCTAGGCCGGGGTATAAATCGCAATCACGTTTTCAACGCACCGAACCTCTCCGTCATGTCCGCCAAGTTTTACTTTTACTTTTTCTGGCATCTCAGACCCCTGGCGGATCGAGAGGAGTGATGGCGCACCAAGCGCACACGAAATTCCTGAAAAACCGCCGGCAAACCCGGCGGTTTTTTTTTGCCCCGCCGAACCGGCAGCCCGCACCACCGAATTGACCAACCCGAATTGCAGAACTGATCGATAGCCGCCCTCGTGGCGCCCCGTCCTGGAGAACAAGCATGCCCCCGCACAATACCGATGACGTCCGTATCCGCGAACTGAAGGAACTGACGCCGCCCGCCCACCTGATCCGCGAGTTCGCGTGCAGCGAGGCCGCGTCCGAGCTGATCTACACCGCGCGTCAGTCGATGCACCGGATCCTGCACGGCATGGACGACCGCCTGATCGTGATCATCGGGCCGTGCTCGATCCACGACACCCAGGCGGCGCTCGAATACGCGGGCCGGCTCGCCAAGGAGCGCCAGCGCTTCGCGGGCGAGCTGGAGATCGTGATGCGCGTGTACTTCGAGAAGCCGCGCACCACGGTCGGCTGGAAGGGGCTCATCAACGATCCGCACCTCGACAACAGCTTCAAGATCAACGACGGCCTGCGCATCGCGCGCGAGCTGCTGATGCACATCAACGAGATGGGCCTGCCCGCCGGCACCGAATACCTCGACATGATCAGCCCGCAATACATCGCGGACCTGATCTCGTGGGGCGCGATCGGCGCGCGCACCACCGAGTCGCAGGTGCTGCGCGAGCTGGCGTCGGGACTGTCGTGCCCGGTCGGCTTCAAGAACGGCACCGACGGCAACGTGAAGATCGCGGTCGACGCGATCAAGGCGGCGTCGCAACCGCACCATTTCCTGTCGGTGACGAAGGGCGGCCATTCGGCGATCGTGTCGACGGCGGGCAACGAGGATTGCCACGTGATCCTGCGCGGCGGCAAGACCCCGAACTACGATGCGGACAGCGTGAACGCCGCGTGCGGCAACATCGGCAAGGCGGGCCTCGCCGCGCGCCTGATGATCGATGCGAGCCACGCGAACAGCTCGAAGCGGCACGAGAACCAGATTCCGGTGTGCGCGGACATCGGCCGCCAGCTCGCGGCCGGCGACGAGCGGATCATCGGCGTGATGGTGGAATCGCACCTGGTGGCGGGCCGCCAGGACCTGCAGGAAGGCTGCACGCTGACCTACGGCCAGAGCATCACCGACGCCTGCATCGACTGGGATGAAAGCGTGAAGGTGCTCGAAGGCCTCGCGGAAGCGGTGAAGGCGCGCCGCGTCGCGCGCGGCAGCGGGAACTGAGGCGCGGGGGAAGAGGTTCCCGCCGCACGGAGGTCGTCGATCCGGACGATGTCCGTGCGCCGGAGCCGGCAAGTTGGAACACGCCTTGTGCGTTCGAGCGGATCACGAATTGACTCACGCAAAAACGAAGGACGGGTCATCCGTCCTTCATCCCGAAAAAGAGTGTGTTTTCATTTGAGACCATTCTCATATACAGGGAACTCGTTGCATCGATAGCCTCACTCCGTCTCCGCAGAAAGTCTTTCACCAGGCATTTCAATGTCTGCGTTATTGAAGACCACGGCGGATTATTTCCCCGGAGGTTATCTTGCCAGTAGAGTGCACCTATACGTTAAACAGGCGTAGCATTTCGTCGTTCATTTGCCCGGGATTCGGTAGTGTCCCTGCATTTTCTGGCAGCCACCCCTACAAAAACGACCCATCTGCAGTTTCAGTTGTAGACAAAGGTCCCATTCCCCATGGGACTTATTACATCGTGGATCGCCAAAGTGGCGGGCATCTCGGCATGCTCTGGGATTTCTTCAAAGATGTGCGTGCCGGCACGCATCGGGCGGAATGGTTCGCACTCTATCGAATCGATGGCAAAATAGATGATCACACCTTTATCAACGGGGTAAAGCGAGGTGCGTTTCGCCTTCACCCAACCGGGTACCAGGGCGTCAGTGAGGGTTGCATCACTCTGCCGAGCCACGTCCAATTCTCCCGGCTGCGGACTTACCTGAAGGCTCAGACTACCGGCACGGTTCCAGGCACCTCGATCCGATACTACGGTCGGGTGATCGTACGATGAAGAAGATATGGGCGTGCCTGCTGCTGGGGCTCCTGATGACCGTCCCCGTCTATCTCTTGCTCGTCACGAGCGAGCCGGTGCGCGCCTGGTCCGCCGGCGACGCATCCTACACTGCATTCCAGCCGCTGTTTCGCGCCCTGAACTCGGTCGGCGGCGAGCAGAACGAAGACATCGTCACGGCGGTCTGGCTGCTGCTCAGCTTCGTGATCGCCCTGGCCCTCGCGACGCTGGCCGTCGGCCTGGCCGCCCGCCGGCGACGGCGCGGGGCGCGCCCCTGAGCCGTCGCGCCCATTTTCACTCCAGCGCGCCCGAGCCGAAGATCTCGGTATGCACGCGCGCCGGCGCGACGCCGAGCGCGACGAGCGCATCGCGCGGCATCTTCATGAATCCCACCGGCCCGCAGATGTAGTAATCGGCGTCCGCGACGAGCGCATGCCGCGCGAGCCGCTCCGACGTGAGCCGCCCTTCCGCGTCATGCTCGACGCCCGCGCGGTCGTCCGGCCCGACCAGCTCGTAGAGCACCGTGCGCGTGACATTCGGATGCGCGGCGGCCAGCGCGTTGAGCCAGTCGCGGAATGCATGCATGCGCCCCGAGCGGCACGCGTGGACGAAGCGCACCTCGCGCGCGCTGCCCTCGTCCGCGAGCGTCTGCGCCATCGACACCATCGGCGTGATCCCCACGCCCGCCGAAATCAGCACAACCGGCGTCGCGCGGTCGCGCGCCAGCGTGAAGTCTCCCATCGGCGCGGTCACCTCGACGATCGCGCCTTCCTCGACGCCGTCGTGCAGCAGCGTCGACACCCGCCCCGCCGGAACCGCCTCGCCCTGCCCCGCCTCGCGCTTCACCGAGATCCGCAGCCAGCGGCCGTGCGGCGCGTCGGACAGGCTGTACTGGCGCGGCTGGTCGACGCCCAGCTCGCCGACGAAGCGCTTGACCGTCACGTACTGGCCCGGCTCGAAGCCGGGCGCCGCGCCGCCGTCCGCCGGGCTCAGGTAGAACGACGTGATCACGTCGCTCTCGCGCACCTTGCGCGCAACCCGGAACGGCCGGTAGCCGCTCCACGCCGCGCCTTCGTAGAGATTGGCCTCGACGCCGATCAGCAGTTGCGCAAGCTGCCCATAGGCCACCCGCCAGGCTTCCAGCGTCTCCGGATCGACCGCGTCGCCGAGCACCTCGACGATCGAGGCAAGCAGGTTCTCGCCCACGATCGGGTAATGCTCGGGGCGGATGTTCAGGCTCGCATGCTTGTGCGCGATCCGCGCCACCGCGCCGCCCAGCACGCCCAGGTTGTCGATGTTGGCCGCGTACGCATACACCGCCTTCGCGAGCGTCTCCGGCTGGCTGCCGGTCTTCTGGTGCGTCTGGTTGAACAGGTTCTTCAGCTCGGGATGCCGCTCGAACATGCGCTGGTAGAAATGTCGCGTGATGGTCGCGCCGTGTTCCGCGAGAACCGGTGCGGTCGCCTTCACCCGCGCCATCTGCTCTGCCGTGATCTGCGTCATGATTCTTTCTCCTTTAAAGATGTACACACAGTACATGTTTAAAGGCGCAGCCTGTCCCGGGCAAATTGTCGCATCTCAAAATAGTGGCGGATCCCGGTCCGCCGCGCGCCTATTCGGTGCGGCCGCGCACCCACAGCACGTCGGTCCCGCCCGCCGCGCGGTTCAGGATCCGGGCCAGCACGAACAGCAGATCCGACAGCCGGTTCACGTAGCGGCGCGGCGCGGCGTCGAGCGCTTCCGTCTCGCCGAGCGTGACGATCGCGCGCTCGGCGCGGCGGCACACGGTGCGGCACACGTGCGCGAGCGCCGCCGCGCGCGCGCCGCCCGGCAGGATGAACTCCTTGAGCGGCGGCAGCCGGCCGTTGTAGTCGGCCAGCCAGGCGTCGAGGCGCGCGAGGTGCGTATCGCCGACGACCCGGTGGCCCGGGATGCACAGCTCGCCGCCCAGGTCGAACAGGTCGTGCTGGATCGTCTCCAGCGCCGCGCGCACGTCGTCCGGCAGCGGCTCCGCGAGCAGCACGCCGAGCTGCGAGTTCAACTCGTCGACGTCGCCGATCGCGGCGATCCGCGCGTCGCTCTTGCGCACCCGGCGACCGTCGCCGAGGCCGGTGGTGCCGTCGTCGCCGGTGCGGGTGGCGATCTTGCTCAGGCGGTTGCCCATCCCTGTCCCCTTGGTAAGCGTGGCTGAAGATGGCCGCGGCGCGCGATGCGCAGGCGCGGCAGACGCCGATTATCGCAGCCCGCGGCGCGGCGGGTGCGCGGCTTTCCGGCGTAGAATGACCCGGCCGCCTCGCCGCGGCGCACGCCTACAAGCTGGACAGGAGACTCGATTGAATCACCCCGCCCCCCCGGCCCCGCCCCGCGCCCCGTTCCCGCCCGCCCGCCTCGATGCGCTCGTCGCGGCGCTCGGCGAACGCGTGTCGACCGCCGAGGCGGTGCGCACCCAGCACGGCCGCGACGAATCGCCGTTCGATCCGGTGCCGCCCGACGCCGTCGCGTTCGCGCGCAGCGCCGACGAGGTCCGCGAGGTGGTGCGGCTGTGCGCGCTGCACGGCGTGCCGGTGATTCCGTACGGCGCGGGCTCGTCGCTCGAAGGCCACCTGCTCGCGGTGCGCGGCGGCGTGTCGCTCGACGTGTCCGGCATGGACCGGGTGCTGTCGATCGACGCAGAGGACCTGACCGTCACCGTCGAGCCCGGCATTTCCCGCAAGACCCTCAACGACGCGCTGCGCGACACCGGCCTGTTCTTCCCGATCGATCCGGGCGCGGACGCGAGCATCGGCGGCATGACCGCGACCCGCGCATCCGGCACCAACGCCGTGCGCTACGGCACCATGCGCGAAAACGTGCTCGGGCTCACCGCGGTGCTCGCCGACGGCCGCGTGGTGCGTACCGGCACGCGCGCGCGCAAGTCGTCGGCCGGCTACGACCTGACGCGCCTCTTCGTCGGCTCCGAGGGCACGCTCGGCGTGATCACCGAGATCACGCTGCGCCTGCACCCGCTGCCCGAGGCCGTATCCGCCGCGGTCTGCGCGTTCCCGTCGATGGGCGCCGCGGTGCGCACCGTGATCGAGACCATCCAGCTCGGCGTGCCGATCGCGCGCGTCGAATTCATCGATGCGCTCGCGGTCCGCTCGATCAACCGCCACGCCCACCTGTCGCTCGCCGAAGCGCCCACGCTGTTCTTCGAATTCCACGGCACCGAGGCCGGCGTCAAGGAGCAGGCCGAAACCGTGCAGGCGCTCGCCGCGCAGCACGAGGGCCGCGATTTCGCCTGGGCGACGCGCCCCGAGGAGCGCAGCCGGCTCTGGGCCGCGCGTCACAACGCGTTCTTCGCGATGCTGCAGCTGAAGCCCGGCTGCCGCGCCGTGACCACCGACGTCTGCGTGCCGATCTCGCAGCTCGCCGCCTGCGTCGAGGAAACCGAACTGGACCTGCGCGCGTCGTCGCTGCCGTGCCCGATCGTCGGCCACGTCGGCGACGGCAATTTTCATGTCGCGATCCTGATCGATCCCGCGCGGCCCGAGGAGCTGGCCGAGGCGGAGGCGCTCAACCAGCGGATCGTCGAACGCGCGCTGCGGATGGGCGGCACCTGCACCGGCGAGCACGGCATCGGGCTGCACAAGATGCGCTTCCTCGCGCTCGAGCACGGCGAGAACGCGCTCGACGCGATGCGCGCGATCAAGCTCGCGCTCGATCCGCACAACCTGATGAATCCCGGCAAGATCTTCACGACCGACGCATGACGGGCCGCGGCCCGCGCCGCGCCCATCCAGGAGGAGACATGAACGCCCCCGACGCATTGCCGGCCGACGCGCGCGCCCAGCGCCAGCGCGAGGTCGTGCAGGCCCTGATGGCGGTGCTGCCGACGCACTGCCTGCTGTACCGCGACGAAGACACCGCCGCCTATGAATGCGACGCGCTGTCCGCCTACCGCTGCCTGCCGCTCGCGGTCGCGCTGCCCGAAACCGAATCGCAGGTGCAGCGGATCGTGCAGATCTGCCGGCGCATGGACGTGCCGATCGTGCCGCGCGGCGCGGGCACCAGCCTGTCGGGCGGCGCGCTGCCGATCGCGCTCGGCGTCGTGCTGTCGCTCGCGCGCTTCAAGCGGATCGTCGAGGTCGACCCGTACGCGCGCACGGCCACCGTGCAGCCCGGCGTGCGCAACCTGTCGATCTCCGAGGCGGCCGCGCCCTACGGCCTCTACTACGCGCCCGACCCCTCGTCGCAGATCGCCTGCACGATCGGCGGCAATGTCGCGGAGAACTCGGGCGGCGTCCATTGCCTCAAGTACGGGCTGACCGTCCACAACGTGATGCGCGTGCGCGCGGTGACGATCGACGGCGAGATCGTCGAGTTCGGCTCGCTCGCGCTCGACACGCCCGGCCTCGACCTGCTCGCCGTGACGATCGGCAGCGAAGGCATGTTCGCGATCATCACCGAGGTCACGGTGCGCCTGATCCCGAAGCCGCAGACCGCCCAGCTCGTGATGGCGAGCTTCGACGACGTCGTGAAGGGCGGCGAGGCGGTCGCCGCGATCATCGCGGCCGGCATCATCCCGGCCGGCCTCGAAATGATGGACAAGCCTGCGACGCAGGCGGTCGAGTCGTTCACGCACGCGGGCTACGACCTCGACGCGGCGGCGCTCCTGCTGTGCGAATCGGACGGCACGCCCGAGGAGGTCGCGGAGGAAATCGTGCGGGTGACCGCGGTGCTGCGCGAGCACGGCGCGACGCGGATCCAGGTGTCGCGCACCGAGGCCGAGCGGCTGCGCTTCTGGTCCGGGCGCAAGAACGCGTTCCCGGCGGCGGGCCGGATCTCGCCCGACTACTACTGCATGGACGGCACCGTGCCGCGCCGCGCGATCGGGCCGCTGCTCGCGCGCATCGAGCAGATGGAGGGGCGTTACGGGCTGCGCTGCATCAACGTGTTCCATGCGGGCGACGGCAACATGCACCCGCTGATCCTGTTCAACGCCAACGATCCCGACGAGCTGCACCGCGCCGAGCGGTTCGGCGCGGACATCCTGGAGACCTGCGTCGAATTCGGCGGCACGGTGACGGGCGAGCACGGCGTCGGCACGGAAAAGCTGAACTCGATGTGCGTGCAGTTCTCGCCGCAGGAGCGCGACGCGTTCTTCGCGGTCAAGCGGGCCTTCGATCCGCCCGGGCTCCTCAATCCCGACAAGGGCATCCCGACCCGCGCGCGCTGCGCCGAATACGGCCGCCTGCACGTGCGCGGCGGCCTGCTGCCGCACCCCGACCTGCCGCGCTTCTGAGGGACGCGGCCCGGGAGCGGTTTACCTATGGAACACGCATGCGAAGGCCCGACGCCGCGCGCCGCCGAGGCACGGCCTGCGGCGCACCCGGCTCGGCGCCCCGCCGGGCCGGGCAAACGGCACGCGCCGCCGCCATCCGGGCGGTTTCGGGCATTGTCCCGGCATGAATGCTCCATGCTCGTCCAGGTAAGCCAACCCTAGGGATAGCCGGGGATGTGCGGCGCCGCGGCGCCGGTACAATCGACCGGGCAGAAAAACACAACGAGACAGAACGCATGGAAGAGGACGACATCGTCGCCGGTTGGGCCGAACGGATCCGCGAGGCAAGCGCGGACGGCCGCGCCCTGCGGATCCGCGGCGGCGGCACGAAGGACTGGTACGGCCAGGCGCTGGAAGGCGAGATCCTCGACACGCGCGCCTATCAGGGCATCGCCTCCTACGATCCGGCCGAATTGGTCGTGACCGCGCGCGCCGGCACGCCGCTCGCGCAGGTCGAGGCCGCGCTCGCCGAGTGCGGCCAGATGCTGCCGTTCGAACCGCCTCACTTCGGACGCGACGCCACCTTCGGCGGCGCGCTCGCGGCCGGCCTCGCCGGCCCGCGCCGCGCCAGCGCCGGCGCGCCGCGCGACTTCGTGCTCGGCGCCACCCTGATGAACGGCCGCGGCGAAGTGCTGCGCTTCGGCGGGCAGGTCGTGAAGAACGTCGCCGGCTACGACGTGTCGCGCCTGCTGGCCGGCTCGCTCGGCACGCTCGGGCTGATCCTGTCGCTGTCGGTGAAGGTGCTGCCGCGCCCCGTCGCCGAAATCACGCTGCGCTTCGACATGAGCGCGACCGACGCGGTGCGCAAGCTCAACGAATGGGCGGGCCGCCCCCTGCCCGTGAGCGCGAGCGCGTGGCGCAACGGCACGCTGGTGCTGCGCGTGTCGGGCGCCGAGGCCGCCATCAAGAGCGCGAAGATGGTGCTCGGCGGCGAGGTGGTCGACGCGGTCGAAGCCGAGCGCTTCTGGGCCGGCGTGCGCGAGCAGAACGACCCGTTCTTCTCGGCGATCCCGGCCGGCCATGCGCTGTGGCGCCTGTCGATGCCCTCGATCACCGAGCCGCTGCTGCTGCCCGGCACCCAGATGATGGAATGGGGCGGCGCGCAGCGCTGGTGGATCACCGACGCCGACGCACAAACCGTGCGCATGAGCGCGAAGCAGGCGGGCGGCCATGCGACGCTGTTCCGCGCCGATCACGGCTACGATCGCAGCGCGGGCGTGTTCACGCCGCTGTCCGCGCCGCAGATGAAAATCCACCGCGGCCTGAAGGCGGCTTTCGATCCCGCGCGCATCTTCAACCGCGGCCGGCTCTATCTCGATCTCTGAATGCGCGATGCAGACCAATCTCGCTGATTTCATCCGCGGCACCCCGGACGGCGACGAAGCCGACGCCATCCTGCGCAAGTGCGTGCACTGCGGCTTCTGCACGGCCACCTGTCCGACCTACCAGTTGCTCGGCGACGAGCTGGACGGCCCGCGCGGCCGGATCTACCTGATCAAGCAGATGGTCGAGGGCGCGCCGGTCACGCGCAGCACCCAGCAGCATCTGGACCGCTGCCTGACCTGCCGCAGCTGCGAGACCACCTGCCCGTCCGGCGTGCAGTACGGGCGGCTCGTCGAGATCGGCCGCCGCCACGTCGACGCGAAGGTGCCGCGCCCCGCGTCGCAGCGCCTGATGCGCCGCGCGCTCGCGAGCCTCGTGCCGAACGCCACGCTGTTCTCGCCCGTGATGCGGCTCGGCCAGCAGGTGCGCCCGCTGCTGCCGAAGCGGCTGCGCGACAAGGTGCCCGCCAAGACCCGGCCGCTCGCGTGGCCGACCGCGCAGCATCCGCGCAAGATGCTGATGCTGGCCGGCTGCGTGCAGCCGTCGATGCTGCCCAACATCAACATCGCGACCGCGCGGGTGCTCGACGCGCTCGGCGTGCAGGCCGTGATCGCGCCCGAGGCCGGCTGCTGCGGCGCGATCCGGCTGCACCTGAACTATCACGAGGACGCGCTCGACGACGCGCGCCGCAACAGCGACGCCTGGTGGCCGCACATCGAACAGGGCGCCGAGGCGATCGTGATGAACGCGACCGGCTGCGGCGCGACGGTGCTCGAATACGCGCACCTGCTGCGCGACGATCCCGCCTACGCCGACAAGGCGCGCCGCATCGTCGCGCTCACCCGCGACCTGTCGGAGCTGCTCACGGGCTTCGAGCGCGAGCTGGCCGCGCTCGCGCGGCGGCGCGCGGTGCATACCGTCGCCTACCATCCGCCCTGCACGCTGCAGCACGGCCAGCAGTCGCGCGGCAAGGTCGAGCAGTTGCTGGAGACGCTCGGCATCGAGGTGCACCTGCCCGCCGACAGCCACCTGTGCTGCGGCTCGGCGGGCACCTACTCGCTGACCCAGCCGTCGCTGTCGTACCGGCTGCGCAAGCAGAAACTCGCGAAGCTGCAGGCGCTCGAACCGCAGATGATCGTGTCGGGCAACGTCGGCTGCATCGCGCATCTGCAAAGCGGCGCAGCGGTGCCCGTCGCGCACTGGATCCAGCTCGTCGAGCACCTGCTGTACGGCTGAGCGCGCGACAGCCGCCGCGCGCGGTCCGTATAATCCGAACGATCCGCCGCCCGCGCGCGGCGCTTCCGTTTCCGCCTGCCATGCCCGATCTCGCCGCCCGCCTCGCCTCCGTCCATCAACGCATCGACGCCGCCGCGCGCGCGGCCGGCCGCGCGCCTGGCACGGTCGCGCTGCTGGCCGTCTCCAAGACCTTCCCGGCCGACGACGTGCGCGCCGCCCATGCGGCGGGCCAGCGCGCGTTCGGCGAAAACTACGTGCAGGAATCGCTCGACAAGATCGACGCGCTCGCCGATCTGCGCGCGTCGCTCGAATGGCATTTCATCGGCCCGCTGCAATCGAACAAGACGCGCCCGGTCGCCGAGCGCTTCGACTGGGTGCATTCGGTCGACCGCCTGAAGATCGCGCAGCGGCTCGCCGAGCAGCGCCCCGCCCACCTGCCGCCGCTCAACGTGTGCGTGCAGGTCAACATCAGCGGCGAGGCCTCGAAGAGCGGCGTCGCGCCGGGCCAGCTCGCCGAGGTCGCGCACGCGATCGCCGCGCTGCCCGCGCTGCGGCTGCGCGGGCTGATGGCGATCCCCGAGCCCGCCGGCGACGCCGATGCGCAGCGCGCGCCGCCGCGCGCCTTGCGCGCGCTGTTCGAGCAGCTGCGCGCGGACGGTCTCGCGCTCGACACGCTGTCGATGGGCATGTCGGCCGACCTCGAGGCGGCGGTCCACGAAGGCGCGACGATCGTGCGCATCGGCACCGCGATCTTCGGCGCGCGCGACTACGCGCACTGAGCCCCTCTTTTCCCGATCTTTTCCACTTCCGACCTTCATCATGAAAATCGCATTCATCGGCGGCGGCAACATGGCGGCCGCGCTGCTCGGCGGCCTCGTCAAGCGCGGCGTCGCGGCCCACGACCTGTACGCCGTCGACCCCAACGAAGCGGCGCGCGCGCGCCTCGCGGCCGAGCTGGGCGCACGCACCGGCGCCGCGATCGACGCGACGCTCGCCGGCTACGACGCGATCGTGCTCGCGGTGAAGCCGCAGGTGCTGAAGGACGTCGCGCAGGCGCTCGCACCGCACCTGTCCGGACAACTCGTGATCAGCATCGCGGCCGGCATCCGCGGCGCGGATCTGTCGCGCTGGCTCGGCGACTATCCGCGCGTGGCGCGCGCCATGCCGAACACGCCGGCGCTCGTCGGCATGGGCGTGACCGGCCTCGCCGCGCTCGCGGGCGTCGACGCGGCCGGCCGTGCGCTGACCGGGCAGGTGCTCGGCGCGGTGGGCGAGATCGTCTGGTTCGACGACGAGGCGCAGCTCGACGCGGTCACCGCGATCTCGGGCAGCGGGCCCGCCTATGTGTTCTATTTCATCGAAGCGCTGCAGGAAGCCGCGCGCCAGCTCGGGATGGACGAGGCGCAGGGCCGCGCGCTCGCGGTCGCGACCTTCACCGGCGCCGCGCAGCTGGCGGCCCAGTCGGGCGAGCCGGCCGGCGTGCTGCGCGAGCGCGTGACCTCGAAGGGCGGCACCACGGCCGCCGCGCTCGCGTCGTTCGACGCGCAGCACGTGAAGGAAGCGATCGTGCGCGGCGTGCTCGCGGCGCGCACGCGCGCGCAGGAAATGGGCGACGAGCTGGGCGCGGCGTGACGTCGGGCGTCGCCATGCCCGACGCAAAAAAACACCCCGGGAGGCGCGCGGCCTGCCGGGGTGCGCGATCGGCGTCAGCGCCGGGCGCGGATCAGAACGACGCCGCCGCGTAGTAATGCGCGGCGATCCCCGCGAACAGCACGCCGCCCAGCCAGTTGTTGTGGCGGAACGCCGCGAAGCACGGCATGCGCTCGCGATCCTTGATCAGCGTGTAGTGGTAGATCGAGCAGCCCACCGCGCCCGCCCAGCCGAGCCAGTACAGCCCGCCGAAGCCGAGCCGCACGCCGAGCCAGGCGTAGATCGCGAACATCGCGGCATAGCACAGCATGATCGCCAGCACGTCGTAGCGGCCGAACGTGATCGCCGAGGTGCGCATGCCGATCTTCAGGTCGTCGTCGCGATCGACCATCGCGTACGCGGTGTCGTACGCCACCGACCAGAAGATGTTCGCGACCAGCATCACCCAGGCGATCGGCGGCACCGTGTCCTGCACCGCGGCGAACGCCATCGGGATGCCGAAGCCGAATGCGATGCCGAGATACGCCTGCGGAATCGCGAAGAAACGCTTCATGAACGGATAGCTCGCGGCGACGAACACCGCGACCACCGACAGCGCCTTCGTGAGCCCGTTGAACGGCAGGATCAGCAGGAACGACACGAGCGCGAGGCCCACCGCGATCGCGACGGCCTCCCAGCCGCGAATCCTGCCCGAGGTCAGCGGCCGGTCGGCCGTACGCTTCACGTGGCGGTCGAAGTCGCGGTCCGCGTAGTCGTTGATCGCGCAGCCGGCCGAGCGCATCAGCAGCGTGCCGAGCGCGAAGATGAATACATACGAGGGCGGCGGATGGCCGTCCGAGGCGATCCACAGGGCGTTGAGCGTGGGCCACAGCAGCAGCAGCGTGCCGATCGGCTTGTCCATCCGGACGAGCCGCCAATACAGAGGGAAACGGGCGAGCATGGAGACGGGCGAGAGTTCGCGCGAGAACGGATAACCCCGGCATTGTAGAACCGCACGCCGCCGCGGGCAAAATCGGCGGCCGTTCAACCCCCGTGATCGTCCGACCCGATTTTCCGCACGGCCGTGTCCTCATGCCGCAGCGGCCGGCCGCCGTGGGTGCGCGGCGTCATCGCGACCACCTGCCGCCCGCTGCGCCGCTCGACCAGCGTCGAATGCGCTTCGCCGGGCCCGAACAGGTGCGCTTCGCCCCATTGCTGCATCGCGACGATCATCGGAAACAGCTCGCCGCCCTTCTCGGTCAGCACGTACTCCTGGTACGCCGAGCCGTCGGAGGCGGGCGCGACCGCGAGCACGCCCGCGTCGACCAGCATCCGCAGCCGGTCGGTCAGCATGTTGCGCGCGATGCCGAGATTGCGCTGGAATTCGCCGAAGCGGCGTACCCCGTCGAACGCGTCGCGCAGGATCAGCAGCGACCAGCGGTCGCCCACCACGTCCACGGTGCGCGCCACCGGGCAGGTTTCGCCGCTCATGTCTCTACGTTGTGCCATACCGGTTTTGCTCGTCGAAGGGATGCGGTCGGGTTTCGGCCGGCCGGGACAGGCCGCACCATGCGCCCATATCGGTTGCATTTTAAAACTGTCGACGCGGCTCGCCAAGACGCATGCCCCCCGCAAAAACGCCTCCCGGCGCGCGGGAGGCGTGACGAGGCTGAACCGCTCGACGGCGCGTCACGCGAGCAGCGAGCGCAGCATCCAGGCGGTCTTCTCGTGAATCTGCAGACGCTGCGTGAGCAGGTCGGCGGTCGGCTCGTCGCTGGCGGCATCGGCGGTCGGGAAGATCGCGCGCGCGGTGCGCACCACCGCCTCGTGGCCCTCGACCAGCTGACGAATCATGTCTTCCGCGGCCGGCACGCCTTCCGCCTCGGGAATCGACGACAGCTTCGCGAACTCGCGATAGGTGCCCGGCGCGGCCACGCCCAGCGTGCGGATCCGTTCGGCCACCTGGTCGACCGCGAGCCACAGTTCGTTGTACTGCGTCTCGAACATCAGATGCAGCGAGTTGAACATCGGGCCCGTCACGTTCCAGTGGAAGTTGTGCGTCTTCAGGTAGAGCGTGTACGTGTCGGCGAGCAGGTGCGACAGGCCGTCCGCGATCTTCTTGCGATCCTTGTCGCCGATGCCGATGTTGATCTGCGTTGCGTTGCCTTTCTTGGCCATCTTCCGGACTCCTTGAGCAAACGGTTGAACCAGGGAACACGCCGCGGACACGGCCGGCAGGCGCGCATCGCGCTGCCGGCGCCCGCCGACGCGATCACGCGCGACGAGATCGTCCATCGCCTCGCGCTCGACGACGCGCGCGTGTTCGTGTCGAGCTTCGACCGGCCGAACATCCGCTACCGGATCGTCGAGAAGGACAACGCGCGCGCGCAGCTGCTCGACTTCATCCGTGCGGAACACACGAACGCCGACGGCACGACCGACGCGGGCGTCGTGTACTGCCTGTCGCGCCGCAAGGTCGAGGAGACGGCCGACTGGCTCAAGACGCAGGGCGTGCGCGCGCTGCCGTATCACGCGGGGATGGAGTTCGAGGTGCGGCAGAAGCACCAGGCGATGTTCCAGCGCGAGGAAGGGATCGTGATGTGCGCGACGATCGCGTTCGGCATGGGGATCGACAAGCCCGACGTGCGCTTCGTCGCGCACCTGGATCTACCGAAGAGCGTCGAGGGCTATTACCAGGAAACCGGGCGTGCCGGGCGCGACGGCATGCCGGCGAACGCGTGGATGGCATACGGGCTCGGCGACGTGGTGCAGCAGCGCAAGATGATCGACGAGTCGGAGGCCGACGAGGCCCACAAGCGGGTCCAGACGGGCAAGCTCGGTGCGCTGCTCGGTCTGTGCGAGACCGCATCCTGCCGGCGCGTGCGGCTCCTCAGCTATTTCGGCGAGGACAGCCAGCCGTGCGGCAATTGCGACACCTGCCTCGAGCCGCCGGCGTCCTGGGACGCGACCCGCGAGGCGCAGATGGCTCTGTCCTGCGTGTTCCGCGCGCAGCGCGCGAGCGGCTTCAATTTCGGCGCCAGCCACCTGATCGAAATCCTGCGCGGCGGCCGCGGCGAGAAGGTCCTGCAGCGCGGCCACGAGAAGCTGAGCACGTTCGGGATCGGCGCCGAGCTGTCCGAGCCCGAATGGCGCGCGATCTTCCGCCAGCTGGTCGCGTTCGGCTATCTCGCGGTCGACCACGGCGGCTTCGGCGCGCTCGTGCTCACCGAAGCGAGCAAGCGGGTGCTCAAGAGCGAGGAAACGGTCACGCTGCGCCGCTACGTGAAGCCGGCGCGCTCGCGCCAGTCGTCGAGCCGCAGCGGCACGCGCACCGACCCGACGGCCGGCATGAACCCGCTCGAGCGCGCGCGCTGGGAGGCGCTGCGTACCTGGCGTGCGGAAACCGCCAAGAGCGACGGCGTGCCGGCCTACGTGATCTTCCATGATGCGACCCTCGCGGAAATCGCGCGCAACGCGCCCGAATCGATCGAGGATCTGCGCCACATCCCCGGTATCGGCGCGCGCAAGCTCGACCGTTTCGGCGACGAACTGCTCGAAGTCGTCGAGTCGGCCTGAGCCCGGCTTCCCGCCCGCCCGGAATCACGCAAGCTGTTGACTCGCTTAGGATTTTCGGAATATTATGTTGGGTTCCGGTTCCCGGTAGGTCGGTTCGTGGGCGCAAGCCCATGCGCCAGATTGGGGAATCGGAGAGTAAACGCACATCGTTTTCGCTTTGCCCGAAAGCGATGTGTCGATTTTGGTCAATTTCAGGAATAAACAATGCCAACCATCAATCAACTGGTTCGCAAAGGCCGTGAGTCGGAAACGACGAAGAGCAAGAGCCCGGCCTTGCAGGACTGCCCCCAGCGTCGCGGCGTGTGCACCCGTGTGTACACGACGACGCCGAAGAAGCCGAACTCGGCACTGCGTAAGGTCGCCAAGGTTCGTCTGACGAACGGTTTCGAAGTGATTTCGTACATCGGCGGTGAAGGCCACAACCTGCAGGAGCACTCGGTTGTGCTGATCCGCGGCGGCCGTGTGAAGGATTTGCCGGGTGTGCGTTACCACATGGTTCGCGGCTCGCTGGATACCCAGGGCGTCAAGGATCGTAAGCAAGCGCGCTCGAAGTACGGCGCGAAGCGTGCTAAGGCTGCGAAGTAAGCAGACTCTGAATGGAAATCGCCCCCGGGCGGTTAATGCGGTGGTGCCGGATTGCCGGTGCTGTCGAGTAAGTGGTCACCCGGCCAAGCTGGTTAGTCGTCAGATGTGATCGGGTTAGTTGGTGGCCGAGGAGCGATTCCGCTCCAACTGAAAAGTCAAAGGAAGAAACATGCCGCGTCGTCGCGAAGTCCCCAAGCGGGAAGTGTTGCCGGATCCGAAGTTCGGTAACGTTGATGTAGCCAAGTTCATGAACATGCTGATGCTGTCCGGCAAGAAGTCGGTCGCTGAGCGCATCGTTTATGGCGCATTCGAACAAATCCAGACCAAGGGTGGCAAGGACCCGCTGGAAGTGTTCACGGTTGCGCTCAACAACGTGAAGCCGGTGGTGGAAGTGAAGAGCCGTCGCGTTGGTGGTGCCAACTATCAGGTTCCGGTCGAAGTGCGCCCGTCGCGTCGTATGGCATTGGCGAGAAGTCGATGGCGCTCCGTCTGGCTGGTGAGCTGTCCGAAGCGGCCGAAGGCCGTGGCGGCGCCATGAAGAAGCGTGATGAAGTTCACCGGATGGCAGAAGCCAACCGGGCGTTCTCGCATTTCCGCTTCTAAGCGTCAGGCTGGGCTTAGCGGAAAAAAATTCCGGGCGGGTGCGCTATGTTGGCGCCTCGCCCGTTTGTGTTGAGGCGCGAGGCGGCGGAAGCCCCATCGCGCCAACCCCATAGAGGATCAAAGTGGCTCGTAAGACTCCTATCGAGCGCTACCGCAACATCGGTATTAGCGCTCACATCGACGCCGGCAAGACCACGACGACCGAGCGCATTCTGTTCTACACCGGCGTGAACCACAAGATCGGTGAAGTGCATGACGGCGCTGCAACGATGGACTGGATGGAGCAGGAACAGGAGCGTGGCATCACGATCACCTCCGCTGCTACCACTGCCTTCTGGAAGGGCATGGGCGGCAACTATCCGGAACACCGCATCAACATCATCGATACCCCGGGCCACGTCGACTTCACGATTGAAGTGGAACGCTCGATGCGCGTGCTCGACGGCGCGTGCATGGTGTATTGCGCGGTGGGTGGTGTGCAGCCGCAGTCGGAAACCGTGTGGCGTCAGGCGAACAAGTACAAGGTGCCCCGTCTCGCGTTCGTCAACAAGATGGACCGTACCGGCGCAAACTTCTTCAAGGTCTACGATCAGCTGAAGACGCGCCTGAAGGCGAATCCGGTGCCGGTGGTGGTGCCGATCGGCGCGGAAGAAAGCTTCAAGGGCGTGGTCGACCTCATCAAGATGAAGGCGATCGTGTGGGACGAAGCGTCGCAAGGTACGAAATTCGACTACGTGGACATCCCGGCTGAACTCGTCGACACGTGCAACGAGTGGCGCGAGAAGATGGTCGAGTCGGCTGCCGAAGCCAGCGAAAGCCTGATGGAAAAGTACCTGGGCGGCGATGTGCTGTCCGAGGACGAAATCATCAAGGGGCTGCGCGACCGTACGATCGCATGCGAAATCCAGCCGATGCTGTGCGGCACCGCGTTCAAGAACAAGGGCGTGCAGCGTATGCTCGACGCCGTGATCGACTTCCTGCCGTCGCCGGTCGACATCCCGCCGGTTACGGGTGAGCTCGAAAACGGCGAGAAGACGGAACGCCGTGCGGCCGACGACGAGAAGTTCTCGGCACTCGCGTTCAAGATCATGACCGACCCGTTCGTCGGCCAGCTGATCTTCTTCCGCGTGTACTCGGGCGTCGTCAATTCGGGCGACACGCTGCTGAACGCGACCAAGGACAAGAAGGAACGTCTCGGTCGTATTCTGCAGATGCACGCGAACCAGCGCGAAGAAATCAAGGAAGTGCGCGCGGGCGACATCGCGGCGGCGGTGGGCCTGAAGGAAGCGACCACGGGCGACACGCTGTGCGATCCGGCTCACCCGATCGTGCTCGAACGCATGATTTTCCCGGAGCCGGTGATTTCGCAGGCAGTCGAGCCGAAGACGAAGGCTGACCAGGAAAAGATGGGCCTGGCGCTGAACCGTCTGGCTCAGGAAGATCCGTCGTTCCGCGTGCAGACCGACGAGGAATCGGGTCAAACGATCATTTCGGGGATGGGCGAGCTGCACCTCGAAATTCTGGTTGACCGGATGAAGCGCGAATTCGGCGTGGAAGCGACCGTCGGCAAGCCGCAGGTGGCGTACCGCGAAACCATTCGCAAGTCGGCCGCGGATGTCGAAGGCAAGTTCGTCAAGCAGTCGGGCGGCCGTGGCCAGTATGGCCATGCGGTCATTACGCTCGAGCGCAGCGAACAGGGCAAGGGCTATGAGTTCATCGACGCGATCAAGGGTGGTGTGATCCCGCGCGAATTCATTCCTTCGGTCGACAAGGGTATCCAGGAAACGCTGAAGAGCGGTGTGATGGCGGGCTTCCCGGTCGTCGACGTGAAGGTCACGCTGACGTTCGGTTCGTACCACGACGTCGACTCGAACGAAAATGCGTTCCGCATGGCCGGTTCGAGGGCGTTCAAGGAAGCAATGCGCCGCGCGGATCCGGTTCTGCTCGAGCCGATGATGGCCGTCGAAGTGGAAACGCCCGAAGACTTCATGGGCAACGTGATGGGCGATCTGTCGGGTCGTCGCGGCATCATCCAGGGTATGGATGACATGGTCGGCGGCGGCAAGATCGTGCGCGCCGAAGTGCCGCTGTCGGAAATGTTCGGCTACTCGACCTCGCTGCGCTCGCTGACGCAAGGCCGCGCGACGTACACGATGGAGTTCAAGCACTACGCCGAAGCTCCGAAGAACGTCGCCGACGCGATCATCAGCGCGAAGTCGAAGTAAGCGGATCCCTCTACTAACCGATCAATTTTTGAAAGAAGAGAATCATGGCAAAAGAGAAGTTCGAGCGGACCAAGCCGCACGTGAACGTTGGTACGATTGGTCACGTTGACCACGGCAAGACGACGCTGACGGCAGCTATCACGACCGTGCTGACGAAGAAGTTCGGCGGCGAGGCGAAGGCCTACGACCAGATCGACGCGGCACCGGAAGAAAAGGCGCGCGGCATCACGATCAACACGGCACACGTCGAGTACGAAACGGCTAACCGCCACTACGCACACGTCGACTGCCCGGGCCACGCTGACTATGTGAAGAACATGATCACGGGCGCAGCGCAGATGGACGGCGCGATCCTGGTGTGCTCGGCAGCAGACGGCCCGATGCCGCAAACGCGCGAGCACATCCTGCTGGCAC
>NZ_JAAGNW010000219.1:5927-9578 GCF_010645215.1 Burkholderia multivorans | reverse complement strand
GTACGCCGATTCGATGAACGGCAGCAGCGCCAGCTCGGTCGGCATGTGCCGCGCCTCCAGCTCCTCGACGATGTGGTACAGGTATTTCTGCGACCGCTCGGTCATCCGCTGCACGTAGTCGGGACGCTGCGTGTACCAGGTGGTCTGCATGTCGACCAGATCGGTCTGCAGGTCCGGCATCTGGAAACCGCGGCGGATCCGCGCCCACAGATCGGTGTCGGCGGTGGTCAGATCGACGACCGACTGCTTGTCGACGTCGACGGTCTCCTTGGCGGTCGCAGACTTGCGGAGGAAATTCGAGGCGGCTTGCGGATCGGAAGCGGCGGCGGGACTTTGGGCCGTGGGCCCCGGGCTCGCGCACGCGGCGAGCAGGAGGACCAGGAGCGCACTGAGGATAAATCGCATGAAAAAATCTCGGCTTCCAACGGCTGGAAATTGCAGGCGATACTACGGAAGTGCGCCGTTCGCGTCAATAAAAACGCCGAAAAACCCAATAAATCCTGTATTTGGGGCCGATTCTGGAGATTCGGGATGAGCTTCGGCGCGCCCGCCCCCGTTCAGCGGAATCGGTTCTTCCACGCCCGCATCAGCGTGAAGGCCGCCAATCGATCCGGCACTGTTTCATGCAATTCGGCTTCGAGCGTGGCCTGGATCGCCGGGCTGTCGGCGCGCAGGAACGGGTTCACCGCCCGCTCGTGCGCGATCGTCGTCGGCAGCGTCGGCACGCCGCGCGCGCGGCGCGCCTGCGCGTCGTCGCGCCAGGCGGCGAGCGCGGCGTTGTCCGGCTCGCAGGCGAGCGCGAAGCGGATGTTGGACAGCGTATATTCGTGCGCGCAGTGCACCTCGGTCGCGCCGGGCAGCGCCGCGAGCGCGTCGAGCCACGCGCGCCGCGCAGGCGTGCGCCGCTTGCGCGCCGGGCCGAACGGATCGAGCACGCGCCCGCCGCCCACCGTCTGCGTGGCCTGCGCATTGCGCACGATGAAGCGGTCGCCCGGCACCGCGAACACCGGCTCGTCGAAAATCAGCTGCACCCGCGCGCGCTGCCCCGCCGCCAGCGTCTCGCCGTCCAGCAGCGCGACATGCGCCACGCGATGCAGCGTGCCGAGATGCACGTGCAGCGGCGCCCAGTGCGTGAGCGTGAGCGCCGCATCGGGCAGCAGCGTCAGCTCGACGTCGAGACGCGGCGACGCCTCGCCGAGCCGCGCATCCGCGATCGTGTCGCCGCGCGCGAGCGCGGCCTTGTCGATGCCCGCGAGGTTGAGCGCGCAACGTTCGCCCGCGCGGCCCACGTCGGTCGCGCGATTCTGCGCATGGATGCTGCGCACGCGCACCGCCTCGCCGCTGCGCACCACGCTCAGCGTGTCGCCGGTGCGCACCTGTCCCGCGAATGCCGTGCCCGTCACCACGGTGCCCTGCCCCGTCAGCGTGAACACGCGGTCGACCGCGAGCCGGAACAACCCATCGTCGCGCCGCGCGCGCCACGCGAGCGCCGCAGCGCGCAGATGCGCGTTCAGCGCGGCCACGCCCGGATCGTCGGGTTCGGTCGCGCACGTATCGAACAGTTCCGCCTGCGCGAGCGCCGTCGGCGCGAGCCAGGCGCGGATCTCGTCGCGCACCTGCGCGAGCCGGGCCGCGTCGACCCGGTCGCACTTCGTCACCGCCACCGCGCCATGCGCGACGCCGAGCAGCTGCAGGATCGCCAGATGCTCGCGCGTCTGCGGCATCACGCCGTCATCGGCCGCGATCACGAGCAGCGCGAAATCGATCCCGCACGCGCCGGCCGCCATCGTATGCACGAGCTTCTCGTGGCCCGGCACATCGATCAGCCCCAGCACCTCGCCGTTGTCGAGCGGCGCATACGCATAGCCCAGTTCGATCGAGATGCCGCGCGCCTTCTCTTCCTTCAGGCGATCGGTGTCGACGCCCGTGAGCGCGCGCACCAGCGTGGTCTTGCCGTGGTCGATATGCCCTGCCGTACCGACGATCATGCGTGCGACTCCGCCTCGCGCGCGCACTGCGCGCTCAGCTCGGCCTCGTCGGCCGCTTCCAGGCAGCGCAGATCGAGGCGCAGCGCGTCGTCCGCGATCCGCCCGATCACCGCGCGCGGCCATGCGCGCAAGCGCCGCTCCAGTTGCAGCAACGCGCGCCCGCTGCGCTTGCCGTCGGCCGCGCGCACGACGAGCCCGTAGCTCGGCAATTGATCGACCGGCAGCGCGCCGCTGCCGATCTGGCTGAACATCGGCTCGACGCTGACCGCGTAGGCCGCGCCGAGCGCCTGCTGCAACGCCGGCCGCAGCCGCTCCGCCGCCGCCGCGATCTCCGCCTGCCCGCGCGTGAGCAGGCGCAGCGTGGTCAGGCGCTCGCGCAGCAGCTCCGGCGCGCGATACAGGCGCAACACCGGTTCGAGCGCCGCGAGCGTCAGCTTGCCGACGCGCAGCGCGCGCTTGAGCGGATGCTTCTTGATCTTCGCGATCAGCTCCCGACGGCCGACGATGAGCCCGGCCTGCGGGCCGCCCAGCAGCTTGTCGCCGCTGAACGTCACGAGGTCCGCGCCCGCCTCGACGGTCTCGCGCACCGTGGTTTCCTTCGGCAGGCCCCACTGCGTGAGATCCGCGAGCGTGCCGCTGCCGAGGTCGACCGCGACCGGCAGGCCGCGCTCGCGCGCGAGCGGCGCCAGCTCGTCCAGCGTGACTTCCTTCGTGAAGCCGCTGATCGCGTAATTGCTGCAATGAACCTTCATCAGCATCGCGGTGCGCGGCCCGATCGCTTCGGCGTAGTCGCGCAGATGGGTGCGGTTGGTCGTGCCGACCTCGCGCAGCTTCGCGCCCGCGCGGCTCATGATGTCCGGAATCCGAAATGCGCCGCCGATCTCCACCAACTCCCCGCGCGACACCACGACCTCGCGGCGCGTCGCCAGCGCGGACAGGCTCAGCAGCACGGCCGCCGCATTGTTGTTGACGACGGTCGCCGCCTCCGCGCCGGTCAGCTCGCAGATCAGCGCGTCGATCAGGTCGTCGCGATCGCCGCGCCGCCCCGTCGCCAGATCGAACTCGAGATTCATCGGCTGCGTGAGCGCGTTCATCACGGCGCGCACCGCCTCGTCGGGCAACAGCGCCCGCCCGAGATTGGTGTGCAGCACGGTGCCCGTCAGGTTGAACACGGCGCGCAGCCGGCTCGCGTCCTGCGCGGCGAGCCGCGCGCGCACGTCGGCGGCGATCGAGCCGTCGTCGAGCGGCGCGGCCTGCGCGGCATCGCGCCGTACGGCGTCGCGCCACGCGTCGAGCGACGCGCGCACGGCATCGAGCACGCGCGTGCGGCCATGCTCGGCGACGAGCGCGACGCACGCCGCCGACGACAGCACGCGCTCGACCGACGGCACGCGCGCGAGCAGCGCCTGCTGCCCGTCGGACCCGGCTGCGCCCACCTCCGGCCCGCCCGTCATGCGTCGGCCGGCAGTTCCGGCCACAACAGCGGGTTCGGCGTGCTGCGCTGGTAACCGGCCTCGTTCATGAGCAGGTCGAGCGTGAGGCTCGCGAGATCGTCGGCGAGCGGCTCGAATTCATAATCCTTGTCCTGGTAGCCGATCTTCCGGTACGTATGGCACTCGTCGCACGATTCGGCCTTCACCGCCTCGCTGCCGCCCTCGCCGCC
>NZ_JAAGNW010000219.1:0-5917 GCF_010645215.1 Burkholderia multivorans | reverse complement strand
CGTGGTAGGCGATGCCCTTCGTCGAATCGCAGTGCGAGCACTTGGCGCGCACCATGTGCCATTCGGTCGTGCACAGCCCGCACTGCACGAAGCGGTAGCCCTGATACTGGCCGCCCACGCGCACCACGCTCGCGACCGGATGCGAGCCGCATACCGGGCACAGGCCGGGCTGGTCGAGGTACGGCACGTCGGTGGGCTTGATGCGGGTCGCGTAGTCGGTCCACACGACCTGCAGAGCCGCCACGATGAACGGCGCCGTCGCCGGCTCGACTTCCGCGAGCCGCAGCGCGGCGATCGCGTCGGCCTGCGCGTCGAGTTCGGCCGGCGTCTTGAGCCGCAGCCCGTCGATCAGCTTCGCGAGCGGCGGATTCACGAGGCCCGCGCGCTCGACGTGATCGAGCAGGCGCTGCAGCACCTCGCGCCACTGCGGATCGCGCTCGCCGGCCAGCGCGGGCGCGAGCGGCATCGAATGCTGCTGCGCCTGGCGGATCGATTCTTCCGACGGCATCCGGCCGTCGAGCGTCTGCAGCGCGTCGTGCTGCGCGTCGACGACGGTCGCCATCAGCCGCAGGTAGCCGCTGATCGGGTTCAGGTCGGCGAGCTTGCGCAGGCGCGCCGCGCGCGCGGCGAACACCGTGCCGCGCTCCGGCAGGCGAAAGCGCGGAATGGCCGAATGATCGAGCGTGGCGATTTCATTCGGATCGAGAATCTTCTGTGTCACATTAGTCACGAGCGTGCCCTAAAAAAACAAGCGCCGAACAATCGGCGCCCTGATCGCGGCGGCCGGCCGCGCGGTGCGCCGCGAGGCGCCCGGCGCGGCCGGCCCGGCCGCCGCATCGGTCCCGGCGCGCAACGGCCGGGACGCGGAATGCGCGCTTACTTCACGTTTTCGCGGAACCACTTCGGATGGTGCTTGCGCGCCCAGCCGAGCGTGACCGTGCCGCGCACCATCGCACCGATCGAGCCCTTCACCCACAGGGCCGCGTAGATGTGCACGATGATGCTGGAGATCAGCACGAAGGCCGCCGCCGCATGCACGACCGCCGCCGCGCGTATCACCCCGATCGGGAAGTAGAACGAAAAATAGCGCCGCCAGATCACGATGCCCGACAGCAGCAACAGCAGCAGGCAGGCGACCAGCGTGAAGAATAGCAGCTTCTGTCCGGCGTTATAGCGGCCGACGGGCGGCAGGTTCTCCTCGTGGTTCGTGAGCACGTCGTCGATCTGCTTGAGCCACTGGCGGTCGTCCGCGTCGAGCAGGTTGTGGTGCCAGTAGCGCACCACCATGATCGCGAACGACACGAACATCACGACGCCGACGAACGGATGCAGGATCCGCGTCCACTGCCCGCCGCCGAACAGCGCGGTCATCCAGAACATCGACGGATGAAACAGCGCGAGCCCGGACAGCGCGAGCAGCACGAACGTGATGGCCGTGATCCAGTGATTGCTGCGCTCGTTCGGCGTGTAGCGCACGATCAGGTTCGGGTCTCGCTGGCTCATTTCGCGTCCTCCTTGATGCGGCGCGCCTCGTCGCGGGCGGCGGCTTCCTCGTCGTCCGTCACCTCGTTCGGCCCGACGCGCGTGTAGTGGAAGAAGCCCGCCAATGCCGACACCACGATGCCGGCGACCGCCAGCGGCTTCGCGATCCCCTTCCACAGCTTCACCATCGGGCTGATCGACGGATTGTCGGGCAGCCCGTGGTACAGCGACGGCTTGTCCGCGTGATGCAGCACGTACATCACGTGGGTGCCGCCCACGCCTTGCGGGTCGTACAGCCCGGCGTGCTCGAAGCCGCGCTCCTTCAGGTCCTCGATCCGCTCGGCCGCGTGCTGCTTCATGTCCTCCTTGGTGCCGAACACGATCGCGCCCGTCGGGCAGGTCTTCACGCAGGCCGGTTCCTGGCCGACCGCAACGCGGTCGGAACAGAGCGTGCACTTGTACGCACGATGGTCCTTCTTCGAGATGCGCGGCACGTTGAACGGGCAGCCCGTCACGCAGTAGCCGCAGCCGATGCAGTTTTCCTCGTGGAAATCGACGATGCCGTTGTTGTACTGCACGATCGCGCCCGGCGAGGGGCAGGCCTTCAGGCAGCCCGGATCCTCGCAGTGCATGCAGCCGTCCTTGCGAATCAGCCATTCGAGGTTGCCGTCCGGATTCTCGTACTCGGAGAACCGCATCACGGTCCACGAATGCTCGGACAGGTCGGCCGGGTTGTCGTACACACCGACGTTCGTGCCCACCTCGTCGCGCAGGTCGTTCCACTCCATGCACGCGGTCTGGCAGGCCTTGCAGCCGATGCACTTCGACACGTCGATCAGTTTCGCCACGCTCCCCGTCACCGGCTCCCGCGCCGTGGGCGGCGGGGTGGTGGTGGCGGAGACCCGTTTGATATCAAGCGATTGCAATGCCATCTCGTTCCCCTTACGCCTTTTCCACGTTCACCAGGAACGACTTGAATTCCGGTGTCTGCGAGTTGCCGTCGCCGACGGACGGAGTCAGGGTGTTCGCGAGATAGCCGGGCTTCGTCAGACCCTTGAAGCCCCAGTGCAACGGAATGCCGACCGTCTGTACCTTCCTGCCGTCGACCATCAGCGGCTTGATCCGCTTCGTGACGAGCGCGACCGCGACGATGTAGCCGCGCATCGACGACACCTTCACGCGATCGCCGTGCACGACGCCCACGTCCTTCGCGAGATCCTCGCCGATCTCGACGAACTGCTGGGGCTGCACGATTGCGTTCAGGCGCGCGTGCTTGGTCCAGTAGTGGAAGTGCTCGGTGAGGCGGTAGGTGGTCGCCGCGTACGGGAACTTGTCCGCCTTGCCGAACATCTTGCGATCGTCCGGGAACACGCGGGCGGCCGGATTGTTCAGCGCCTGCGGGTTGTTCGGATGGAACGGGTTCGCCGCGAGCGGCGTCTCGAACGGCTCGTAGTGCTCGGGGAACGGACCTTCGTTCATCCCCGCGCGCGCGAAGAAGCGCGCGACGCCCTCCGGATTCATGATGAACGGACCCATGCCGGTCTCGGGCGGCTCGTCCGCCTTGAAGTCGGGGATGTCCGGACCGTTCCAGGTCTTGCCGTTCCAGCCGATCAGCTTGCGGGTCGGGTCGAACGGCTTGCCGTTCACGTCGCACGAGGCGCGGTTGTACAGGATCCGCCGGTTCGCGGGCCACGCCCACGCCCAGCCGAGCGTCTGGCCGATGCCGGTCGGGTCGGAATTGTCGCGCCGCCCCATCTGGTTGCCGGCCTGCGTCCACGCACCGCAGAAGATCCAGCAGCCGCTTGCGGTGCTGCCGTCGTCCTTGAGCTGCGCGAAGGCGGCCAGCTGCTCGCCCTTCTTCACGAGCGTCTTGGTCGCATCCTTCGGATCGGGCAGATCGGCGAGCGCCTTACCGTTGAACTCCATCGCGAGTTCTTCCGGCGTCGGGCTTTCCGGATCCGCGTACGGCCAGGTCAGGTTGACGATCGGATCGGGGAACTTGCCGCCGTCCTTCTTGTAGGCCTCGCGCATCCGCAGGAAGATCCCCGACATGATCTCGAGGTCGCTGCGCGCCTGGCCCGGCGGCTCCGCGCCCTTCCAGTGCCACTGCAGCACGCGCGACGAACTCACCAGCGAGCCGCGCTCTTCCGCGAAGCAGGTGGTCGGCAGGCGGAACACCTCGGTCGGGATCTGCGACGCGTCGACATCGTTGTAGTCGCCGTGGTTCTTCCAGAACTCGGACGTTTCGGTCGCGAGCGGATCCATGATCACGAGCCACTTCAGCTTGGCGAGCGCAGCCGCCGTCTTGACCTTCGACGGCGCCGCCGCGAGCGGGTTGAAGCCCTGGCAGATGTAACCGTTCATCTTGCCGGCCGCCATCAGCTCGATGGTCTGCAACAGGTCGTACGGCTTGTCGAGCTTCGGCAGGTAGTCGTAGCCCCAGTTGTTGTCGACCGTGGCCGCGTCGCCCCACCACGACTTCATGAAGCTCACGTGGAACGCGCGGTAGTTCTTCCAGTAGCTGAGCTGGTTCGGCCGCATCGGCTGCTGTACGCGCTTCTGGATATAGCCTTCGAAATCCTGCTCGCCCTGCGACGGCAGCGTCATGTAGCCCGGCAGCAGGTTCGACATCAGGCCGAGGTCGGTCAGGCCCTGGATGTTCGAATGGCCGCGCAGCGCGTTCATGCCGCCGCCCGCGATGCCGATGTTGCCGAGCAGCAGCTGCACCGGCGCGCCCGTGCGGATGATCTGCGCGCCGATCGAGTGGTGGGTCCAGCCGAGCGCATACAGCACCGTGCCGGCGCGGCCGGGAACGGCGGTGGTCGCGAGCATCTCGCACACCTTCAGGAACTTGTCCTTCGGCGTGCCGCAGACCTTCTCGACCATCTCGGGCGTATAGCGCGAGTAATGCTGCTTGAGCAGGTTGTAGACGCAACGCGGATGCGCGAGCGTCGGGTCGACCTTCACGAAGCCGTCCTCGCCGCGCTCGTAGTCCCAGCTCGACTTGTCCGGATACGCGTGCTTTTCCGCGTTGTAGCCGGAATAGATGCCGTCGTTGAAGGCGAAATCCTCGCGCACGATGAACGAGAAGTCCGTGTAGTTCTTCACGTACTCGTGCTGAATCTTGTCGTTCGTCAGCAGGTAATTGATGATCCCGCCGAGGAATGCGATATCCGAGCCGGTGCGAATCGGCGCGTAGTAGTCCGCCACGGAGGCGGTGCGCGTGAAACGCGGGTCGACCACGATCAGCCGCGCCTTGCGGTGCGCCTTCGCTTCGGTCACCCACTTGAAACCGCACGGGTGCGCTTCGGCGGCATTGCCGCCCATTACCAGGATCACGTCAGCGTTCTTGATGTC
Organism: Burkholderia multivorans; assembly: GCF_010645215.1. Taxonomy (GTDB): domain Bacteria; phylum Pseudomonadota; class Gammaproteobacteria; order Burkholderiales; family Burkholderiaceae; genus Burkholderia; species Burkholderia multivorans_A. The sequence goes on along the minus strand of NZ_JAAGNW010000219.1, from coordinate 1,078 downwards.
GACCCAATGGTTCGTCATCGCGCCGCGGCCAAACGTCGGGGCAAGACCTGCCACCGTCGGGCCGTGTCAGACACGCGCCTGGTTGTCGAATGCAAGCATCCCCATGCTGCGCACGGTCTTGTGCGTCAGATAGCCCACCTCGTTGCTGCCCGCCGACGCGGCGAGCATGCCGGTCGTCAGCCAGCGGTTGACCTTCGCGCCGTCTTCCGTCGTCTCGACGAAGTTCGCGTCGCGGTCTTCCTTCATCAGCTTCGCGATGCGGTCGAGCGCATCGGTCCACGAGATCGGCTCCCACTTGTCCGAGCCGGGCGCGCGGTATTCCGGCTGCTTGAGCCGGCTCGGGCTGTGGATGAAGTCGATCAGGCTCGCGCCCTTCGGGCACAGCGTGCCGCGGTTGACCGGGTGGTCGGGGTCGCCTTCGATGTGGATGATACTCGGCTGCGCATTCTTCGCGCCGTCGCCGAGGCTGTACATCAGGATGCCGCAGCCGACCGAGCAGTACGGGCAGGTGTTGCGGGTTTCGACTGTACGCGCCAGCTTGTATTGACGTACCTCGGCGAGCGCTTCGGCTGGCGAGAAGCCCATCAGGGCAAGACTCGAGCCGGCGAGCGTCGTGGCGGTCACCTTCATGAACTGGCGCCGGGACATGTGTAGCATGGTGGTCTCGGCTGATGTATTAGGGGGACACTTAAAACTACGGTGCCGGCCGGATTCTACGACGGCTGCGCGCTTGCTGCAGCGATCCGGCGAAGATTCCGGCCGGCGCAGCCTAGGCTGCGCCGGGCCGCCGGCACTTTCGCCTGCATGCTCTTCTGTTATATGACAACAGGGGCACGATGGCTAGGAACGGCGGCCTTACAGGGCCGTAAGCTTATCAGAAGCGGGGGTGAAATTTCGCCCGGGCACGCTGAATCGGACGAATACGAAGCGTTCGGCGGGGAGAAATCGCGGCGTAGGCGCGTGCAGGAATTCATGCGCGACGGATGCCTTATTTCTACTTCGCGCCGGCAGACGCCGGCTATGTGCCCGCCGAGGCCGGGAAGATGAAGGCGGCACTGCCCGCCTGGCGACACGCGAT
>NZ_JAAGNW010000218.1:7198-9635 GCF_010645215.1 Burkholderia multivorans | reverse complement strand
GCGATGCCGCTCGATGCGATACCCGATCGCCAATGCGATCGGCCAGCATCCGAACGACCGCGAACTGTCGTTCTACGTTCAGACGCCGTCAGGCTTCGAGATCGAACTGGGCTGGAACCCGATCGTGGTCGACGAGCGCGCGTGGCGCGCGACAACCTACCAGGGGATCAGCCTGTGGGGCCATCGCCCGGAGAACCTGACCTTGCGCGCCCGGCTGGGCCGCGCCCGCCGCGCGTGCGCGTCGCTGCTGTATCCGGAATTCATCATCCAGGGAGACCAAACATGAACACAGCGCATCAGAACGATGCGTGCGACGTCGCGATCGTGGGGCTCGGACCAACCGGCCTCGTACTTGCGCACCTGCTCGGCCAGGCCGGCCATCGTGTCGTCGTGCTCGAGCGCGAGCCGGTGTTTTACGGCAACGCCCGCGCTGTTTATACCGACGACGAATGCATGCGGATCTTCCAGCACCTGTCGGTGGCGGAGGAATTGCAGGCACGGATGATGATGGAAACGCCGGTGCAGCTCGTGCGCCCCGACGGCACGCCGATCACGCAATACATGCCGCGCAAGCGGCCGCTCGGCTGGCCCATCATCAATTTCTTCTACCAGCCGTACCTCGAAACGACGCTGTCGGACACGCTGTCGCGCTATCCGAACGTCACGATCCGGCGCGGACGCGAAGTCGTCGATTTCTCGCAGGATGCAGACGGCGTCGGCATTGTGCACCAGGCCACGCGCGAAGCGCGCTTCAGCGATGCGACGGATGCGCGCACGAGCATGAACGAGGATCCCGACGCACAGTCGCTGCGGGCGCGATACATGGTCGGCGCGGACGGCGGGCGCAGCATCGTTCGCACGCGGCTCGGAATCGACATGGCCGGCAAGAGCTTTCCCGAGCCGTGGCTCGTCGTGGACATCGAGCGCAAGCCTGGCACCGACGCGCTTCGCCACCTGCCGTACTTCAATTTCGTCGTCGATCCGAAGCTGCCGGTCGTGAGCTGCGTTCAGCCCGACAAGTTCCACCGTTTCGAATTCATGCTGATGCCGGGTGAAACGAAAGAGAACATGGAGCGGCCGGAGACGGTGCGCGCATACCTGTCCCGGTTCGTCGATCCAGACCAGTTCGTCGTCAAGCGCAAGCTCGTCTACACATTCAATGCGCTGATCGCGGCCAAATGGCGGGTCGGCCGCGTGCTGCTAGCGGGCGACGCGGCACACATGACGCCGCAGTTCATGGGGCAGGGGGCCAGCTCCGGCGTGCGCGCCGCGTACAACCTCGGATGGAAGCTGGACCTCGTGCTGCGTGGCACCGCCGGCGACGCGCTGCTGGACACCTACCAGTCCGAGCGCCATGCGCATGCCAAGGCGATGATCGACGTGTCCGTGATGCTCAAGAACGTCGTGTCGGCGCGCAATCCGCTGGGCACGCTCGTACGCGATACCTCGCTCGCGGTCATCCGGATGATCCCGCCGCTCAAGCGCTGGTTTCAGGAGGGCGGCTTCAAGCCGGCGCCCGTCTACAAGAAGAACGCGTACGTCGGCTTGCCGCGGCGGCGCCGCAACGGCCCGGAGGGCGCGCTCGCGCCGCAACCCGAAGTGCGCCGGTTCGATGGCGCGAGGCTACGGATGGACGACGTGCTTGGGCGCGGGTTTTCGCTCGTCGGCCTGAACGTCGATCCAGCACGATATCTCGATGACGCGTCCGCTGAAGCGCTGCAATCGTTGTCGGCACGGTACGTGACGCTTTATCCGTACGGCGGGCGTCCTCAAGGGCTCGACGGCGTCGAACGCGACAACCGTAACGGCGGCACGGCCGAGGTCGAAGACATCGACGGCAGCATGATCGCGTGGTTCGCGAAGGCCGGGTTTCGCGACAAGGCCGTGGCGATCCTGCGGCCGGACCGATTCGCGTTCGCCGTCGTGCCCGTAACCGAACTCGATCGCACCGTGATGCGCCTGCGCGACCAGCTCGGTGCGCCGAACACCCGCAGCGGCACCCGCGCCGACACGCCGGACGATGTGTCGGCGCTCGCCAGGGCCGCCTGAATTCTGCCTATTCCATTCCGTCAATCATGTGTCCATTACCCGATTACTCCCGTATTCATGCCGCTGCCGACGCGTTGCGCAGTGCGCGCGCGACGCGCATCCCGATCGAACCGATTACCGAGCGGTTCGGCATTTCCGGGGTCGCTGCCGCGTATGCGGTGGCCGAAACGAACACGGCGGCGCGGATCGCTGCCGGCGCACGCATCGTCGGCAGGAAAATTGGCTTGACGTCGCTTGCGGTGCAGCGACAACTCGGTGTCGACCAGCCTGACTTCGGCGTGCTGTTCGACGACATGGCATATCTCGACGGCGACGATGTGCCGATGGATCGTCTGCTGCAACCGAAGATCGAGGCCGAGATCGCATTCGTCGTCGGGCGAGACCTCGA
>NZ_JAAGNW010000218.1:4750-7188 GCF_010645215.1 Burkholderia multivorans | reverse complement strand
ATCGCTGGCCTATGCGCTGCCTGCGCTCGAGATCGTCGACAGCGCAATCGCTGACTGGCGGATCGCCCTCGAGGACACCGTCGCCGACAACGCGTCGTGCGGCGCATACGTGCTCGGTCATCAGCCCGTTTCACTCGGCCGGCTTTCGCTCGGCGAACTGGGCATGACGATGACGAAACAAGACGCTGTGATATCGACAGGCGTCGGCGCCGCCTGCCTCGGCCATCCGTTGCGCGCGGCCCACTGGCTCGCCTGCACGATGGCGCGTCACGGGCAGAAGCTGCGCGAGGGCGACGTGATCCTGTCCGGCGCACTAGGCCCGATGGTGGCGGTGGCGAGCGGGGACGTCATTCGCGCGCAGATCGGCGCGCTCGGTGGCGTGCATTGCCGCCTTGGCGAAGGAGCAACGCGATGGGCGCGATGGTCGGCATCGACGCGGCATCGGACGGCCTGCGGCGTGCTGCCCGGATGGGCGTTGCCACGACGCACGAAGGCGTCGAAGGGCTTGCGCGGATGCCGGGCTTCGACGACATCGACATCGTGTTCGACGCGACGTCGGCGTCTGCCCACGCACATAACGATGCATTCTTGCGTGCGTTCAAGCCCGGCATCCGCATGGTCGACCTGACGCCGACGGCGATCGGCCCGTACTGCGTGCCGGTGGTGAACGGCGAGCACCATCTGGATGCGCCAAACGTCAACATGGTGACGTGCGGAGGACAGGCGACGATCCCGATCAGCGCAGCGGTGTCGCAGGTCGCCAACGTTCACTACGGCGAGATCGTCGCATCGATTTCGAGCAGGAGCGCAGGGCCTGGCACACGCGCCAATATCGACGAATTCACCGAAACGACGGCACGCGCGATCGAAACGGTCGGCGGCGCGGCAAGAGGCAAGGCCATCATCGTACTCAATCCGGCCGAGCCTCCGCTCATGATGCGCGATACGGTGTACGTCCTCAGCGATTTCGCCGACGAAGCGCGCATCGAGGCCTCCGTCGCACGAATGGTGGAAGCGGTGCAGTCGTACGTGCCGGGCTATCGCCTGAAACAGCGCGTGCAGTTCGATCGTATCGAACCCGATCGGCCGATCCGCATTCCGGGCGTCGGCGAACGCATGTCGGGTCTCAAGACTTCGATCTTCCTCGAAGTCGAGGGGGCTGCCCACTACCTGCCCACCTACGCCGGCAACCTCGACATCATGACGAGCGCTGCGATGACGATGGCCGAACAGGTCGCCACCCGCATGCTGCGCGACGCAACGTGAGATTCCCGACCATGGACAAGAAAATTTACCTCTCCGACGTGACGTTGCGCGACGGCAGCCACGCGATTCGTCATCAGTACAGCGTCGCGCAGGTGCGGCAAATCGCCATGGCGCTCGACGCTGCGAAGGTCGATTCGATCGAAGTCGCGCATGGCGACGGCCTGCAGGGCGGCAGCTTCAACTATGGTTTCGGCGCTCACACGGATATCGAATGGATCGAAGCTGTCGCCGGTGCGGTCACCCACGCGAAGGTCGCCACGCTCCTGCTGCCCGGTATCGGCACCGTGCACGATCTGCGCGCCGCGTACGACGCGGGCGCACGTATCGTGCGGGTCGCCACGCATTGCACGGAAGCCGACATTTCCCGCCAACACATCGAATCCGCGCGTGAGCTCGGCATGGAGGCCGTGGGTTTCCTGATGATGAGTCACATGAACACCTCCGCCGGGCTCGCCGAGCAGGCGAAGCGGATGGAAAGCTATGGCGCGACGTGTTGCTACGTCGTGGATTCCGGTGGCGCGATGAACATGAACGACGTGCGTGATCGCGTCCGCGCGCTCAAGGACGTGCTGAAACCGGAAACGGAGGTGGGCATTCATGCGCATCACAACCTGAGTCTCGGCGTGGCGAACTCGATCGTCGCCGTCGAGGAGGGCTGTGCTCGCGTCGACGCGAGCCTGGCTGGGATGGGGGCCGGGGCGGGGAACGCTCCGCTCGAGGTATTCGTCGCGGCGGCCACGCGTCTAGGCTGGCGTCACGGTGCCGATCTGTACCGGCTGATGGACGCGGCGGATGAAATCGTGCGACCGCTGCAGGATCGCCCGGTGCGTGTGGACCGGGAAACCCTCGCGCTCGGTTATGCGGGGGTGTATTCCAGCTTCCTGCGCCATGCGGAAATGGCCGCCGAAAAGTACAGGCTCAGTACGGTCGATATCCTCGTCGAACTCGGGCGGCGCGGCATGGTCGGCGGACAGGAAGACATGATCGTCGACGTTGCGCTGGATCTGTCGAATGGACGGACCGCTTCCAGGTATGCGAAATAGCGACCGTCTCGTTGCGCGCAAATGCGCGCTTGAATATTATTTTGTTATCCATATCAATATTTTCAATCGGATCTGATCGTGTACCGAATCGACGTCCATCATCATTTCGTTCCGCCGGCCTATCGCGAT
>NZ_JAAGNW010000218.1:1650-4696 GCF_010645215.1 Burkholderia multivorans | reverse complement strand
GCGCAGCTTTGCGATGCGCATCCCGGCCGCTTCGGTTCGTTCGCGGTTCTGCCGATGCCGTTTACCGAACTGGCCTGCGCGGAAGCCGTTCATGCGTTCGACGTGCTGAAAGCGGACGGCGTCGTGCTGCTGGGCAGTACGGAAGGAAAGTTTCTCGGCGCGCCAGAGTTCGCCGAACTGATGGCCGAACTCGATCGTCGGCAGGCCGTCGTGTTCGTGCATCCGAACCTGCATCGAACGAGCGAGGCGCTCGGGCTGGGCGCGCCGGGCTTCCTGATCGAGTTCCTGTGCGATACGACGCGCGCAGCGGTCAATCTGATGCTGACGGGGACACTGGAGCGTTACCCGAACATTCGTTGGATTCTCGCGCACGCAGGCGGATTCCTGCCTTACGTTGCGTGGCGCGTGTCGCTGGCCAACCTGATGCCGGAATACCTCTCGGCGGTACCGGCCGGCGTGCTCGAATACATCCGTCGATTTCATTTCGACACGGCGCTATCGCCCGCCGCGTATCCGCAGGCCGCGTTGCGCGAACTGGTCGAGCCTTCGCAGATCCTCTTCGGTAGCGATTTCCCGTTTGCGCCGGCGCCAGTCACCGCCATGCAGCGCGATACGCTCGAACGGTCGCCCGTTTGGGATGCCGACGCGCGTGCCAGCATCGAGCGCGGCAACGCGTTGCGCCTGTTCCCGCGTTTTGCCGGCGGCGCGGAATGTATCGCCGGCATTCCGCCACGCGAGGACGGCCCGCTGACGTCGCTCAGGCGCGCGGCGGCAGTCGCGGGCGTCCGGTTGATCGATCGGCTCAGAGACCGCTGAATCCCGTTTCGTCCGGAACCTTGGACGCGTATGCAGGGCGGAGGACTTCCGTCCGGCAGTGACACATATCGCCGTTTCCCCAGCAGCGCCATCCTGCACATCACAACAATCGGAGACAACATGAAGCATACGAGCGCGGCAATTCTTCTTTCAATCGCGGCGATGTCGTGCGCCCGCGCACAATCGGCCGGTCAGTGGGTCATGAACGCCGGGTGGCTGCACGTGGCGCCGCAGGATTCGAGCGAACCGCTGAAGGTGAACGCACTCGGACGCTCGAGCACAGTGGCGGGTAGCGGCGCGAGCGTGGCCGATACCGATACGTTCGCGCTGACGACGACCTATTTCGTCACGGATCATGTCGCACTCGAGACGATCCTGGGCATACCGCCGAAATTGCACCTGAGCGGCACCGGCACTCTGTCGTCACTCGGCGAACTGGGGACGGCGCGTACATGGAGCCCGGCTATTCTCGCTCAATACCATTTCGGCGAACCGTCGGCCCGCTTTCGGCCCTACATCGGCGCGGGGCTGAGCTATGTGTGGTTCAGGGACGTACAGGTGAGCAACAAGGTCGCGAGCGGCGCATTTCTGTATTCGCCGACGCTTGGCAACCGCCTCGCGGGCCCCACAACGGTGACGCTGAGCCATTCATTCGCGCCGATCGTCAATGCCGGGCTTACATACAACATCGATCCGCACTGGTCGGTCGGCCTGTCGATCGCCTACGTGTGGCTGTCGACGAAAGCCGACCTGAGCACGCGATCCGCGGTCGGAACCGTGACCAGTTCGACGCGGGTCAAGATTGATCCGATCACGACGTTCGTGTCGGTAGGGTATCGGTTCTGAACGGGACAAAGCGGCAGACGCCCGAGCGGCGCGCGTCACCGTGGCCTGCGTCGGCCTGTTGTACCGTGCATACTCCGCTCAGAATGCATTCGAGCGTGTAGCCATGTGGCGGGCCGGCTGTTCAAGGGGATTTTTGCGCGGGCCGCCGACCAGTTGGCCGTCACGTATCCGAATGCGGCCGCCGATCTGCGCCGCGCAAGCGCGCACTGGCTGCGCACCCCTTCGCGTCGCACGCGCTCGCGAACGGCGTCAATCTCGAAAGTGTGCGGTTTTTCGTGGGGCACGCATCGCTCGGCACGACCACGATCCACTCCACCGTCGAGCTGGCGCGGCAGTACCGTGAGGCCGAACTGTTCTTGCGCGAGGCCATGCCGGCCAGCGCGTCGCGCCGGCGGCAGCATTGCGCCAGAAATGCGCCGCCTCGCGCCAGTCACCCGCGACTATCGCCGTCCGCGCGAGCTTGCAGCGCGTGATCGGATTGTCGGGGGCCTCGCGCAGCACCTCGTCGGCCGTTTTCATCATCGCTCCGGGTGAATGGGGCGGTTCAGGGTCGGGGCAGCCGCGCGGCGGGCGCGCCGCGCGAGACGTGCCCGCCCGCCGGGGCGGCAGGAGAGAGTCTAGTAAACAACAGGGAATCTGACCTAGCTGCGTTGACGTCATGGTTCTCACGTGCTGCGCCGCCCGCGGACTACACATGCCGGTCGACATCCATGCGCTGGTGCAACACCCGGATCACGTCCAGCGTGGTCGTCGTTGCACGATAGAACACCACGTGCGACCCGACCAGGTAGCGCCGATAGTCGTCGCGCGCGCGGCTCGGCCGTCCCGCCCACTCGCCCCGCGCCAGGCGCTCGAACGCCTCAATCAGGTCGCCGACGTAGCGCTCGGCCTGCTCGAGTGACCACTGCTCGAACGTATAGGTCCAGATGTCCTCGAGATCCGCCTCGGCCAACGGCGTTAGCCTTACCGCCCGGGCCTTAGCCCGCATGTTTGGCACGCATGCGCGCGAGGAACCCCTGGCCGTCGAAAGCCGCCGGCTCGCCGGAGGCCTCGCCGGCGCGGAGCGCTTCCTGCAGGGCCCGCAGCTCGGTTTCCTGGGTCTCGAGCAAGCGCAGGCCCGCCCGAACCACGTCGCTGACCGAGCCGTAGCGGCCAGACGCGACCTGGGTGTCCACAAACTGGGTCAGATGATCTCCCAGCGAGATCGACGTATTCCTCGGCATCGCGCACCTCCTGTTCACGAGGGTGATGATATACCAAATTTTGGTATTTCTTGCGCCGTGCCGAGGTCAGGCCACGTGTGATAAGACTCGAGCGGCGACGCCGCTGAGGGGCAGACGTTGAATTCTCACCGCAGTGCGGAGAGAATCGGGTCCGCGTCGAT
>NZ_JAAGNW010000218.1:0-1640 GCF_010645215.1 Burkholderia multivorans | reverse complement strand
CGCGCAGTTGATCAGGGACCTGGGCGATTCGGTCGTCGAGGGGCTGCGCCCGGCATGACGGCCTCGCCGATTGCAAGCACAGATATTGCAAAACTGATGAAGACATTTTCCCATTTGGAAACAATGATCCATTTGGAGCGCTTTGCCGTGTTTCGCATTCCAACCCCAGAACACGGTGAGGTTTGGATGAGGATCTCGGAACGACGCTCTAACAGGGCGGTGATTGAAGTTGATGCAGGGCGCTTCCTCACGGCGTGGCGTCAGGAAGGAAGTGGTTATCCGGAGATTTCGCATCAAACGATTGAAGGATGGCGAAACGACTACAAGTTTGATGACGCTCGAAAAGGCTTTGACGAGGGCTGGCCCAATCCGGTGCCACTCGCAGACGTCCACGGGTGGCTTTCGCGCAAACAAAAGCAGCCTGTTTCCGCGGTCCCAGGGAAACGCCTTGGAAAGTGGTTTCAGCGCCTCATGGGTGTTGGACTGGTCGATGCCCCTGCAATTGAAACCGCGCCCTGTATCGGCTTCACAAATGGCATCACACGAACCATTTGGCTGTTGGCCGCGCGGGCAGAACGATTCCCGGTTTCGTGTAGTGCAGACAATGCAACAGTACTTCACCAATTGGTCGGTGCCGACAATACCGAGCCGCGCCTCGTAGTCGATTTGGTACCCCAGATCGACCACCTGGCCAGGCTCAACGAAAACGACGCATTTCGCCGAAAACTGGAGGCCCATGGCCTTCCTCCGTGGCTGGGATAAAGTCAGGGTACCGTGCTGAATTTGGGTGCTTGATCGGAACTGTCAGCGTGCATCGCTGCAGACCACCACGATCTCCGCGCCTAAGCAGGTCGGCTCGCGCTGTATTTCCTGGAGCGGTGTGACGCAGTTCCGTTACGGCGGGCGGGTGAAAGTCCAGATGCCCGACGTGATCCGTCGCGAAATGCTGGCCCACCTGACCCGAGACGCGCAGGCCGTCACCGACGCGTTGAGGAAATCACTGCGCGACGCGGTGACGGCGCAGGGTTGGTCAAGTAATTTGACATAAGCTAATCTATCGACCTTTTGTGTTGTAGTGGCTAGATTGAAATGTCCGCTTTTAGCTAAATAGAAATGTCCGCTTTCGTGCCACGTAAGCTGTTCGGCCGCCGGGTGTCCGGCGCCGGAGGCTGCGATGGCTGCAACGGAGCGGATCACGATGACGATGCGCGAGCTGGACCGATTCAAGGTCATTCAGGACGTGGCGGATGGCAAGCTCAAGCCATGGCGTGCAGCGGAACGGCTGGAATTGACGACCCGGCAGATTCGCCGGCTGGTCGCCCGGCTTCGGGAACACGGCGCGGCGGGTTTGGTATCGGGACACCGATCGAAGCCCGGCAACCGTCGCCTGGACCCAGGAGCCGCCGACCGGGCGCTGTCGATCATCCACGATCGCTACGCCGATTTTGGGCCGACGCTGGCCTGCGAGAAGCTCTGGGAATGCCACGGCATCCGGCTGGCCAAGGAGACGGTCAGGAGGCTGATGACGGAGGCCGGTTTATGGGTGCCGCGCCGGCAGCGGCCGCCGAAGGTTTATCAGCCGCGAGCGCGCCGGGCGTGTCTGGGCGAGCTGATCCAGATTGACGGCAGCGACCATCGAT
>NZ_JAAGNW010000217.1:9080-9766 GCF_010645215.1 Burkholderia multivorans | reverse complement strand
ATCGCCCGCAATAAGGAACTCAACCAACGGTTCGGACCGAGGTGGGCGGCGGACCCGCAGTGAGCAATCTACGGTTTGCCGTCACGCGTCGCTCTTTCATGATCTCGCGGCTGGGCATGCGTCTGCCCCGGTATTCGACGTAGCGAGCTTGGGATTGCGCGATCGAGTTCTTGCAACGCCGGCCTCAAAGCCCGCGTTCGATATACAAAACGCGTCGTGTCAGAACGCGTAAAATCCCGCGCATCTCGCCTCGTCACTCCTGAATCACGGATAGCCAGAAATGCGTTCGTTGCGCTTGTCGTTCCTTGCCGCACTGGGTTTCGCCATGATGAGCTTCCAAGCCGTCGCAGTGGAGTGCCCGCTGGACCTGTCGTTAAAGTCCCGCCCGGAGACCTTCCTCGATCAACTCAAGCACTTTCCTGCAACACGATCCGAAAGGACGGTCGACCGTCCGCCGATATTCGGCCACTGCACCTACCAGACTTCCTCGGTCATGCACGTGAGCATGTCCGAGGAAGGACTGTGTTCGATCGGTGGTCAGCCCGTGATGATGTCGATGGTGAATATCCTCGACAGCAAGTCGACCGTCGTCAGCCACGCATACCTGGTTCCGAAATCGGACGATTCCCTGGCGGCCGTCGAATCCGCACTGAGCAAGATAGCGACTGCTGCATCGCAAGGTGACG
>NZ_JAAGNW010000217.1:0-9064 GCF_010645215.1 Burkholderia multivorans | reverse complement strand
TATTGGCTCGTCGATGCAGTCTATGCCAACGGCGACGATCTCTGGACGGTCACGCATGAAGTGTTGGATGAGGGCGAGACCCGGGCCGCCCACGACTTCTACATCGTGACGCATGAACGTCGCGCATGGCTTGATTTCGCCAGTAGAGACCTGAACACCTGCACGCCGTTCCCAGGCGACAGTCAGCCCGATGCGAACGACGCGCATTGACGCACACGTCGGCTGTTCACCTCAAATAGCATCCTGATTCACACGCTGGGACAGCGCCTCGGCGCTTTCCTTGCGCTCGCTGTACCGATCGACCAGATAGGGGCCGATATCCCGGGTCAATAGCGTGAACTTGACCAATTCCTCCAGTACGTCCACGACGCGATCGAAATAGGCGGACGGCTTCATCCGGCCCGCCTCGTCGAATTCCATGAACGCCTTGGCCACCGACGACTGGTTCGGGATCGTCAGCATGCGCATCCAGCGCCCCAGCACGCGCATCTGGTTCACGGCATTGAAGGATTGCGAACCGCCGCTGACCTGCATGACGGCGAGCGTCTTTCCCTGCGTCGGGCGTACGGCGCCGACGGACAGCGGAATCCAGTCGATCTGCGCCTTCATGATGCCGGTCATCGCCCCGTGCCGTTCCGGCGAACACCACACCATACCTTCCGACCACTGCACCCGTTCACGCAGCTCGACGACCTTCGGGTGACTCTCCGGCGCATCGTCGGGCAGCGGCAGGCCGCTCGGATTGAATATGCTCACCTCGACGCCCATCGCCGTGAGCAGGCGCGCCGCTTCCTCGATCAGCAGCCGGCTGAATGAGTGCGCCCTCAACGATCCGTAAAGAAGCAGCAATCGGGGCGGATGCGTCGACGGCGACGCCGACCTCAATTGGCTCGCATCCGGCACGCGAAACAGCGTGGCATCGAGCTGCGGCAATGCATTCAGACGATCAGACACGCTTGCCCTCCGCATCGATCACGACTTCGCCGTCTTCCTTGGCGAACGGCCCGGTTTGAGGTTTCGGCAGGATGTCCAGCACGGTTTCCGACGGCCGGCATAGCTTCGTGCCGAGCGGGGTGACTACGAACGGTCGATTCATGAGGATCGGGTATCGTTCGATGAAATCGAGCAACTGGGCATCGGTCCACTTCGAATCGCCCAGGCCGAGCGCAGCATAAGGCGTGCCTTTCTCGCGCAGCGCCTCGCGCACGGTCAGGCCAGCATCGGCCAGTAATCTGACCAAGGTTTCCCGCGATGGCGGTGTCTTGAGGTATTCGATCACGGCGGGTTCCTCGCCGCTGTTGCGGATCAGGCCCAGTACGTTGCGCGACGTGCCGCATTCGGGGTTGTGGTAGATCGTGATGTCGGGCATGTCGAGTTTGCTTGCGTCGAGAGAGGATGGCAGGTGAGGAGGTCGGCGCGAACGCGCAGGTTGGCGGGCCGATCACGTCCTGCGCTCGTACCAGCCTTTCGATTGATTCACGATGCGCACGACGAGCAGCATCACCGGCACCTCGATCAGCACGCCCACGACCGTCGCCAGCGCCGCGCCGGAATGAAAACCGAACAGGCTGATCGCGGCTGCGACCGCCAGCTCGAAGAAATTCGACGCGCCGATGAGCGCCGACGGGCATGCGACGTTGTGTTTCTCGCCGAGCGCGCGGTTGAGCCAGTAGGCGAGCGCCGAATTGAAGAGCACCTGGATCAGGATCGGCACCGCGAGCAGTGCAATGACGAGCGGCTGCTTCAGGATCGCTTCGCCCTGGAACGCGAACAGCAGCACCAGCGTGGCCAGCAGCGCTGCGACGGACCACGGGCCGATCTTCGTCATGGCGGCGTCGAACGCCGCCTGCCCCTTCGCCAGCAGCCGTTTTCGCCAGATCTGCGCGAGGACCACCGGGATGACGATGTAGAGCACGACCGACGTGAGCAGCGTCGCCCACGGCACCGTGATCGCGGACATCCCGAGCAGCAGGCCGACCAGCGGCGCGAAGGCGATCACCATGATGCTGTCGTTCAGCGCGACCTGCGACAGCGTGAACAGCGGATCGCCGCCCGTCAGCCTGCTCCAGACGAACGCGATCGCCGTGCACGGCGCGGCGGCCAGCAGGATCAGGCCGGCGATATAGCTGTCGAGCTGGTCCGCGGGCAGCATCGGCGCGAACAGATGGCGGATGAACAGCCAGCCGAGGAATGCCATCGAGAACGGTTTGACGAGCCAGTTCACGACGAGCGTGACGCCGATTCCTTTGATGTGCTGACGCACTTCGTGCAAGACCCCGAAGTCGACCTTGACGAGCATCGGGACGATCATTACCCAGATCAGCAGCCCGATCGGGAGATTGACCTGTGCGTACTCCATCCGGCCGATCTGCTGGACCGGGCCGGGCAGCGGCTGGCCGAGCGCGATGCCGGCGACGATGCATAGCGCTACCCAGAGCGTCAGATAGCGTTCGAAGAAGTTCATGGCGGATCGGGCGGCAGAGTTGCCCGGCGGGGCGACGTTGGAGGTGTTCATTGCGCGGGTATCGGTCTTGAGTGAAACGGCCGGCGGTTCGCGGATCCGAACTGATCAGTTTCGCGAGAGGGCGATCAAGGCCGCCTGGAGTTCGGCATGACCCATGCGATCGAGCGGCAACGCGAGCAACTGCAGCATGCGATAGCCGATCGCCTGCCGTGTGAGTTCGAATGCATGCCGCCTGCCTTCATCGCCGCCCAAGGCGTTCGACGGATCCGAGTAGCCCCAATGCGCTTTCACGGGACTGCCGGGCCAGTACGGGCAGGTTTCCGCCGCCGCACCGTCGCAGACCGTGATGACGATGCGCATCTCGGGCGCGCCGTCGACGGCGAACGCATCCCAGCTCTTGCTGCGGGAGCCGCTGACATCGACGCCGGCACCCGCCAGCACGTCCAGTGCGAACGGATTGAGCCGACCGCTTGGCGCGCTGCCGGCGCTGTACGCGCGCACGTCCCGGCCGAGCTTCACGGCCCAATGATTGAGCATCCCTTCCGCCAATATGCTGCGCGCCGAGTTGTGAGTACAAAGGATCAGGACGTTCGTGGTCATGGTGAGATCCGGATTGACTTTCGAGCGATGCGTTCAGGGCAGGGAGGCGATGCCGTGAAGACTGCCCGCCCGGGTGCGCGCGTGCGCGCACGCGGCAACGTGCTGCGCGCCGGCCCGCGAGGCGCGGTGTTCGAGCCTGCATGTCACGACGCCTTCTCCTTCGCAGGCCCGCAACCGCCGGCGCGGGTGGGAGAGCAGGGATTGCCGCCGCAACAGTTCTCCGTCAGATAGGCGAGCAGGCCGTTCATGGCTGCGTAGTTGGCCGAATAAATCATGAAGCGGCCTTTCTGCTCGACCGTGACGAGGTTCGCGTACGTCAGTTCCTTCATGTGAAAGGACAGCGACGACGGCGGAATCCCGAGGTGCTCCGCGATTTGACCCGCAGGCAGCCCGCTCGGACCGGCCTCGACGAGGAGCCGGAACGCGGCGAGCCGGGATTCCTGGGCCAGGGCGCCAAGGGCGCGGACGACAGTATTCGTTTCCATGTTTCGATAATAGTCGAAACATGGAAATTTCCCAAGCCCCTCGTTTTTGCGGCGAACGCGCCGGAAACAGTTCCTGCACTGCCGCTGAAACCGTGCGTGCGATCCGCCGCGATCAGGCTGAGCATCGGGCTATAATCCCCGCCATGAAATTGCTCCGGACCTTGATCCTGCTGCTGATCTGCGCGGCGCTGCCCATCAGCGGGCTGGCGGCCAGCGGCTTGGCCGGGCAGTGTCCGATGCAGCAAGCGCTGTCCGCGTCGATGTCCATGGACGAGGAAGCCGCCCTGTCCGCCGACATGCCGGGCTGCGAATCGATGCAGCCCTCGTCCGCAGGCGACACCAAGACCAAGGCCAAGGGCGCGTCCTGCAAGATGACCGCCCAATGCCAGTTCGGCAGTCTCTACCATCCGGCCGTGACGGCCGGCATCAGCCGGCCCGCCGCGTTCGGCACCGCCGTCGTCTTCCACTATCGCCACTCGCTCGCGGTCCGCGACCCGAACGGGTTGTGGCGTCCCCCGCGTCTCGTCTGATCCCGTTCTGACAGGTTCACCGCCGTTGCGGTGAGGTTCGTCCTATGCCGGACGTGGAATCCCTATGGGGTTCCGCCTTGGGGTTAGACCATGCTATTCATTTTCAGCACGCCGTCGGATCGGCGTGTTCCCCGGCGCGCGCGCACGCTGTGCGCCGCGCTGTTCGTCGCGGGCGTCGCGCACGCCCAGCAAGCCCCCTTCACGCTGGAAGCCGCGCTGCAGTCGGCGACCGAGCGCTCCGCGTCGATGCAGGCCGCGCAGGCTTCCATCCGCGCCCGTTCGGAGGCCGCCGTCAAGGCCGGCCAGCTGCCCGATCCGATGCTCCGGGCCGGCGTCGACAACCTGCCGATCAACGGCCCCGAGCGCTTCACGATCGGTCAGGATTCCATGACGATGCGTCGCATCGGCATCGCGCAGGAGTGGGTGTCCGGCGAGAAGCGGCGGCTGCGTTCCGCCCTTGCCGACGAGGTGGTGGGACGCGAGCGCGCCGGCTATCTCGTGCAGCTCGCCGGCGTGCGCGAGCAGACCGCCACGGCCTGGTTGAACGCCGTGTATGCGAAACGGGCGCTCGCGCTGCAGCAGGCCTTGCTCGACCACATGAACCACGAGCTGGCCGCAACGAAGGCGTCGTATCGCGGCGCCCGTTCGAGCGCCGCCGATCTGGTGCAGGCGCGCACGATGCGCGCGCAGATTCAGGACCAGGTGCTCAAGGCGCAGCAGACTGATCAGACCGCACTGATCGCCCTGTCGCGCTGGACGGCCGTGCCCGTTTCCGAGGTGAGCGGCGAGCCGCCCGCGCCGGAGTCGTTCGTGTCGTCGCTGCCGCCGGACGAACTGCGTCTGTCGCAGCCGACGCTCGTGGCCGCGGCCGACGACCTCGCGGTCGCCGAAGCCGATACCGCGGTCGCGAACAGCGAGCGCAGCCCGAACTGGACCTGGGAGATCGCGTATCAGCAGCGCAGCAGCGCGTACTCGAACATGGTGTCGTTCGGCGTCAGCATTCCGCTGCCGCTGAACCGGAAGAACCGCCAGAACCGCGACGTCGCCGAGAAGGCCGCGCTCGCCACCAAGGCGCGGCTGATGTACGAGGATGCGCTGCGCCAGGTCCAGGCCGACATCCGCACGCAATCCGCCGCGCTGGCGAGCGGCCGCGAGCGCATCGCCAATCTGAGCCGATCCCTGCTGCCCGCCGCGGACCAGCAAGTGCAGCTCGCGGACGCCGCCTATCGGGCGGGTTCCGGATCGCTCGTGAGCACGTTCACGGCCCGTCGCGCCCGGCTGGAAGCACAGCTGCAGGTGCTCGACCTGAAGCGCGAGGTGTCGCAGACCTGGGCCCGACTCGAATATCAGGTCGTGCCGCCGACGATGGCCGCCGCCCAGTGAAGGAGAATCTCATGACGAAGAAACAACTGGCGCGCGCGGTGCTGGCGGCCGTGACGGGCGCGGCGCTGCTCGGTGCGGGGTATGTCGCGGGAATGCGCCAAGCAGCGCCCGGCCTCGCGGGGCCGGCCAACGTCGCCGCCGCGTCCGCCGGCAAGATCGACCCCAGGACCGGCAGGAAGGTGCTGTACTGGCATGACCCGATGATGCCGAACCAGCATTTCGACAAGCCGGGCAAGTCGCCGTTCATGGACATGCAGCTGGCGCCCGTCTATGCCGACGAAGGCAGCACTGCCGCCGGCGTCAGGATCGACCCGGGCCTGCAGCAGAATCTCGGCATCCGCTATGCAACGGTGCGCCGGCAGGCGGTGGCGGGCGGTTTCGACGCCATCGGCACGACGCAGTTCGACGAGTCGCGCACCGACGTCGTGCAGTCGCGCGTGACCGGCTATATCGACCGCTTGTATGCGAATGCGCCGATGCAGCGCGTCGCGAAAGGCGCGCCGATCGCGTCGCTGTTCGTTCCGGACTGGCTCGCGCCGCAGGAGGAGTACCTCGCGCTCAAGCGCGGCGGCATGGAGCCGGGCTTGCTCGACGCATCGCGCGCGCGGATGCGGGTGTTGTCGATTCCCGACGGCATGATCGGCGCGCTCGACCGGACCGGCCGGGCGCAAACGCACCTCGTGCTGACGGCGCGGGAAGCGGGCGTCGTCAGCGAGCTGAACGTTCGTGACGGCGCGATGGTGACGCCCGGGCAGACGCTCGCGAAAATCGCCGGCCTGTCGACGCTCTGGCTGATCGTCGAGATTCCGGAAGCGCTCGCGCTGAACGCAAAACCGGGCATGACGGTCGACGCGACTTTCTCGGGCGATCCGGCGCAGCACTTCGCCGGACGCATCCGCGAGATCCTGCCGGGCATCAGCACCACGAGCCGCACGCTCCAGGCGCGCCTGGAAATCGACAATGCCGCGCTCGAGCTTACGCCGGGCATGCTGATGCGCGTGCGGGTCGGCGCTCGGCAGGCCGTGCCGCGCCTGCTGGTGCCGTCGGAGGCGGTCATCACGACGGGCAAGCGCTCGCTCGTGATCGTGAAGCACGGCGACGGCCGCCTGCAACCGGCGTCGGTGACGATCGGCAATGACGTCGGCAGCGAAACCGAAGTCCTGAGCGGGCTGAACGAAGGCGATACGGTCGTTTCCTCGGGCCAGTTCCTGATCGACTCCGAGGCGAGCCTGAAGTCCGTCCTGCCGAGA
The DNA here is from genome assembly GCF_010645215.1 of Burkholderia multivorans. Taxonomy (GTDB): domain Bacteria; phylum Pseudomonadota; class Gammaproteobacteria; order Burkholderiales; family Burkholderiaceae; genus Burkholderia; species Burkholderia multivorans_A. The sequence goes on along the minus strand of NZ_JAAGNW010000217.1, from coordinate 2,352 downwards.
CTGGAAGGCGACGCGGGCGCGAGCGCAACGATGTCCGCCGTCGCGCCCGCCTACGAGACCACCGGCAAGGTCGAGAAGGTGACGGATGCGGACCTCACGCTGTCGCATCAAGCGGTTCCCGCGCTCGGCTGGGATGCGATGACGATGGCGTTCGCCAAGCCGGCGCCCGACGCCTTCCCGGACGTGAAATCCGGGCAGACGGTGCGCTTCGCGTTCAAGCAGACGGACGACGGCTACGAGCTGACGCGCGTCGAACCGGTCGGAGGCGCCCGATGATCGCGCACCTCATACGCTGGTCGATCCGCAACCGCTTCATGGTGTTGCTCATGACCGTCCTCATCGCGGCGTGGGGCGTCTATTCGCTCGAGGAGACGCCGCTCGACGCGCTGCCCGACCTGTCGGACACCCAGGTCATCATCAAGGCGTCGTTTCCGGGCAAGGCGCCGCAGGTGGTCGAGGACCAGGTCACGTATCCGCTCACGACGACGCTGCTTGGCGTGCCCGGCGCGAAGACGATCCGCGCGTACTCGTCGTTCGGGGATGCCTTCGTCTACGTGCTGTTCGACGACAGGACCGACCCGTACTGGGCGCGTTCGCGCGTCCTCGAATACCTGAACCAGGTGCAGAGCCGTCTGCCGCAGGGCGCGACCGTCTCGCTCGGCCCCGACGCGACGGGCGTGGGCTGGGTGTACGAATACGCGCTGGTGGATCGCACGGGCCGGCACGATCTCGGGCAGCTGCGCGCGCTCAACGACTGGTTCCTCAAGTTCGAGCTGAAGGCCGTGCCGGACGTCTCGGAAGTCGCGAGCATCGGCGGCATGGTGCGCCAGTACCAGGTCGTGCTCGATCCCGACCGGCTGCGCGCATACGGCCTGACGCAGTGGATGGTCGCCGATGCGCTGGGCAAGGCCAATCAGGAGTCGGGCGGCTCGGTCGTCGAACTCGCCGAGTCGGAATACATGGTGCGCGCGTCCGGCTATCTGCGCACGCTCGACGATTTCCGCCGCGTCGTGCTGCGCACCAACGAAGCCGGCACGCCGGTGCTGCTCGGCGACGTCGCGCGCATCCAGATCGGCCCCGAGATGCGGCGCGGCATCTCGGAGTTGAACGGCGAGGGGGAGGTGGCGGGCGGCGTGATCGTGATGCGCTCCGGCAAGAATGCGCTGACCACGATCGAGGCGGTCAAGGCCCGGCTCGACGCGCTGAAACGCTCTTTGCCGCCCGGCGTCGAGGTGGTCGCCACCTATGACCGCTCGCGGCTGATCGAACGCGCGGTGGACAACCTGAAGGACAAGCTCCTCGAGGAGTTCATCGTCGTCGGGCTGGTCTGCGCGGTGTTCCTGTTTCATCTGCGCAGCGCATTCGTCGCGATCCTGTCGCTGCCGCTCGGCGTGCTGGCCGCCTTCATCGTGATGCGCTACCAGGGCGTGAACGCGAACCTGATGTCGCTCGGCGGCATCGCGATCGCGATCGGCGCGATGGTCGACGCGGCCATCGTGATGATCGAGAACGCGCACAAGCATCTGGAGGCGTACGCGCATCGGCACCCCGACGGCAGGATGAGCGCCGCGCAGCGCTGGGAGCTGATCGCGAGCGCCGCATCGGAGGTGGGCCCGGCCTTGTTCTTCTCGCTGCTCATCATCACGCTGTCGTTCATTCCGGTGTTCTCGCTGGAGGGGCAGGAGGGCAAGCTGTTCTCGCCGCTCGCGTTCACGAAGACCTACACGATCGCCGCCGCCGCGGGCCTCTCGGTCACGCTGGTGCCGGTGCTGATGGGGTATCTGATCCGCGGCCGCATCCCGCACGAGAACGCGAATCCGATCAACCGCGTGCTGATCCGGCTCTACCGGCCGTTGCTGGAGGCGACGCTGCGGCGGCCGTGGGCCGCGATCGGCGACGCCGCGCTTGCGCTGCTGCTGACCGCGATTCCGGTATTGCAGCTGGGCGGCGAATTCCTGCCGCCGCTCGACGAGGGCGATCTGCTTTACATGCCCACCGCGCTGCCGGGCATCTCGGCCGAGAAGGCGAGCGAGCTGCTGCAGCAGACCGACCGGCTCATCAAGACCGTCCCCGAGGTGGCGACGGTGTTCGGCAAATCGGGCCGCGCGGATTCCGCGACCGATCCCGCGCCCCTTGAAATGTTCGAGACCACGATCCAGTTCAGGCCGCGCAGCCAGTGGCGGCCCGGCATGACGCCGGAGCAGCTGGTCGACGAACTCGACCGGACGGTCAAGGTGCCCGGCCTGTCGAACGTCTGGGTGCCGCCGATCCGCAATCGCCTCGACATGCTGTCGACGGGGATCAAGACGCCCGTCGGGATCAAGGTGTCCGGTCCCGACCTGACGCGCATCG
>NZ_JAAGNW010000216.1 GCF_010645215.1 Burkholderia multivorans | reverse complement strand
TTTCGTTGGCCGTGCGCAACTCGCGATTCTCGCGCTCGAGCTCCTTGAGCCGCGCGAGTTCGGTAGTCGTCGCGCCAGGCCGCTCGCCGCGGTCGCTCTCGGCCTGATTGACCCACTTGCGCAGCGTCTCGCGCGACATCCCCATCTTCGCGGCGATCGAGCGGATCGCCGACCCTTGCGTGCCGTACTCGTGCTGGTGCTCAAAAACCATCCGCACCGCTCGCGCCTGCACTTCATCCACCGCGTCCCGGTGGGCTTCCTTGCTTTGCTTTCGTTTTCCATACTCCAAATCTCCGTCTACAGCCAAGATCTGAAGTCTCCTACATTCCCGGGGCGGTTCACTGGCGAATGTGAAGCACGTGTTCGTGAAGGCCTGCGTGCGTGAACAACCGGGCGGAGAACAGTTGTCAACCCACCCGAGAACGGGCGCATGCGCTGGTTTCGCGACCCGCGGCGCACGCAAGCCTTCCTTTCGTGCTTCGGCCCGATTCGCCATTCGCGCTCAAGTGATCTGCTACGCGTCTCGCTTTATCGCAAGCAACTCGCCGCGCAGTTCGTCGCCTGGCGTGACATCACCTGCACCCTAATTCCGTCGACGGCTTGCTGAGCCATTCACCCTCTTGCCCTTTCATCGACGCAACGCGGCAAGTTGACGGTACCGTTTACAGGCATTTGCGAAAGTACCAATGGCCAGACGAAGCCGACGGGTTCCGGGAATCGGCCGCGCCACGGCATGCGGAATGTATTTCGCGCTCAGGGTGCTGCGGATTCTACGAAGTTGTAAATGCTATAGAATTTTCTGGCAGGAGGGAGGTTGGTATATCCCGAGATCGGGAATGCCAAATTAGGGGGAGATCGCATAAAAGCTATATCGGAACCAAAACAACTCGATTCAAAACTAGCCAGAACATAGTTCATTCCTCCGCCATTTGTGACTTGGGCTGACAAAGCGCCATCTGGCAGAGTGGTCTGCTCGCACAGCAGGAACGTTCCCGGAGGGGCGGGAATCACTTGCCTAGTACCCGTAAAACCTGTTCCTGACCACAGGCACAGGCTTTGTAGCGGACATGTACTGTCATCAGCATAAGCCAGTGTTGCCATTCCAGCGCTTGCAAACCCTGAGAACAATAGCGCACCAATCTGAGCGATTATACGTGACTTCATGGCAGACTCCAAATTAATAGATTAGACTCGCTTTGTTTCCAAAACAGAAATCTATTGTCGTAGTACATGGAAACGAATTGATTTATAATCATCAAATAGTGCAACAGATAAAATGTTGCAATGCCGCCTAAGGATTATAGGAAAATTAGACAAGCTAATGTCAAATGTGGTCCAGCGTACACCATGCTGCGATGTCGGAGATGCTAACCTGCGTTGAATTCGCCACGGCAGCCCACGTCTCACGGAAAGTCATACTGGCTTATTCGGTTTTGTCTCATTAGGCGGCCAAGTAAAATTCGTCGACCGAAACGCATGGCAAACACGAAGGCGCCGCGCAAGACGCTACCCGCTGGACGTGATCCTGCTTGTGCGTCCGATGGTACGTAGCGTACTCACTAAGCCTGCGTAACCTCGAGGAAATGACGGACGAGTGGGGCATTGATGTGGATCATTCGAGCGCGCACCGATGGGTTATCAAGCTGCTACCGGTGCTTGAAAAGGCATTCCGCAAATGCAAACGGCCTGTCGGCAAGAGCTGGTGAGTCGGCCAGCGGAAGTATTTGTACCGCCCGTCGACAAGGCCGGCAACACCTCGATTTCCTGCTGCGGGTCCATCGGGATAAGGCGGCGGCAAAACGACAGCGGTCGCTCGTAATGGCGAACCCGGGACGGTGACGATCGACAAAAGTGGCGCCAATCTGGCCGCGCTGGAGTCCATCAATTCCGGACGTGAAGCACCAGTCACGATCCGCCAGACGAAGTACCTGAACAACATCATCGAGCAGGACCACCGCGCGATCAAGCGGCGCACCCGCCCCATGCTCGGGTTCAAGAATTTTCGTTGCGCCTGCATCATCCTGTCTGGTATCGAAGTGATGCATATGATCAGGAAGGGGCAGATGCAGGGCGATTCTCGATGGTCAAACGCTGCAATCGACTTGCGAGAGCGGTTTGCGCGCAGGATAATGACGGCTACGAACGCAAACGCGGTAGCAAAGTACACTTTGCCGTAGTGTTTTCGTAAAGGTCTGAAAACCAAATTTTTCTGAAATAGCTTGGCATGGCGAAATGCCTATTTTATTTTACGGCCACCGTGAGATTTTTTAAGAAAATTCGGTCCTATTAAATGCTTGAAAGGAAAGATTTCGTGAGGGTGCGTAGATCTGGTGGATGGTAACAGGCCGCGAACTTGCATCTCCATGCCAAGAGCCATCTCGTGCATGATTTTTGTTCGCTCGACCTCTCTTGCAGGAGATCCGGTGCCGGTCCAAGGAGCTTGTGTTAGAGATCCTGGGCGGATCCGCCGTACATAGGCAGCATATGGAATATTGATGACCAAGCCCTCCAGGGCGGATCGATAATGAAATTCGGTATCTGCGCTGTATCGAAGATCAGCTCGAAAGCCATTTACGCGATTGAAGAGGCTGTGTGAAAATAACGAGGTGGCATGGAGTATCAAATGCCCGGGGAATGCTCTCATTGAAAGGGATACGTTACTCGGATAGATATTTAAATTGGTTAAATCACCATGCTGGTTAACTCTAAACTCTTGGGTTCCAACCATTTCACATTGATATCGCTCTGCTGCCTCCATTTGGAGTTCCAAACGATCGACTGAGGAGTAGTCATCCGCATCTTGCAATAAATACCAGCTGAAGTGATTTTGCCGAACGAAGCAGTCTACTAGAGCCTCAGGACCGACATGGTGTTTGGATTGAAGGAGTGTGACACCGGGAAATTGTTCGACGATGTCGATTGGCGGGATTGTCGACGCATCATCTAAGACGACGATGGAGTTTAACGGTCGGGTTTGATTTGCCAGTGATTCAAGGCAATGTGGGAGTAGATGCTCGCAGTCAAAATGCGGAACAATGGCGCACACATCGACATGAAATGACTTGGACGCTTGGCCTGCAGAAAAGCTTGGAGAGAATGCGTGGCATGCGTGAATTGGTGCGGCACAGAACTTAATTCCAAGAATTTCACTGTGAAGTATAGGAAGTGGATCAGAAAGTCTCCGTGATGAGCTATTTGTTAAATGAGAAAGAATATTGAGGGCCATCGGTTGCGGTGCAATCCACCCAATTGTTGTGATGGGGTTTTGGTGTGGTTTCCAAAAATCACTCGTAACTGGAGGCGGGATGAATGCTATCGAATCTTTTGGTGGAATAGATAGCAGCTGACGCAGGCAATTTTCATTTATAGGTATGACGCCTGGTAAGTATGCCACGCGGTCGGATGGTTGCGTTAAAATTAAATCAGTAATGGATTGAGTTGAGATAAAATGCGTACCTGCTGAGATCCAGGAGATCTTATTTTTATACCTCCGATCGGAGAGTGTTGTTGCGGCTGCTGGGTCGCATAAAACAACCAACGATATTCCATCGATTTTGGCATCTAGATAGTCTAGACTATGGACCAGAATTGGACTGGGCTCGCTCCCATCTAATAGCACCAATAGTTTAGGTTCGGACATGAAAGCGTTTCCTTTGAGGGGTGCGAATAATGTTAGGTGATCGTGCGGTTTAATTTTGGCGTTTGGGTCGATCTGCCGAAAATGCAACCTAAATTAATATTTTATATATTTGCCTCGATACCCATCGGCCTTCGTTATGAGCCTGAAATTCAAGGACCACACTATGCGGTAGTGTCAGTTGTCTTACCCCCGGTATTTTTGATCCGCTGTCAGACCCTTGACGGGAAATGGAGTCATAAAAATTTGTTCATAGTCAGCATGCGGGTGGGAAATATTTCAATCAAGACAGGGCGAATTTTTCGATGAGGCCTGGGCGATCACTGGCCCCGAAAGGATATTGTCGGTTTAGCAAATTTTGCCAATTGTAAGAGTGGCCATCAACCTTGCCAGTTGCATTTTCCGGTCGATTCATCTTTGGCTCCAGATCTACTTGGTTGGAAATCTTGGTGTGACAGCTATGTTCGGGCGCTCAAGGCTTTGGCAATCAGTTTTTCGCGCTTCGTCATGGCTTAACTATAGGTAGTTGCAAGCAGTTTTGTGATTTTGGAGATCGAGCTTCCTGATCTTTCGTGCCCCCGGTGCCAGTCCGCTCAAGTTCCGAGATTTCCTCCAGCCATTTCGGGCGGCACAGCCAGATTCGCGACGGCATGCAGGCAGTCATCATCGATCGCGTGGCCAAGGAACTTGCTGCATATTCCGGCGCAGATGCTCCTCAGCTGTCTGGCGCGGCCGAGTTCCACAACCCTGCGCAAAATCTCGAACAAAGCACATCTGTCGGGCGCTAAATCGGATTGGATTGGGTGGCGCGTTCAAGCAAGCGGCCGAGGTGTTCGAAGGCATCCACCGCACGCTCCTGCAGTTGCCGCTTCCACTCCGTGATCTGATTCGGGTGCACACCGAACTGCTGCGCCAGTTCGGCCAGCGTGCGCTCGCCCTTGACCGCCGCTAGGGCCACTTTCGCTTTGAACCCCGCTGAGTGCGTCCGTCGGGTTCTCTTCGTCATCTTTTCGGTTCCTTTACCTGCATTATCGCTGGCTCAGGCCCCGGGCATTCCACTCACCCGACTGTCCGAATTTGCGCGGCCACCTCTCCACGTCGTGGCTCGGACGGAAGCTCGCTCGCAGCAGCCCGTAAGCGGAACTCGATCGCGCGTCCAGATCGCGTAGTTCATCTCCTTTCCCCAATCCGTTCACCCTTGAACGAACTGTTCAGGTCAGCCGACAACAGCGCGGGCATGATTTTTTATTTCATGTCTGAAAATATCCGCATGCCGCCCAAGAAGTGAACGACTGGGATCCAGCGCCAGCTTCCGGTCGAACTGCGGCAAACGTCGTACCTAAGTAGTGATCGTGCGTGCGAATGATTAGTGCAAGGGCGAAAATGGACCTCGCTAGGGTTCCTTATCAGGCACGGCTTCGTGTACGCTTGAACTTTAGTCAACTCTGAACATCGGAGCGCGAACACCTATTGGAGGCACAGGAGGCATCGTGAAGACGCTATCGTGGCCATCGAGAATACGTGGCCAAATCCGGAGTGAGGAATGGAGGTTGAGCCATAGTGGCCGACCAGGCAGTGCTAGACGATATACCTTGGTAGATAGAGAGCGGCTACTCTATGTGAAACAAGAGTACCAGGAATTGGTTCGTGAGGCTGCGGCTGGCACCTCGTTTACATTGCGAGATGCTTTCGATTGCGATGATTTTAGTATCGTTGATTATTGTCGAAATTTTAATCCCAATCCGGTCTCTGTGGAAGTGCAAAACGCTTCAAAAGTGTGGGCGGGCCGATTTAATCTTTGGATTCCTGGTATATCGGAGTATTGTTATGATGTGATGTCTTATTTATACCCAAGTGCAGATTTAAATAGGCTATCAATAATTGGAAGATTATTTGCGGTTAATTGGTATATCAATGACACATTCGGACGCGAACAAATAGCCAACTCGGGGCGCGAAAAAGAGGAAATTTACAATCGAGCGCGACGGCTCGTTAAAATAAGTGAAACCATGACTGTTCCTGCTGACTCAACTCTGGTTGAGCAGGCGTGTTTGGAAGCATTAAACGAGATCCATGCAGCGGGTGTGCCAGAAAATTGGTTTTCTCAATTTCGGGAGCGATGGGTAGGCCATCTGCAGATGATCTGCCGAGATAGTAGTAATCACAGCCAAGGTCTGATACCCACAACGGAAGAATATCTGCTTACTGGAACCTATCGGTCTGGGACTCAACATCTTCTCACGCTATCTGAGTTTGCACAGAATCGTTTTCTTGATTGGGGTATGCTTCACAGTCATGGTTTAACCAATCGTATTCGACGGATATGGTGGTTGGCTGCAGTGATTTCGGGTGGTAGTAACGATATCTTTTCCTTTGAGAAGGAATGTATTGAGTGTAGTGTGGATTCGAATATGATAATCCTGCTTATCCTCAATAAACGAGAGCTGTCACTTCGGCGCGCCATTGCGTTGGCGATGTCGATCATTAGAAACCAGATGGTTGAGTTCATGGAGCACGTTCGCTTTCTCTACACATGGTGTGAAAATCAACCGACAACCGAGGATGGGATCGTCGCGGTTCAAGCTTTCCTGCAGTCTAGGGAGTGGAATATTATGACGGATTGGTTGTGGCAAGTGCTCAGTAAGCGGTATAAGCGACATGATTCAATTTTCGTGGAAACCCGACTGTAATTGCGTTGCTGAGACGCCTGTCGTGTGATCGCGCTGGCTCCGAGTGTTAGCCAGACCGATTCAACGATGTATAGCAGGTTAGTACCGCGCGGGGTGTGCGTGCGTTGTATACCGCCGATCGTCGTTGTTGTGGGCGACACACAGCCGAACAGTCCAAGGACACGCCTTCGTTTTCTGCGATTCTGCAGGGGCTTGCCGAACGCCGATATTTTCAACCAAATGGCATTCGAATAGCACGGTAGCCAAACAATCGGTACGAACCGCAGGCCCAGTTACGCAGCATCAAACGGACAGAGAGGGTATTCACTCAACGAAAGTGACGCGCATCTGTCCGACGCCGACGCGCTATCTTCGACGTCGCACGGCATCACACAATCCCCAGTGGTAGGTCAACAAGCGATGGTATTCGGAATCGAATGGTGGTCGATCGAATACGGACTGTGCTGCCGCGGTAGCGCTCACGTTGGACGCGGTGTCCAGCATTGCGTCACAAGGAGGCGTGACAAGGGTATAGGTACTCGTTCGAGACTCCGAGTTGGCCGTGCTGCGGTTGCGTAAGCGCCGTACGACGTGACCATCCGCAATCAGTGGGCGTAGCAGACGCTCCACGACTTGTTGGGTGGCTCTCAATGTACTGCTGAGCGTGCGCAGAGCATAGGGCACACCGGGTTGCATGGTCTCCAGCAAGCGTTGCGTGTTGATGATGGGGGGCTGTGTTGTCTGATGGTTGGCGATCTCATTCGCTGGAAAATGGTTTGCCAGAACATAGAGGGGGCGCCGCGAGGAGGATAGATGGAGCTTGTTCTGTTGCGGTTCGATTTTCCCGTCATGTAATAACCGACTGAGTAAACCCCTGAGACGCTGACCGGAGACCTCGAGTTGCCGAGCCAGATCGGCCGCGCTGTATCCGACGTGAGGGCTCATGGCGGCCAGCACATCATCGGTTTGGATGAGCGGGCGACTCATTGAGATCGGGGGGGGAGATCCAGTCTTGTTTTTCATGTTTCAGATATCGGAAGTGATGGCGTGAGACAGGAGAGATCGCACTCTGATGAGGTGATTCACGTCAGGGGCAAACACCTGACGTGTTGCGCTGGCAATCGAGGCCGGTGTATGCGCGGCAGCCGTTCACGCACGGGGCAGAACGGTGCATGATTGATGCCACAGCGCGAGACGCAATCCGTCGCCAGTGCGGAGCCTCCATGGCGTGCGTCGCGTTGTGCGTATGGCGGTCTGACATCGTCCGTCTTCGGGAGGGGCCACCGGACGTAATCCATACGGTTCGCCATGGTAGACCTTGGTTACGTCCCCACGTCTATGATTTACTCAGGGACAATCCGGCTCGTCCCACTTTTTATCTGCTGAATCGTCTCGATCTGAGCGTGGTGAGGGCATACGAGGATCTCGAGTCGGTGCGACGGACGATAAAAGATGGGACGAGGAGGTTGGACTTTGTCGAACCCAGTCTTGTCTCGCGCTAACCGAAACGGATTGCGACGCCACATTGCTGGGGTGGGTGTAACTCCTCTGAGCACGAGATCACCTGATCGTGAGTCACGACGGGATCCGTAAAGAGGGACTGGATAAAATCGGGATCCAGTTGCGATAGGTACCCAGATGGCAGTCCCTCGTACCAGGGAGGAACTGTCGTGGTGGTGGGAAAAGATAGCCGATCACTATACAGACGCCCGCTCCAGATGTCGCGCGAGTGAGCGATCTGACGGGTGCGTGTGCGATCGAGCAATGTCGAGATGGGTAAATCGGTGGGAAACCGCAGACTATTCTCGGCCGCTGGGAGATCCTCACGGATCAACCAATTCACCAATCGCTCTTGTCGAGCCATGAGTCGTGCGTCGCGATAGCAGGCGCTCATCAAGATCGGTATCGTGACACCGCCTGCGCGGCGATAGTGCTTGATAAATTTCAGGCGCCGCTCCAGCTGGGAATTACTGTCCATTGCACTGATCGAAAGCCGAATTTCGGCGCCGGTTTCGACGAAGCCCGCGATCAAATTGGTCGGCATGGCCATAAATGCCTTGGTGATGAAGATGATGTGCCGACCCGAAGCGCGAACGATCCGCGCCAGAGCCAGTGCGCGCACCCAGTCCCAAGACGGATCGCTGTTCCAGCCGTTGCGGAGATGTCGCTGACCGATGGGAAGTCGGCGCAGATCGTCCTCAAGCTGTGCTGGGTTCAAGATATTGGCTTGTCGTATGCCAAAGTCGATACCGTGGTTCCACGCTGCCTTCGCCGCGAAGCAAGTGCCATAGCACGCCTGACGGGCAGACAGGCAGCCGGACACCAGGTCGGTGATGAGGCTATCAAATGGCAGGCCGCCCACTTTACCAGCCCGGATCTCGACGGCCGCCGGTGGTTTCAATTCAATGGATGGGAGGTATGACAGATTGCTGTCGTGGATGGCACGGTGAAGCTCAGCTTGAAGGTGCTCACTGATTCGCAGTGCTAGCATGATGATCAACTCCTCGTGCGATCATGTAATAACGTGCCCAACCGGTGCAGCGAAATACTCACGATCCGGATAAATTTTGAGCGCTTTGAGAAAGCGGAGACCCGTAAATGCCTCGCGTCGATGGAGTGATTGGGTATTGTCGTAGAGGACGACATCACCCGCTCGCCACTGATGTGCATACAGATTCTCTGGTCTCAGAATGCGAGCCAGGAGATCGTGTTTCAAATGCTGTGATTGCTCTGGGCTTTGGCCAACGAATTCCAGTGCATTCTCACTCACATAGAGATAGTCTTTATGCGTCAGCGGGTTGGTTTGGATGGCGGCATGGGAAATCGTGATCTGCGGCGCGTTGTCGTGAGCGAGAGCGGGACGTCGCGTGGATCGGAGTCCCCGCAAAACCTGGAGTTCGTCATCGCTGATACCGACGTTTTCGACAGCGGTTGAAGCGAAACTGGTCGCGCCACCAGATTCAGCCGGTATCAGACAAAAGAGGATGCCTAATGACGCTGGGTGTTCGCGAAACTCCTGATCCGCGTGCCAGAAATCGGTTGTGTCACCGGGAAATCCGAGCGCTTCCCCTTGAGGGTCGCGCAAATTCGTCATATACGCGACGTCTTTCACGATTGGACTATGACTGATTTTGCGCGCAGACGGCTCGAGTCGACCGTCCCCCATCAAGCGCGCGAGATCGGTCAGTGCACGATCATCGAGGATCTGATTGCGCACGAGGATCAAGCCGTACAAGGCGAGCAGCTCCTTGAGGGATAGTGCCAGGCTGGGCGTTAGTGTTTTCAGGTCGAGATACTCAACCTCGATACCTAAATGGCGATTAATAAAAGAAGTTCTGAGCATCGGATTTTTATCTGAAAAGCAACTTCAGTCATTGTTGGGTCGCCTGGGGAGGAGAGGGGCAATGACAAGAACGATGGATCGAAACAACTGCGTGAACTTAGCGAACTGAGGAAGAAATGGAATGGGCGCCGAAGAGGCGCGTCACGGAGATGCCGGCGTTGGTCCGGGTTTGAATTGACGCAGGACGCGGGACTTCGAGCGAAGTTGTCCACAGCCACCGAGCACGTCAACCCCCGCGCTTACATCGAT
>NZ_JAAGNW010000215.1:8429-9998 GCF_010645215.1 Burkholderia multivorans | reverse complement strand
GCCGTCGATGCATGGCAGGACTACCAGACCACCGGGCTGCACGTGCCGCACGCGGACATGGACCACTACCTGGCGGAGCTGGAAGCCGGACGCGACGCGGAGTTGCCTGAGTGCCGCAAGTAATCTGGACGCGCAATGCCGCGCGGGCGGTGCAGCGCCTGCACCAATTTCTTGCCACGAAGGACCCCGCGGTGGCGCAGCGCGCGATGAGGGCAATTCGGGCCGGGGTCAACGTGCTGATCGAGCAGCCCCGCCTGGGACGTCCCGTCGACGATCTCGACGTCGAATTTCGCGAGTGGCTGATCGATTTCGGCGACAGCGGATACGTACTGCCGTATCGGGTCGATGAGGACGGGGTGGCCATCCTCACGGTGCGTCATCAGCGCGAAGCAGGGTATTAAAAGGGCGGAGCCCGGGCCGCAAATCGGGGGCGCCATATCGAATAACTCAAGATCGATCCACGTGGACCTCGTTGCCGAAATCCGTGCGTTCGAGGCGGCGCATCCCCGATCCGCCAGGTTGGCATTTCCGATGCAGACGTTCTATCGGTGGAAGAAGCAATACGCCGGGATGCAGTCGGATCAGGTCCGCGAACTCAAGCCGTTGCAGGACGAGAATGCGGGGCTGAAAGTGGTTGCCGAACTGAGCTTGGACAAAAGCCATCCTGCGAGACGTAGCTGCAAAAAGTGGCCCGGCCCGCGCTGAGACGAGACGTGGTGGATGACGTGGTAAGCCACTCCGGATTGACGATGAGTCGGGCCTGTCGACTCGTGAAGCAACCCGCAGCGTCAAGGATCTGCGCGCACGCATGCGCGAAATTACATGCACACGCGTACGCTACGGCTATCGCCGCGTCCATGTCGTGTCGGGAAGGTTGGAAATTGGGCAGGAGCCCGACGTACCGGTTGTATTGCGAATAGCAATTGCAGTTGCGCTTGAAGCTGCCCAAGCGACGAAAGATGGTGGTGACACGCACGGGTGGCGAAGATCGTACCGGCCAAGCCAGAACGATGTCTGGTGTATGGATTTCGTCGCGGATCAGCTTGCGGAAGGGACGAAGTTCCGTACCTTGACGGTCATGGATGTCTTCACGAAAGAGGCGCTGGCGATCGAAGTCGGACAGCGCCTGAGAGGCGAGCAGGTGAATCGAATCGCAGCAAGACGAGCCTCTCCACGGTATCTGTTCGTGGACAGCGGCAGTGAGTTCTCTGGTCGCCTTCTCGATTTGTACGGCCGCATGATGCGGCCACGCGCGCGGCGCGCCGGATCAGAGCTTGTCGTACTGGAAGCGCATGGCCGTGCCCTCGCGCGTGATGCGCTCCCACACGGCCTGTTTTTCCGCGTCGCTCATGAAGACCCAGTTCGCGACCTCGAGGGCGGTGCGGCCGCAGCCTTTGCAGACTTCGTCAAAAAGGGTCGAACAGACGCCGATGCACGGGCTGTCGGGCTTGTCATGAAGGTTGGAGGCCATCGGATCGTTACGGTTCGGTTGGGTTGAAGCGGTGCGCCGGAGGCTGGCGCGAACCGCTATGTTAACCGATGCGGGCAGGCGTCGCCGGCGGGCTCAGC
>NZ_JAAGNW010000215.1:0-8419 GCF_010645215.1 Burkholderia multivorans | reverse complement strand
AGCGCGCGATGCTGAACCCGATCCGCGCGATCCACTGCTGGCGGCGGTTGTAGTCGAGCAGGTCCTCGCCGTAGCCGTTGAAGTAGCCGATCCACACGTAGCCGCCCCAGGCCTGCCCGATCAGCTTCGACAGCGCATAACTGAGTTGCGCGTCGACGCTGCCGTAGCCATGGCGGGTGCCCTTGCGCAGCGTGGTCGCGAGCTGCCAGCCGTCGGGGCTGCCGTATTTCACGAGCAGGTCCAGATAGCCGCGATAGTTCGCGATATCCTCGTTCTCGCTCTTCTCCAGGTAGTAATAGAACATCGGCGAGACCTGCAGGTGGTAGTCGTCGAGCCTGCCGAACTCCCAGGTCGGCTGCACGAACGCGATGTTGAGGCTGCGCGACGTGCTGCCCGCCTTGCCGTTCGATTCGTGGCCGATCCCGGCCGCCACGCCCATGCGCGTGAACCAGGCGCTGCGCCAGCCGGTGTCGGCGATGTAGTAGAACAGGCGCGGCTTGTAGCTCGTGTCGCGAAACGGCTTCGACGCGCCCGACAAATCCCAGATCGAGGTCTGCGTATACGCGAAGTACAGGTTGTCGATGAAACGCCGCGAGGCGGGATCGTCGGGCATGTGCAGCCGGTACTTGAAGCTGAGCTGGAAACGCGCGCTCGTGCCGCCGTTGGCGCCCACGCCGAAGTAGATCGGCTCGTAATAGCTGAGATGCGACGACAGCCAGCCCGGCGCGGCGGTCGTCAGCGCGTCGCTGGGCGGCAGCGGCGCGGTGTCGAGCGTGGCGAGGCGCGCGTTGGCCGCGTCGCGCGCGGCGGGCGTCGTCGCCTGCGCGGCCGCCTGTTCCGCGCGCGCCAGCTCGACCTGGCGCGGGCCGCGATTGAGCACGACGAGCGCGGGCGAGGCGTCGAGACCGAGCGGCGTGATCGTGACGCCGCCGCGCAGGGTCGCCGGCCACGCGGCCGCGTAGCGGACCTTGCGGTACGCGCCGGGCCGCAGCGTGAAACGATCGGGCACATCGGCGTCGCGCACCAGCGAAAGCGGCACGGGCGGCTTGTCGTCGGCCGTCAGCGTGACGTCGAGCGCGGCGGGCGGGGCGACGTCGAGCGGCGCATCGTCGTCGGCGGAATAGAGCAGCGTGAGCGTCAGCGGCGCGCTCGCGACGGCTTCCTTCGCCGGTTGCAGCAGCGCGACGGCGGCATCTGCCGGCACGCTCGCGAACGCGGCGGCCGCGCACAGTGCGTGCATCAGGAAACGGAGGGAAACGGGACGGCGGACGGCGGGCAGGGCAACGGGACGTGCGGGCATGGGCGGGCGACGAATCCTGTTGGAGCGGTGAGCGGAAGCGCGCCGTGGCGGCGCGCGCGCAGTCGGCCCATTGTAATTCAGTCGCCCGTCGCCGCCTGCCAGATGAGCGCGCCGTTCAGCAGCAGGATGATCGCCGTGCACGCCCAGGCGGCCGCGAGCGCCGCGCCGTGTACGCGCCACGCGCCCATCAGCGCGCGGTCCGAGGTGAAGCGCACGAGCGGAATCACGGCGAGCGGCAGTTGCAGGCTCAGCACCACCTGGCTCGCGACCAGCAGGGAGTTCGAGCCGTGCTGGCCGTACAGGCTGACCGCGACGAGCGCGGGGCCGATCGCGAGCGAGCGGGTCAGCAGCGCGCGCTGCCAGCGCGGCAGCCTCAGCGCGAGAAACCCTTCCATCACGGCCTGGCCGGCCAGCGTGCCGGTCACGGTCGCCGACAGTCCGCAGGCGAGCAGCGCGGCGGCGAACAGGATGCCGGCCCACTGGTTGCCGACGATCGGCGCGATCAGGCGGTGCGCGTCGGCGAGGTCGGTCACGTCCTGGTGGCCGTGCGCGTGGAACACGGCGGCCGCGACGATCAGCAGCGCCGCATTGATGACGAACGCGATCGACAGCGACACGAACGTATCGAGGTTCACGCCGAACAGCGCGCGCCGGATCGCGGCGTCGTCGCGCGGGGCCGCATGATGGCGGACGAGCGTGGAGTGCAGGTACAGGTTGTGCGGCATCACGGTCGCGCCGAGCATGCCGGCCGCGATCCACAGCATGCCCGCGTCGCGCAGCAGCGCGGGCGGCGGCACCGTGCCGGCCAGCGCGGCGCGCCAGTCGGGCTGCGCGAGCGCCACCTCGACGACGAAGCACAGGCCGACGAAGCCGATCAGCGTCGTGATCACGGCTTCGAGCAGGCGCGTGCCGGGGCGTTGCAGCGCCAGCATCGCGAGCGTGCCGACCGCCGACAGCAGCACCCCGGTCGTCAGCGAGACGCCGAGCAGCAGTTGCAGCGCGACGGCCGCGCCGACCACCTCGGCGACGTCGCACGCGATGATCGCGATCTCCGCCGCGATCCATAGCAGCAGGGTGGCGCGGCGGCCATAGTGTTCCCGACACAATTGAGCCAGATCGCGCCCGCAGACCACGCCGAGCCGCGCGGCCAGCCATTGCAGCAGCATCGCCATCAGGCTCGACGCGATCACCACGCCGAGCAGCCGATAGCCGTAGGCCGCGCCGCCCGCGAGCGCGGTCGCCCAGTTGCCGGGATCCATGTAGCCGACCGCGACGAGCATCCCCGCGCCGGCGAACGACAGCCAGCGGCGCGGGCCGCCGGGATCGCCGGAGGGATCCGCATCGGGGCGACCTGCATCGGGGCGGCCCGCGTCCGGGCGGGTGGCGAACGGGTGGCTGTTCATGGTCGGGCGCACCTGCGGTCGGTTGGGACGGGTGCGGAATGCGCCCGCTCTCAATGGAATGACGAACGAGCGGCGCACAAATTTAGGGTAGGTGATCGGCTCGGGCGGCGCGCGATCTTTTCGGGGATGGACACGGGGCGATAACCCGATAAAATTGCGGCCATTTCCTCGCGCCGGACGGCGTGCGCATTGCCGCGGCACGAATCTGTTCCGTTTGCGCGACAGCCGTGTGTTTTTTTTGTTACGGCGGGGGATTAATGGTAGTTTTCGGGGTTTTCGAGGGGCGGTGCGCACGGCGCGCCGTCATGGCGAGGCAGATGAAGGCCGGATCCAAGCCGGCCGGACGGGAGAACGGGATGAAAGCAAAGGTGGCGGGCCGGTTCGCGGCGCTGGCGCTGTGTGCGGCCGCATCGGCCGCGGCGGCGAAGGATACGCAGCTCAATGTTTACAACTGGTCGGACTACATTGCGAAGGACACGATCCCGAACTTCGAGAAGCAGAACGGCATCAAGGTTCGCTACGACAACTACGACAGCGACGACACGCTGCAGGCGAAGCTGCTGACCGGCAATTCCGGCTACGACATCGTCGTGCCGACCAGCAACTACGCGGGCAAGCAGATCGCGGCCGGCATCTTCGCGCCGCTCGACAAGTCGAAGCTGCCGAACCTCAAGTATCTCGATCCGCAGCTGATGGCGCTCGTCGCCGGCGCGGATCCGGGCAACAAGTACGTGGTGCCCTGGGCCTACGGCACGACGGGCCTCGCCTACAACGTCAACAAGGCCCAGCAGATCCTCGGCAAGGTGCCGCTCGACAACTGGGACATCCTGTTCAAGCCCGAGAACATCTCGAAGCTCAAGGCCTGCGGCGTGTCGGTGCTCGACGCGCCCGACCAGATGTTCGCGGCCGCGCTGCACTACATCGGCAAGGATCCGATGAGCACCAACCCGGCCGACTACCAGGCCGCGATGCAGGTGCTCAAGAAGATCCGCCCGTACATCACCCAGTTCAACTCGTCGGGCTACATCAACGACCTGGTCGGCGGCGACATCTGCTTCGCGTTCGGCTGGTCCGGCGACGTCGTGATCGCCAAGCACCGCACGCTCGAGGCGAAGAAGCCCTACAAGGTCGAGTATTACATTCCGAAGGGCGGCGCGGGCGTCTGGTTCGACGTGATGGCGATTCCGAAGGACGCGAAGAACAAGGAAGCGGCTCTCGAGTGGATCAACTACATCGAGGATCCGAAGGTCCACGCGGCGATCACCAACGCGGTGTACTACCCGAGCGCGAATCTCGAGGCGCGCAAGTACGTGCGCCCGGACGTAGCGAACGACCCGGCCGTCTATCCGCCGCCCGAGGTCGTGAAGACGCTGTTCCTGCTCAAGCCCCTGCCGCCCGAGATCCAGCGTCTGCAGACGCGTCTCTGGACGGAGCTGAAGTCAGGACGCTGAAGCGGCGCGCAAGGCCCGCCAAGCATCGGATCATGAAGCCCCTGGCAACCCCGGGGGCTTTGTTCGTCAAACGCAGGAGAGAAGCACCCGATTATGAATAGCCAGTCGAGCGCGCCGGTCGCGGGCGCGCCGTCCAACCCGCCCCAGTCCGGCGCCGATGCGCGCGCCGAGAATTTCGTTCAGATCGTCGACGTCGTGAAGCAGTTCGGCGAGACCGTGGCGGTGCGCCAGGTCAATCTTTCCGTCCAGAAGGGCGAGCTGTTCGCGCTGCTCGGCAGTTCCGGCTGCGGCAAGTCCACGCTGCTGCGCATGCTGGCCGGCCTCGAGTCGGTCACCTCGGGCAAGATCCTGATCGACGGCGAGGATCTCGCGCAGATGCCGCCGTACAAGCGGCCCGTGAACATGATGTTCCAGTCGTATGCGCTGTTCCCGCACATGTCGGTCGAATCGAATGTCGCGTTCGGCCTCAAGCAGGAAGGCGTGCCGAAGGCCGAACTGAAGGAGCGCGTGCGCGACGCGCTCGAGCTCGTGCAGATGAGCCGCTACGCGGGCCGCAAGCCGCACCAGCTGTCGGGCGGCCAGCAGCAGCGGGTCGCGCTCGCGCGTTCGCTCGTCAAGCGGCCGAAGCTGCTGCTGCTCGACGAGCCGATGTCCGCGCTCGACAAGCAGATCCGCCAGCGTACCCAGATCGAGCTGGTCAACATCCTCGACAAGGTCGGCGTCACCTGCATCATGGTCACCCACGACCAGGAGGAGGCGATGACGATGGCCGGCCGCCTCGCGGTGATGAGCGACGGCGAGATCGTGCAGATCGGCTCGCCGCACGAGGTCTACGAGTATCCGAACAGCCGCTTCTCGGCCGAATTCATCGGCTCGACCAACCTGTTCGACGGCAATGTCGTCGAGGACGAGCCGGACCACGTGTTCATCGAGACGCCGGAGCTGCCGTCGCGGTTGTACGTGAACCACGGGATCACCGGGCCGCTCGGCATGCCGGTGACGGTGTCGGTGCGACCCGAGCGGATCGCGCTCACGCGCAAGCCGCCCGAGGGCGCCTACAACTGGGCGCATGGCGTGATCTCGAACGTCGCGTACGTCGGCGGCTACTCGCTGTATCACGTGAAGCTCGACTCCGGCAAGACCGTGATCGCGAACGTGTCCAGCCTCGCGATCGCCGACATGGAATCGCCCGGCTGGGGCGACGAGATCTACGTGCGCTGGAGCGCGGCCGCGGGCGTGGTGCTGACCTCATGAGCGCGCTTTCGTCCCTGTATACCTGGCCGGTGCGCAAGCTCGGGCTCAGCGGTCGCTCGGCCGTGGTCGCCGGGCCGTTCATCTGGCTGCTGCTGTTCTTCCTGGTGCCGTTCATCCTGGTCGTCAAGATCAGCTTCGCGGAACTGGAGCTGGGCATCCCGCCGTATACCGAGCTGACGAGCTTCAGCGACGGCGTGCTGCACATCGCATTGAACCTGGGCCATTACGCGTTCCTGTTCACCGATACGCTGTACTTCGCGACCTACGTGAACTCGGTGGTGGTCGCGGGCATCACGACGCTGCTGTGCCTGCTGCTCGGCTACCCGATGGCGTACTACATCGCGCGCTCGAACCCGGCGAGCCGCAACCTGCTGATGATGGCGGTCATGCTGCCGTTCTGGACGTCGTTCCTGATCCGCGTGTACGCCTGGATCGGTATCCTGAAGAACAACGGGCTCCTGAACAACTTCCTGCTGTGGACGGGCCTCATCAGCACGCCGATCGAGCTGTACCGCACCAACATCGCGGTCTACATCGGCATGGTCTACTCGTATCTGCCGTTCCTCGTGATGCCGCTCTACGCGCATCTCGTGAAGATGGACCTGCGCCTGCTCGAAGCCGCCTACGACCTCGGCGCGAAGCCGTGGAAGGCGTTCGTGCAGATCACGCTGCCGCTGTCGAAGAACGGCATCATCGCGGGCTGCCTGCTGGTGTTCATCCCGGCCGTCGGCGAATACGTGATCCCCGAGCTGCTCGGCGGCGCGAACACGCTGATGATCGGCCGCGTGATGTGGAATGAGTTCTTCAACAACGCCGACTGGCCGATGGCGTCCGCCGTGACGGTCGCGATGGTGTTGCTGCTGCTGGTGCCGATGGCGGTGTTCCAGTATTACCAGGCGAAGGAGCTGGAGGGACGCCGTCGATGAAGCCGAATCGTTATCTGCAGTTTGCCGCGTTGGCCATCGGCCTGGGCTTTCTCTACATTCCGATCCTGAGCCTGATCGTCTACTCGTTCAACGAGTCGGCGCTCGTCACCGTCTGGTCGGGTTTCTCGACCCGCTGGTACGCGGCGCTGATCGAGGACTCGGAGCTGATCGCGGCCGCCTGGCTGTCGTTGAAGATCGGCGTGCTGACCGCGTTCGCCTCGGTCTTCATCGGCACCTGGGCCGGTTTCGTGCTGGCCCGGATGGGGCGCTTTCGCGGTTTCGCGCTGTACAGCGGGATGATCAACGCGCCGCTCGTGATTCCCGAGGTGATCCAGGGCATCTCGCTCCTGCTGCTGTTCATCGAGCTGGGCAAGTGGTTCGGCTGGCCGGCCGAGCGCGGCGTGTTCACGATCTGGCTCGGCCACGTGATGCTGTGCATCTCGTACGTCGCGATCATCGTGCAGTCGCGCGTGCGCGAGCTGAATCCGTCGCTGGAGGAAGCCGCGCTCGATCTCGGCGCGACGCCGCTCAAGGTGTTCTTCACGATCACGCTGCCGCTGATCTCGCAGGCGCTGGTGTCGGGCTGGCTGCTGTCGTTTACGCTCTCGATCGACGACCTCGTGCTGTCCGCGTTCCTGTCCGGCCCCGGCTCGACCACGCTGCCGCTCGTCGTGTTCTCGCGTGTGCGGCTCGGCTTGAATCCCGAGATGAACGCGCTCGCGACGCTGTTCATCGCCGCGGTGACGATCGGAGTGCTCGTCGCCAACTACGCGATGCTGCGCAACGAGCGCAAGCGGATGGCGACCGTGCTGTAACGGCGCGCCGCCCGTCGTCCGCCACGCCCGGCGCCGGAGTCTTCCGGGCCGGGCGTCGTTACGTGCGGGCGTCCGTTGCAGCCCGTCCCGGTCGGGTTTCATCAGGCGCAAGGCCGGCCGCGCATCCGCGGCTTTCCCTTCGCGCACCTTTCATCACGCTCCGCCGCGCGCTTCCGGGCTTGCCCGCGCACTGCCGCTGCCTACCAGAATTGGTAGCTGGATATGCCCTTGATTCCGATCTAGTTTTTGATCAAGGATCGGAAAAAATCACCGCAACGAGAACCGATCGTCGACGCGGCTCGCCGGACCTCGATCCGGCGCGCGCGTTGTCCCATCCGCGTGGATCTTGAAATGAGGCGGCCCGGACCTCCGCCAGGAGACGTCCGCGGATCGAACGGCAATCGATAGCGGTGTGCCCGCCGGACGGCGGGACGACTGGATCAGTGTGGAGAGACACGATGAGCCAGCTTTGCTATTTCGCGTACGGATCCAACATGAGCGAGGCGCGCCTGCGCGAGCGCCTCGCCCGCTTCGGGGAGGTGCTGCTCGACCGGCGGCCCGGCATCATCCACGGTTACCGGCTGACCTTCAACAAGGTGTCGTCGCAGCACGACCATATCGGCTTCGCGAACATCGAACCGGCGAGCGACGGCGAGGTCGAGGGCACGCTCAACCTGATGCTGCCGGGCGCGCTCGACGCACTCGATTCGATCGAGCTGGTCCCGCATCACTACCGGCGGGCCGCGGTGCGGGTGCGCGACGTCGCCAGCGGTCGCCTGACGGCCGCCTTCACCTACGTGGCCAACCCCGAGATGGTGCGGCCGAACCTGAGGCCCACGCGCGACTACCTCGACCATCTGCTGGCGGCCGCCGACGTGCTGCCGGGCGCCTATCTCGATCGCGTGCGGGCGGTGGAGTGCTGGGCATGACCGCCGAGCGCACGCCCGCCGCCCACGCTCCGCGACACTATCGTCCGGCTTCCCTCGAACCCCACTTCCAACAGGCGTGGCAGGACGCGCGGGTGTTCGACACCGAAGTGCGGCCCGGCCGCCCCAAGTGGTTCATCATCGAACTGCCGCCGTTCGCGACGGGACAACTGCACATCGGCCACGCGCGGAACTACGTGCTGGCCGACGCCGACGCGCGGTTCCGCCGGATGCAAGGCTACGACGTGATGTACACCACCGGCTTCGACACGTTCGGCCTGCCGACCGAGCTGGCGGCGCGCGACGCGGGTTGCACGCCCGAGGCGTTGGCGCGCCGGTGCAGC
>NZ_JAAGNW010000214.1:7509-10083 GCF_010645215.1 Burkholderia multivorans | reverse complement strand
GGCCGCGTATCGATGCAAGGACGGGAAACGCGAGGCGGCCGTCGTGATGCTCACTGCGGATAACGGCCGCCGCGCGTCGATCTTGAGCGGCGCCGCCGCCCACGCCCCGCTTACTTCTTGGTGACGAGATCGACCGGCGTCTCGACGACGCCCGACATTTCCGACTGCTTCTTGTGCTCGGCGATCGCCTTGAGCGCGGTGTCGATGCCGAACACCGCCTGTTTCGCCGCGTACTGATCGGCGGTGGCAAGCACGCGGCCGTCCTGCAGCATCGGCTTGATCGCGTTGATGTTGTCGTAACCGACCACGTACACCTTGCCCTGCTTGCCGGCCGCGCGCACCGCGGAGACCGCGCCGATCGCCATGTTGTCGTTGCCGGCGAGGAGCGCCTTCAGGTTCGGGTATTCGTTCAGCATCGCCGACGCCCTCGATGATCCCGACCTGGTCGCCCGCCTTCAGCTTCTTGGCGAGGAAATCGCCGATCTTCTTGGCGCCCTTGCGGTTGTCCGGGCCGACGAACGGCACGTTCAGGTTCTTCGACTTGAGCACGTCCGGATCGAGCCGGTTGTCGATGTTGACGACGATGATGCCCGCGTCGACCGCCTTCTTGACGACCGGCACGAGCGCCTTCGAATCGGCCGGCGCGAGCACGATCGCGTCGACCTTCGACACGATCATCTGCTCGACGATGCGGATCTGGTTAGCGGTGTCGGTCTCATCCTTGATGCCGTTCGTGATCAGGTCGAACTGGCTGGCGTTGTGCTTCTGGTAATCCTTCGCGCCGGTCTCCATCGTCAGGAAGAACTCGTTCGCGAGCGATTTCATCACGAGCGCGACCTTCGGCTTGGGCGTGCTTTGCGCATGGGCGACGGAAAACGGCGTGACGGCAGCGGCCACGCACAGAGCCGCGGCAGCCAGCACGCGACGACGGACGGTGAATTCCATGCAGTTCTCCTTGCAAGGTGTGCCCGGCTGGACCGGGTGTCGTTTTAATGTTGAGCAAACGTTTGCGCACGATAGCCCGACAATCAGGGTGGTGGCATCGAATTCGACGTGGAGTCCCTGCGGAAAAGGTTGGCACCATCCCGTGATTACGCGCGCCGCGCGCCCCAGCCCCGTCTGACGGGTCCCGGGAAGCGCTTATGCTGGACTTTTCTCGCGTTTCGCGCAACGAAATCGACACAAATCTAGGGTTTATGCGGAGAAACAACCTGAGTCCCGGCGCGCGCCCCTCGCCATGAAAATCCGGCTTGTCTGATTTCGATCAAAAGATGGCGAGCCGGACGGCATGGCGCAACGGGGGGACGGCCGGCGGGCCCGGCGTCGTACCGTCTCCACCCGCGTTCACCAGGAAAGCGGCCGCGACCCCGAGGACAGAATCGGGCCACGTCCCGGCGAAAGTGACGCAAACCGCGGATCGATGGAACTGCGCTGCGGTTTCCGCAGCGCTTCGTCGACCTGTTCGGCAAACGGTCGCCGTTACTCGATGACGGCGCGATACGCCTTGTCCGATTGCACGAAACCAGCCCCGCTCTCGTTGTCGCGACCCGGGGTTCCCATATCCTGGGCGGTCTTGCGCAACACGTCGTAGAGCTTCGCGGGAGTGGCCTGGGGCGCCGCCTGGCGCAGCAGCGCCGCGACCGCGGCAAGGTGCGGAGCCGCCGCGGACGTACCGAAGAATTGCTGCGGATAGGCGTGGTAGTAGCGGCAGCTCAGGTTGTAGACACCGAATCCCTTCGCGCTGTCGGGCTCCTTCCTGCCGAAGAACACCGAGCTTGCGCCGTCAGGCCCGACGAGATCCGGCTTGTTGTCGGGGTAGGCGCGGCTGAAGGGCCGGCCGCCGTTGTCGAACACCATCAGGCCGCCACCGTGCGACGAAAAACTCTCGAGCTTCGCCGCAGTCAACGTCGAATCGCATTGAGGCGTATTCAGGTAGTCGGCCGCGCCCGCCGCGATCGCGTTCGGCGAGAGCGCGTGCCCATAGATAGATGCATCGGCGGTGCCGAAGCGATCGAGCACGACACTGCCCCCCGTGAGCAGGCGGACTCGCTGGGGAGCCGGACCGTCGAGCAGCAGGATCCGCAAGGTCGCAGCAGACTCGCTGCCGACCAGCTGGCTGCGCACGATGGCTTGTTGTCCGATGACCGACGCATCCGTGCACGAAGGCAAGGTTCGCCCCTGATACGTTACCTTGAGCGGCTTGCCGTTGCGATCGCCCAGGCATAGCTGGAGCGAACTGGTGCTGTTGTCGATCGGTTGATCCCAATACAGCCTGAAATCGAACGGCCAAAGCGGCGCGTCGCTGAACTTGTTGACCGCGTGAATGGGGATGACGTAGAGCTTGGCTTTCCCCGCGGGATCGAAATCGAGCGGGCGACCCGGGGTGCCGGTACCGTTCGGGTCCACCGGCTGATCCGAGAATTGCGCCGAATTGTTCACGTAGTTGGTTTTCGCGGAACCCAGGGCGTCGTTGCCCGCCGCACTGAAATAAGCCACGCCGCGGTTCCGGACGACATTGTCGATCGCCACGCCGACGATGCCCGACTGAAAGGCCGGTTCATCGAAATAACCGAT
>NZ_JAAGNW010000214.1:6534-7499 GCF_010645215.1 Burkholderia multivorans | reverse complement strand
GTTTCGATGCCCTGGGCAAAATCGGCAATGCCTTCCCACGCGGTGTAGAACGCAATGTCGGCGCCGGGCGCGACGTCATGGACAATTTCCGCCATCGCGCGCCCTTCGTCGCCGGTGCCGGCATTCAGGCAATCAGAGGCGTCTTTCAGGATTCGGATCCTGCCGTTGCCGGGAAGGTCGCCGGTCGCAATGTCGTCCTCCAGGGTGTCCTGGCGGCCGAATTGGGCGACGTGATCCGCATCCTGGTTCAGTTGCTTGTTGCAGTTGAACGAGTCGGACAGGATCCCGACCGTGATCCCCTTCCCGTTCAGCTTGTCCCCTTGCTTGCCGAGCGCTTGCCTGAGCGACCGGCTCAGTTGGGCGTAGTCTCCCTGCCCCTGAACGGAACCCGAGCGGGTGGCCCTGGCCACTTTGTTGATGCGCCGGATGTCCTGAATGGCGGCCGCCTGGTCGATCTTCGAGACGGGAAGGCGGCCGCTGATGTAGTTGCCGTAGACCGCGGCGGTCTTGAACCCGAGGCGTTCGAGCTGGACCACGGTCTGCTGCACGTTCTGGTGGGCGATGACGTCGACGCTGACGTATTGCTCCGCTTGAGGCAGCGAACTGCCGGCGTTTCTGGCCGCCTGGGCGCGCTGCACCGATGCGCTCAGATTCGTCAAGGCCGGGTCGAGCTTGGCGGTATTGTTCTGGATGCGTTCCTTGACCGATTGACCGGACGGTGTGGATTCCAGCGCTTGAGACAAGGTCGCGGACGCCCCGGCAGCGGGCGGCGCAGACTGCGCGCTCGCGGCAAGGGACAACGTTCCAAGCGAAGCCATCAACATCGCGGCGGCGGTATTCGTATTGATTGGTTTCATGAATTGATATCCGAATCAAATTGCTTGATAGACGCCGGCGGCGCTGCGCACCCATTCGGCGCAATGCAGGTCGATCAAGCAGGTACGGTGGAATTGCCATCGAGGGCG
>NZ_JAAGNW010000214.1:5527-6524 GCF_010645215.1 Burkholderia multivorans | reverse complement strand
TTCATGATCGATGGCCCTGTTGTTTACTTGATTTGATAAACACGTGATGTATCGCAACGTGTATGGGCCGGCTTCTTGGCATGCCCGGCTTGCGGATAAATATAATCTGTAATTTTTAGTAATGGAACAAAAATATCGTTCGCCGCGAGCACCCTATTCAATTAAATCGAATAAAGATTCAATTAAAAGAAAGCGAACACATTCCGACAAGGTCGAACGATGATTTCGGATGACGAACGAAGGTGCGGACAAGCCTGATGCGCGGCGCGCGTAGCGACGCTCGCGCCATTCAGGCTTGAGGCCCGCAGGCGCGCTACGTGACTTGCAGAAGGCCCGGCTGGTGCTGGTGCAGCGCCCGTGCGAACTCGAAGCAACCGGGCAAGGCGTGCGGCATGAGGGTGTCGCGTCAATCCAGTACGTCACTTCGACGTGCTCGAGGCATTCGTCCGCCGAAGTCGAGTCGGGACATTTTTCGAAGTGAAGCGTGATCTCGGACGATTGTTCAAGAATCCGTCCGTTGCGAACGAGATTTTATTCTTGAGGATCAACGATATGAATTCGAATGGGATCGACTCGATGAGGGAAGGCTGCGCCTGCTCGGCGCGTCGCCCGCTGCTCGGCCGCGGCGGCCGGCAGGCGCGCCGCGGCGGATCTTGCCGGACCTGCCATGCGGTCCGGCATGCCGCGCGTCAGGCGGCTTCGCGCAGTTGCCCGGCGATCTCCGCTTCCGTCAGATGCGGCGCGAACATCTCGATCAGCCGATACGCATAGGCGCGCAGGAACGCGCCCTTGCGCAGCCCGACCCGGGTCGTGCTCGCCTCGAACAGCTGCTGCGTGTCGAGCGCGACGAGCCCCGCGTCGCGCTGCGCGTCGTAGGCCATCGCGGCGACCACGCCGATGCCCATGCCCAGCTCCACGTAGGTCTTGATCACGTCGGCGTCGATCGCGGTCAGCACGACGTCGGGCACCGCGCCCGCCTTCGCGAACGCCTGGTCGA
>NZ_JAAGNW010000214.1:0-5517 GCF_010645215.1 Burkholderia multivorans | reverse complement strand
CGGATACTCGGCGATGTCGTCGAGCGACAGATTCTGCCGGCCGACCAGCGGGTGGTCCTTCGGCACGACCACCACGTGGTGCCACGAATAGCACGGGAACGTGACGATATCCGGATAGCGGTCGAGCGCCTCGGTCGAGATACCGAGGTCGGCCTCGCCGCTCAGGATCATCTGCGCGATCTGCTGCGGGCTGCCCTGGCGCAGCGCCAGATGCACCTTCGGATAAACCGTGGTGAACTGGCGGATCACCTTCGGCAGCGCGTAGCGCGCCTGCGTGTGGGTGGTCGCGACGACGAGATGGCCGCTGTCCTGGTCCGCATACTGGCGCGCGACCCGGCGCAGGTTCTCGGCGTCGAGCAGCATGCGCTCGATCAGCTGGTGCACCGCCTTGCCCGGCTCGGTCAGCCCGGTCAGGCGCTTGCCGCGCCGGATGAAGATGTCGACGCCCAGCTCGTCCTCGAGATCCTTGATCTGCTTCGAGACGCCCGACTGCGACGTGTAGAGCACGTTCGCGACTTCGGTCAGGTTCATGTTCTGGCGCACGGCCTCGCGCACGAAGCGCAGTTGCTGGAAGTTCATGGGTAAGCCTCTTTCCTAGGCGATTATCGTTGTTGGTCTGGACTGCCTGTTGAATTCATTGCGCCGGAAACACGCGCACCGCGCGCGGCACCACCGTGGCGCCGTCGCCGACGTCCAGCGACAGCGCGCGCCACGCATCGCGGTCCAGCTCCGCCTCGAGCAGACGGCCCGCGGCGCGCGTGTGCAACTCGACCCGCACCGAGCCGCCGAGCGGCACCACGCGGCGCACGTCGACGGCAATGCCGTCCTGCCGCGCATCCGCGCGCGGCACCAGTTGCAGATCGTGCGGCCGCACGAACGCGAGCGCGGGGCCGGCGAAATCCGCCTCGACCGCGATCGGCGCAGCCGCGCCGTCGGCGACGAAGCCCTGGCCGCTGACCGTGCCCGAGAGCCGGTTCGCCGCGCCGAGGAACTCGTAGACGAACGCGCTTTGCGGATGATCGTATACCTGCTGCGGGCTGCCGACCTGCTCGACCCGGCCGTGATTCAGCACGACGATGCGATCGGCGACCTCGAGCGCCTCCTCCTGGTCGTGCGTGACGAAGATCGTCGAGATGTGCAGGTCGTCGTGCAGACGCCGCAGCCAGCTGCGCAGCTCCTTGCGCACCTTCGCGTCGAGCGCGCCGAACGGCTCGTCGAGCAGCAGCACCTTCGGCTCGACCGCAAGCGCGCGCGCGAGCGCGATGCGCTGCCGCTGGCCGCCCGACAGCTCGGACGGATAGCGCTCGGCGAGCCAGTCGAGCTGCACGAGCTGCAGCAGCTCGTGCACCTTGGCGCGGATCACGGCGTCCGACGGCCGCTCGCGGCGCGGCTTCACGCGCAGCCCGAACGCGACGTTCTCGAACACCGTCATGTGGCGGAACAGCGCGTAATGCTGGAACACGAAGCCGACCTGCCGCTCGCGCGCGCCGACCGACGCGACATCGAGGCCCTGCAGCACGACCTGGCCGCCGTCCGCGTATTCGAGCCCGGCGATCACGCGCAGCAGCGTGGTCTTGCCGCAGCCGGACGGCCCGAGCAGCGCAACCAGCTCGCCCGGCGGGAAATCGAGCGAGACGTGGTCGAGCGCGGTGAAGTCGCCGAAGCGCTTGTGCAGATTACGTACGGTGATGCCCATCTGGTTTGCCTCTTTACGGATTCGACGATGCGGTGACGGGGCCGGCATGCGCGGGGGCGGCGTCGCGCGCGCCCGCGAGTTCGGCCGACAGGTGGCGTTCGGCGAGCAGCTTGAGCGCGAGCGTCACGAGCGCGAGCAGTGCGAGCACCGACGCGACCGCGAACGCGGCGGCGAAGTTGTATTCGTTGTAGAGAATCTCCACGTGCAGCGGCATCGTGTCGGTCTGGCCGCGGATGTGGCCGGACACTACCGACACCGCGCCGAATTCGCCCATCGCGCGCGCATTGCACAGGATCACGCCGTACAGCAGCCCCCACTTCACGTTCGGCAGCGTCACGCGGCGGAAGATCTGCCAGCCCGACGCGCCCAGCACGCGCGCGGCCTCCTCCTCGTCGGCGCCCTGCGCCTGCATCAGCGGGATCAGCTCGCGCGCGACGAACGGGAAAGTGACGAAGATCGTCGCGAGCACGATGCCGGGCACGGCGAAGATGATCTGCACGTCATGCGTCTGGAGCCAGGGGCCGAACCAGCCCTGCGCGCCGAACAGCAGCACGTAGATGAGGCCGGAGATCACCGGCGACACCGAGAACGGCAGGTCGATCAGCGTCGTCAGGAGCGCCTTGCCGCGGAATTCGAACTTCGCGATCGCCCACGATGCGCACACCCCGAACACGAGGTTCAGCGGCACCGCGATCAGCGCGACCGTCAGCGTGAGCTTGATCGCCGACCAGGCGTCCGGATCGGCGAGCGCGTCGAGATAGAAGCCGACGCCCTTGCGCAGCGCCTCGACGAACACCGCGGCGAGCGGCACGACGAGAAACAGCGCGAGGAACAGCAGCGCGAGCCCGGTCAGCAGCCAGCGCACGACGCGCGATTCGCTGACGGGGTCGAGCCGGCGCGCGGCGCGGCGGGCGGCGTCGGCCGCGGGTGGCGTGGGCAGCACGGCAGTGGTCTCCCGGGTCATTGCGCAGCTCCCGTCGCCAGCACGGCCGCGGCCGGCGCAGGGCCGCCCGCGCCGCGGCGCGTGCGGCGTTGCAGATACCACTGCAGCGTATTGATCAGCAGCAGCATCAGGAACGAGACAACCAGCATCACGACCGCGATCGCGGTCGCGCCCGCGTAGTCGTACTGTTCGAGCTTGGTGATGATCAGGAGCGACGTGATTTCCGACTTCATCGGCACGTTGCCGGCGATGAAGATCACCGAGCCGTACTCGCCGAGCGCGCGCGCGAACGCGAGCGCGAAGCCCGTCAGCAGCGCGGGCGTCACGGCGGGCAGCACGACCCGGCGGAACGTGAGCCAGCGCGACGCGCCGAGGCACGCGGCCGCCTCCTCCTGCTCGCGCTCGAAATCCTCGAGCACCGGCTGCACGGTGCGCACGACGAACGGCAGCCCGATGAAGGTCAGCGCGACCAGCACCCCGAACGGCGTGAACGCGACCTTGATGCCGAACGGCGCGAGATACTGGCCGAGCCAGCCGTTGGTCGCGTACACGGCCGCGAGCGAGATGCCGGCGACCGAGGTCGGCAGCGCGAACGGCAGGTCGACGATCGCATCGACGACCCGCTTGAACGGGAACGTATAGCGCACCAGCACCCACGCCACGAGAAAGCCGAACACCGCGTTGATCAGCGCGCCGCCCAGCGCGGCCGTGAAGGTGAGCCGGTACGACGCGAGCACGCGCGGCGAGGTGGTCGCCGCGACGAACTGCGGCCAGCTCAGCGTCGCGGTTTTCAGGAAGGTGGCGGCGAGCGGAATCAGCACCACGAGGCTCAGATAGGCCACCGTGATGCCGAGCGTCACGCCGAATCCGGGCAACGCGCTCGGCTTGCGGAAGGTGAACGTCGTCATGCGTCTTGCGATTCCAGGGTCATGCACATGGGATTCACGCCGACAGGCGCGCCTTGCGGGCGCGCCTGTCGGCGGTTCTGTTGGTCGGCGGCGCCGCGCGCCGCCGGCTCGCTCATTGCGGCGAGTAGATCGAATCGAACACGCCGCCGTCGGCGAAATGCGTCTTCTGCGCATTCGTCCAGCCGCCGAACGTATCGTCGACCGTGTACAGCTTGAGCTTCGGGAACTGCCTGGTCAGCGCGGCCGGCACGTCCTTCGAGCGCGGCCGGTAATAGTTGCGCGCGGCGATCTCCTGGCCCTGCGGGCTGTACAGGAAGTTCAGATACGCTTCGGCCAGCTTGCGCGTGCCCTTCTTGTCGACCACCTTGTCCACCACCGCGACGGGCGGCTCGGCCAGGATGCTGACCGACGGCACGACGATCTCGAACTTGTCGGGCCCGAACTCCTTGAGCGACAGGAATGCCTCGTTCTCCCACGCGATCAGCACGTCGCCGATGCCGCGCTGGACGAAGCTCGTGGTCGCGCCGCGCGCGCCCGAATCGAGCACGCCCGCGTTCTTGTACAGCTTCGCGATGAAATCCTTCGCGGTCTGCTCGTTGCCGCCCGGCTTGTGCTGCGCGTAGGCCCACGCGGCCAGGTAGTTCCAGCGCGCGCCGCCCGAGGTCTTCGGATTCGGCGTGACGATCGACACGCCCGGCTTCACGAGGTCGTCCCAGTCCTTGATGCCCTTCGGATTGCCCTTGCGCACCAGGAACACGATGGTCGACGTATAGGGCGACGCGTTGTCCGGCAGGCGCTTTTGCCAGTCCTTCGCGAGCAGCCCCTTGTTGGCGAGCGCGTCGAGGTCGTAGGCGAGCGCGAGCGTGACGACGTCCGCCTGCAGCCCGTCGAGCACCGAGCGCGCCTGCGCGCCGGAGCCGCCGTGCGACTGCTTGAAGTTGACGGTCTCGCCGGTCTTCGCCTTCCACGCCTTGCCGAACGCCTGGTTGAAGTCCTGATACAACTCGCGGGTCGGGTCGTACGACACATTCAGGAAGGTGGTGTCCGCCTGCGCATGGGCCACGACGCCGAGCGCCGCCGCTGCGCCGAGCGCGAATGTCGCCATCAGGCGGCGCACGCCGCTCGCTAACCCCGTGTTGCGCTTGACCATCTGTTGTTCTCCGGTGTGTGGTGGTTTGTTGCAGATGTCGAGCCAGTCTAGCGAACACCTTTCATCATTAAAAATAATCGTTCCTCATTTTTTAATACCTAAAAGTGGTAATGACGGCCTGATCGGCGGCTGAGGCAGATGGAGCGGCGCTGTGGCGGCGCGACGAGGCGGCGGAACCGGCGCGATAGCGACGAACTTCAAGTAACACTTGAATTTCGCCGGACACTGTATAAAAATACAGATCACTGTCTATCCATACAGTCATGCCATGATCAAACTCACCGCCCGTCAGCAGCAAGTAGTCGACTTGATCCGCCGCGCGATCGAGCGCTCGGGGTTCCCGCCCACCCGCGCGGAGATCGCCGCCGAGCTGGGTTTCAGCTCGCCCAATGCCGCCGAGGAGCACCTGCGTGCGCTGGCGCGCAAGGGGGTGATCGAGCTGGCGGCCGGCGCCTCGCGCGGCATCCGCCTGCTGGGCCTGGAAGATGCGCCGCACCAGTTCACGCTGCCGCACGCAACGCTGATGCAGCTGCCGCTCGTCGGCCGCGTCGCGGCCGGCAGCCCGATCCTCGCGCAGGAACACATCTCCCAGCACTACGCGTGCGATCCGGCGCTGTTCTCCAGCAAGCCCGACTACCTGCTGAAGGTGCGCGGCCTGTCGATGCGCGACGCGGGCATTCTCGACGGCGACCTGCTCGCCGTGCAGAAGCGCACCGAGGCGAAGGACGGCCAGATCATCGTCGCGCGGCTCGGCGACGACGTCACCGTCAAGCGCCTGAAGCGCCGCCCGGGCGGCCTCGAGCTCATCGCCGAGAACCCC
>NZ_JAAGNW010000213.1:4185-10201 GCF_010645215.1 Burkholderia multivorans | reverse complement strand
CACTCTGCGCTGCAGTGGATGACACCGGCGGAATTCGCCCGCCAGTGCACCGATCGGGCCGATTCGGCCCACCCCGAAGAGTCGGAATTTTCCAATTAAGACCGGGACGGAAATTGGGCTAGCCTCATTCACGCCGATACTCCATTTGTAACTAGAGCTGCCCCTGCTGTTGGCGACAATCTAGGCGGCGGGATCGAGGTGGTTACTCCGACGCACGGCGTGAGGTTAAAGAGTTTCTGCACACGGTAATGAAATGAGTTCATACGATCACTATTCTGAAGCTAAGAAGCTGGCTAAGTTGCTTGAGCGCGATAGCGCTCACTCGCTTGCAGAGGAGGTGCTTGATGCGATGGTGGCAGGCTCTACGGGCACGGAAATTTTTATGCTGCTTCGAATGGCAGTCAAAAAGGTACTGTCTAGTCCGGGGCTGCCTGGAGACACGACGAAGTTAGCGCAAGTGCTGTTGGAGAGTTTGGAGCGCTCTTTGCAATAAAGCGCGCGTCATGAAACCATTTGCCGGGCGGAGCGCCAGAGATGGTGGTGACTCTGTTTCCACTGCAGACAATGACTATGTCAAGACAATCGTGAACGTAAAGGTTAGGAAATGACGCTCTTTCCAGAGAATGAGACTATTGTTGTTGAGGTGGCCGGGAATAGGTGCGTTGTTATTTCGAGTGTTTCTGCATATATCCACATTTTGCAATCTGCCGGATTCAGTAAACAAGAGGATCAGTGGGTTCGACCGATTTCGAGTGATGCCGATCGTCAGAATCTTGTGAAGATGCTTATCGAGATCAGTGCGCTGTTCTCGGCAGGGCGAGATTGGAGTCCGGAAGAACTCGTCGAGCATTATCGAGAGACCGGAGTTGTTTCTGTTCCTTATCGGTCAATATTGTGGATCGGGCCAGATCAGTATCGTATAGTCGATCATACTTAATTAGCTAGATAAAGGGCCGCTATCGCGGCCCTTGCTGTATGTGGCGTCAACCGAAGTCAGGCGAGATAGAGATCTGGCGAGTGACATGATTGATGGAGAGGCAGACGCGTTCGCCGGGTTTGAAGCCGAGAATGCCGGGCGGGCGTTGACCGCTTCCATCCAGGGCATACGGAACTGATCGGGCGATGATCGACGGGTCAAGCTGAGGGCGGTGTGTGGTTCGTGCGCTGCTTGACGAGCACCACCATGAGTTCGCCGTCGTCTTGCGGACTACGGCAAATCCAGCGTTCTATGATTGAATTGAGATGCGAAGGCGCTGAGAATCGCATCTAGGCGAAAAATTGGATGGTGCGGGAGGTGATGGCGGAAAGGCTTGCTGGGTAAGGGGTTGCGGCCGTGCGTGGAAGTTGAACGTCGAAGTGGTTAGTTTATAACCGACACCGATACTATGATCCGGAGGCGGGTAGGTTCATTAGCAAGGATCCGATAGATTTGCGTGGTGGACTAAATGCCTACCAATATGCTGCGAATGCAATCAGTTGGACCGATCCGCTGGGATTGACGCCGCGCCTGACCACGCCTGTAAAGAGAAATACGGCTCGCCAGTTATTGCGTAGTCGCGGTTTGTCCAAGCAACAACAGCATGAGGTTGTGAATAGCTTCGAAGGGCAGATTTACGCGTCGCAAGGTAGAGAGGGGGATCCGTTTATGGTTACTGAGACAGCTGAGGGCGGTGCGTCTGGCGTCTTTGTGACACGATGCTCTGCTGGCAAGACACCTCCGGAGCGGCGTAGCAAGCTTGCTCTTCCGCCAATCAATACGGTGGAGGTTGAAAATAACGTTTGGTTTACTCGTGACCAGATGCTTTTGGAAGGTCGAGTGGCACCCCAGTTGCAGTGGGGGGATGACAAGACAGGTGGAGGATGGCAGGTCGTGACTGCGGGCGGAGTATACGGGAGCAATTAGACGATGAGCGCGTTGCAGGATTTAAGTGAAGAAATTGCGAGTGATCTGGAAAAAAGTGGCTTCCAGAATGATGCGGATGAGGTCAGGCGTCTTGTTGGTTTGGTGAGCAATGCGTCAGTCAGTTATTTGGAAAAAAAGAATGCGCTTAAGAACTTGGAAAGTATGGCGCATGTCCGATGGCTTGGCGATTTGTATTTGCCTTGCCTCAGTCAGAATGAATGGTGGGGAAAATTGGATAAGTTAAAGAAAACTATAAAATCGATAACATCGAAGATTTAATGTGTAGCCAAGGGCCGCTGTTGCGGCCCTTGGTGTATGTGGAGTCACCCGAAGTCGGGCGAGATTGAGATCTGGCGAGTGAAGTGATTGATGGAGAGGCAGATGGTTACTGTACTTCGGGTTGCTGAACATGAGTGCGCGCTCGCAGGTCGCCTCCAGTCTCTGATCGCCGACTTTCTGTTGCAACCGAATAATCCCCTGCGCGTCGAGCAGGTTGACGAGCACTTTGTCGTTGAACAGCGCCAGAATTTTGCCATGGCACGACATCCAGATCTCCTTCGCACGCGCAAGACACCACTGCTGATTGTGCTCGAGCGCAGGCCTGCGCTTCGGTCGGCTTGTGATCTCGCCCCATGCGGCGACTGCTAAGCACCAATTCCCGAGAACACATCGCCATACGCCTTCGTAGCCATAAAAATTTTTTCACAACAGAGGTGAAAAAACGTCGTTGGACCTATCGCGCGCCACTACGAATACTTTCGACATGCCAGGCACTTTCGGACAGCCGGGCATAAGACCGCGTTCCAGTGACATTTCGCTGTTGCTTCGCGCCGCTGGCTTGATACGGGCGTCGCGAGCGTTATCAATTACTGAGCGCGGCACGCGTCTAATTGATAAAAATAGGGTGATATATGAGCAACAATGTCGACTACCAGAAGACCTCCATCAAAACCCCCGAAGAGATTGCGATGCTGCGGGTCGCCGGCCGTATTTCGGCGCAGGTCCTCCAAGATCTGACTCCCCACATTCAACCTGGCGTTACCTCCCGTCAAATTAACGATATTGCTTACGATCTGATCGTCAATAAATATCATGCAGAGATCGACCGTGAGGATCTGTCGGGCTATGACTCGAGCAAATATGCATGCATCTCGATCGCCCACAACGAAAACGCATTCAGCGGTGAGCCGAATGATTTGCCCTTGAAGAAGGGAGATCTATTTGGCGTTGACGTCAGCATCAAGAAGGAGGGCTGGTGCGGCGACACTCAACGGATGTGGATTGTCGGTGAGGAAACGAGTTCGGAGGCGCGTTTGTTGATGTCGGTAGGCTATCAGGCCATGTGTCTTGGCATCAGTCTCGTTCGTCCGGGGGCGAAGCTTCAGGATATCGCCCGACGCGTGCAAGACTATGTCGAGTCGTTCGGATTCTCAATGCTTCGCGTCCCCAGCGGCACCGGCCACTCAATCGGCCAAGTACACGCAGACGGATGGCTGATCCCGTACTACGATTCTCCCGTCAATGAAGGCCGCGTACTCGAAAAGGGGATGGTTATCACGGTAGAACCGTTCATCTGCGCGGGCTCTGGCGACGGTATCAGGTTGAACAACGTCACCCGTT
Source organism: Burkholderia multivorans (assembly GCF_010645215.1). Classification (GTDB taxonomy): domain Bacteria; phylum Pseudomonadota; class Gammaproteobacteria; order Burkholderiales; family Burkholderiaceae; genus Burkholderia; species Burkholderia multivorans_A. Next base: position 6,678 of record NZ_JAAGNW010000213.1, on the reverse strand, counting down.
CTGCACAGACGGCCGACAAGTCCTTGGCGGTATATTGGGAGCATGTTGTTGCAGTCACCGATACCGGGTGTGAGATTCTCGATCTGCGCGAAGGCGAAGACACGACATTCTACGATGCGCGTCCACGTCGTTAATCGCAGGTCGCCTGTTCTGTCGAATGCCCGGCGAGTCAATGTCTGGAAGCTAGTCTGATTGGTCAACTATCTCTGCAAGCCATTCTGCAAACTGCAGGATGGCTTCGCGATTGGGGTTATCTTGACGCCAACAAGCATGGTAGGAAAGCGTAGATGGAATCCTGGTGCTACCGATTCTCACTAGCGCTTTTTCCCGCAGAAAGGAATGAATAAGGCGCTCGCGAAGCATTGCTACGCCTTGGCCCGCGAGTGCCGCCTGGAGCAGCGATGCTGCGTCACCGAACATCGGCCCATAGTTCGGGTTGCTCGCCCTGATTCCCGCTGCATCAAAGAACTCTTGCCATGAGCGACCGGCGAATCTCAATAAAGTAACCTGAGCCAGGCGGCTGGTGTCCAACGGTGCGTGCTTGTCAAAGAATGCCGGGGTGCACACCGCCACAACGGAGTCATCGAGCAACTTTCTGGATTGGAACCCGCTTCTATCAATGGGCCTGTGCCAGATGCCGACATCTGCTTCGTGGCGCTCAGGGACATCCAGCGTATTGCGTACAGTGATTAAAAGGTCGATGTGCGGGTTCGCATCCGCAAAGTTTTCAAGCTTTGGAATCAACCACACATTGGCAAAGTCGGCCAAGACGTTGACTTTTAGCGGGAGCCGCTGTTGCTGGTTCTTGGCTTCGTGCAACGCAAATTCAAGATCGGCGAGATTCCTGCGTACTCGTTCCGCCAGTCGCGTGCAAGCCGCTGTGGGGATCATTTGTGCTTGTACTCGTTCGAACAACTGAACGTCGAGCATTCCTTCAATCTGCCGGATTTGGTGGCTGATCGCGCTATGTGTCAGGTTCAGTTCATTCGCGGCCACGGTAAAGCTGCGGCAACGTTCAGCCGTTTCAAGCGCACGAAGCGCAGAAATATTGAGGCGCAATCGGTCGGTCATTGCGATGTTCAAAGACGTGGGATGGCGATTGGAAAATGTCGGACCGGTGCCAGCCTGTACATCGTGTATCCCGTACTCATGTTCGCCGAATCTGCCGATCTTGCTGTCTAGGTGGAGAGGTCACACTTTCTCGCACGGACCGCGTTCCAGCCCGTCGCGGCTATTCACTTCAAATGCGGAGGGCGGAGGTCGGCGCCGTAGCCCTGCTGTTCAAAGGAACAATTGTACGGTAGGCCCCCCGATGACGTCATCTTGACGGAGGCGATCACGCAAGGCTATCAAACCAGATTAACTTATATCAAACTTATTTTGACGACAATTTATGTTCCTGATATGGTTTTTACATCTGCAAAGCGAATAGGTTTGCGCACTTCGCCAGCGACTGAAGCGAACGGCCAATCAGCCTGCAATGGTGATCGGTATTTTCAGACCGTCTTTTGTCGCCGGTGATGCGTGGCCCTGTTTCGTCATCGCCGGCCTCGCTCGTATGCATTGCGCGAGCGCTGAACGTGAGTGCAGTGATCCACTCGATTTTTTCGGCTTGGCGGATTCGCACATCCTCGATCCATGTTGCCGCATAGCTGGAGCGACAACGGAAGCAAGAAAGTGGTTTTCATCCAGGCAGGGGCGCCGCGAGCGTTCTAATCGGGGGCGTGCCGGACAGATCGAGACGTATGGCGTCTCCCTGCATATATTTACAAGGATAACGAACTATTTTAATTTGATATGCCGTCTTTTCGAATATGGCGCCGGCCGTTGCGACTGAGACGACGCCAGGCCGTGCGCCGTCATCTGCATTCGAATACAACGTAACCCGTTTCAACCAATCCAAAAACCACTCCTGACAGTGACACACAGATGAAAAACAAAAAAATCAACGTCAGCGTTATCGCTGTAGCCGTTTCCGCTGCTGCATCGTCGGCGGCGGCGGCACAGTCGTCGATCACCCTGTACGGCATGCTCGACGCGGGCATCGGCTACACCTCGAACATCAATGGGCAGAAGCGGTTTAGCCTGGATGGCGGTGCCGCAGGTTCGAACAAGTGGGGCCTCAAGGGTGACGAAGACCTCGGCGGCGGCCTCAAGGCGGTATTCAAGATCGAGAATGGGTTCAACATTGGTACGGGTGGCATCGGCGGCCAGGGCCCCATTGGTTCCACGCGTTCGCTGTTCAACCGCCAGGCCTACGTAGGCCTCGCTTCCGATCGGTACGGTACGCTGCGCATGGGCCGCCAGATCGACGCCGTGACGGAAATGGTTCAAGGCCTGACGGGCGACGCCATTTCCGCGTCGACATTCTCGACCCCGGGCGACGTGGACAACAACGACAACACGACGAACCAAAATAACGCCGTGAAGTACATTTCGCCGATCATCAGCGGCTTCCAGGCCGAAGGCGCGTACTCGTTCGGCGGTGTTGCC
>NZ_JAAGNW010000213.1:0-4175 GCF_010645215.1 Burkholderia multivorans | reverse complement strand
AGTCGCGGCTCAATATCAGATCGGCCCGTACACGGCGGGTGTGCGCTACTCGAACGCCCAGTACCAAGGCAACGATGGCCAGCCGTCGATCCACTTCAACGTGCTGGGCGCCCTCCTGCAGTACCAGGTCACCCCGGCGTTGTCGCTGGCCACCGGGTACACGTTTGTCTACGGTTCCGCGCCCACGCCCAAGCAAGCTGCCGAAGGCCGCACCATGGCTTCGATCAACCAGGTGTCGCTGGGTGCCACGTACGCGCTGTCGAAGCGCACCGCAGTTTACGCCATGGGTGCCTACGTCCATGCTCAGGGCGCTCAGGCTTCGGCTGCTGACTTCGGTAACACCGCATCGGGCGGTAACCAGGTTCAAGTCAACGTTGGCATGCAGCATAGCTTCTGATCGCAGCCTCGGAGGCGGCCTCGCTCGTTCGGACAGGCTTTCGATATTTCCAGGCGGCCTGTCCGAGGCAGCCATGCTGCCGATCTGATCTGGGGGCGAGGCCAGGTCCCGTACATCGACAAACGTGGACGTCTGCACGAAAGAGACGCCGGTTATAAGAAGTCGGATGGCGTTTGAAGGGCGAGCGGGTCATGCCGACGCTGAATCGAATCGCAGCAAAACGAGTCGCCCCTCGACTCTAGCGCCGGGCCGGAAAATTCAAGCGGATCGCGTTACGATTCCCCCGTAGCCTCTGCCACACCCCGCTTCTCGTTCCATTCCCGATCCCCAAACTCACCTCAACCGGAGAGAAAGCATGGCATTGCGTTCCCTAGGCACTTCGACGATCCAGGTTTCGCCGCTGGTCTTTGGCGGCAACGTTTTTGGCTGGACCGCCGACGAGAACACGTCGTTTTCGCTGCTCGACGCGCTCGCCGACAATGGCATCAATTTCATCGATACAGCAGATGTCTATTCCTCCTGGGTTCCCGGCAACCAGGGCGGCGAATCCGAGACGATCATCGGCAAGTGGCTCAAGCGCACGGGCAAGCGCGAGCAGGTGGTGATCGCGACGAAGGTCGGCATGCTCGGCACGCGCGCGAGCCTGACGCGCGACAACATCCTGCAAGCGGCCGACGATTCCCTGCGCCGCCTGCAGACCGACTACATCGATCTCTATTTCTCGCACCGCGATTTCCCCGACGGCGCGCCGATCGAGGAAACCCTGTCCGCCTACCAGACGCTGATCGAAGCGGGGAAGGTCCGCATCATCGGCGCATCGAATTTCAGCGTCGAGCGCCTGCGCGAGTCGGCCGACGTAAGCCGCCGCCACGGCCTGCCGGCCTACCAGGTCATCCAGCCCGAATACAACCTGTACAACCGCGCCGAATACGAACGCGATCTGGAACCCGTCGTAGCCGACCTGAAACTGGGCGTCGTCACGTACTACGCGCTGGCGAGCGGTTTCCTGTCCGGCAAATACCGCACCAGCGCCGACCTGCAGAACCGCGCCCGCGGTTCACGCGTGGAGAAGTACCTGAACGAGCGCGGCCTGCGGATCCTGGCGGCGCTCGACAGCGTGGCCGAGAAGCACGACACGACGCCGACCTCGGTGGCGCTCGCCTGGCAGATCGCGCGTCCGAGCGTGACCGCGCCGATCGCGAGCGCGACGTCGCTGGAGCAGCTGAAGGCGCTCGGCGAAGCGCTGCGCTTGCCGCTCGACCAGGAAGATATCAAGCAACTGAACGACGCCAGCGCAGCATAAGGCGCGCAACCACAGCCACACCGCGCGGCCGCCGCATCGGCCCGCGCGGGCATCAACGGGGCGGGTTGAGAAAAATATCACGCCCACCCCGTCCAACATCCTCATCCCACCCCACGCCTCACGGTCCCCCTGAGCCATTCCGCCAGCCTCCGCGCCCCGTCCGGCAGCTCGGTGTCGGTCCTGCTGCACAGGTAGTAATTGCGCCCATCGTCGAGCGCCTGCTCGAACAAACGCACCAGTTCGCCGCTCGCCAGCTCCCGCTCGATCAGCGGCGCCCGCAACAACGCCGCCCCGAGCCCGGCACGGGCCGCACTCAACGTAAGCTGTCCATCCTCGAACATCGGCCCGACCACGTTCGAAACATGTTTCACCCCCGCGCCGCGCAGCCAGTTCACCCACGCGCCGCGATCCTCGTCGTGCACGAGCGGTACGGCCGCGAGGTCCGCGGGCTTGCGAAACGGCCCATGACGGCGCAGGAACGCGGCGCTGCACACGGGCACCACGGCGCCCGGCAACAGCCGTTCGCACCGATAGCCGGACCAGTCGCCGATCCCGAAGCGGATCGACAGATCCGATGCATCGCTCAGGTAGTTGCGGTGATTCGCATACAGCACGGTGACGTCGACATCGGTGTTGTCCGCCAGAAACTCATGAAGACGCGGAATGAACCAGCCGATGCCGAACAGTGGAATCAGGCTCACGGTGATCTGCCGCAAGGTCGCGCGATCTCGCACGACGCCCGTCGCGCTGCGCAGCATCGAGAACGCCGCACTGATCGACCGGTAGTAGTCGCGACCTTCATCGGTGAGCGCGAGCATGCGGCCGTCGCGTACGGTCAGCGGCGTCTGGATGAAGGCGTCGAGCAACTGGAGCTGGTGGCTCACCGCCGACGGCGTGATCTCCATCTCGGCGGCGGCGGCGGTCACCGAGCCGAGCCGTGCGAATGCCTCGAAGGCGCGTACCGCCCGCAGCGGCGGATCGTTGGCCAATCTTTCGATATTTTTCATGAGTTAAATTTTATCGAAAAATGAATTCGTGCGCGTCGATGGAAATATTGCATGAATTCAAAGATATATGAGCTTGATGCTGAATCCGCATAAGCATCCAATTATTGGGTATTTGCCGATCAATCAGCCAAATATTTAATATTTTTCATGTCTTGCGCGATGCGCGTCACCCTCATGGTCCCCGATTTCTCACATGAAAACCGTCCTTCCGCTATCCGGCGTCGCGCTCTTGCTGTCCGCGCTGTTCGCCGCATCTGCCGCCGTCTCCCACGCCCAGGCCCCAAGTGCGCCCCGCACGGTGCTGATCGGGCTGGCCGCGCCGTTGACCGGCCCGTCGGCGCGCATCGGCAAGGACCTGCAAAACGGCGCACAGCTTGCGATCGATGAGGCGAATCGCACCCAGCCCACCATCGGCGGCCAGCCGGTGATCTACAAGCTGGTCCCGGCCGACGACCAATCCGACCCGCGCACCGCGGTCACGGTCGCGCAGCAGCTGGTCGAGCAGCGCGTGATCGGCGTCGTCGGTCACTGGAATACGGGCTGCAGCGTACCGGCCTCGCGTGTCTATCGCGACGCGGGCATACCGCAGATCGCGCCGGCCTCGACGGGCCACCAATACACCCAGCAGGGTTTCCCGACCGCGTTCCGGATCATGGGCCACGACGACGCCAGCGGCGCCTACACCGGCGCGTACGCGGTCAAGACCCTGCACGCGAAGCGCATCGCGGTGCTCGATGACCGCACCTCGTTCGGCTCCGGTCTCGCGACGCAGTTCATCAAGGGCGTGGAGTCGAACGGCGGCAAGATCGTCGATCGCCAGTACGTGAACGACAAGACCACCGACTTCAGCGGCGTACTGACCGCGATCAAGGCGAAGCAGGCGGACCTGGTGTTCTTCGGCGGCCTCGATCTGCGGGCGGCGCAGATTGCGCGGCGCATGCGTCAACTGAACCTGAACGCGACGCTGCTCGGCGCGGGCGGCTTCGTGAGTCAGACCTTCCTGTCGCTCGCGGGCCCGGACGGCGAGGGCGTGACTGCACTCGAACCGGGCCTGCCGGTCGCGCGCATGCCGGGCGGCGCAGCGTTCGAGGCGCAGTATCGCGCCCGCTACCACGCGCCGATCGAACTGCATGCGCCGTTCGCCTACGATGCCGCCGCGACGCTGATCGCCGCGACGCGGCAGGCGAACGCCACCGACCCGGCGAAGCTCGTCGCCGCGCTGCATACGCTCAGCCGTCCGGGCGTGACGGGCGCGATAGCCTTCGACGCGCAGGGCAATCTGAAGAACCCCGCGTTCACGATCTACCAGGTGCGCGGCGGCACATGGACGGTGGTCGACGTGCTCGGCGGCACGCCGGGCGTCGCCGCGAAATGAACACGACCGGAGACCTCCGATGACGGATTCCATCCAGGCCGCACCGGCCGACGACCGGCTCGGCATCCTTGCGCGGCGGCGCATCGAGGCCGA
>NZ_JAAGNW010000212.1:7871-10374 GCF_010645215.1 Burkholderia multivorans | reverse complement strand
CATCGTGGGCGGTGATGCTTTACAAGATTGTTCAGCTTGTCCGTATCTCGACACACAGCGCGATAGCCCGGGACCGCTTCTGGCAGGAAAATTCGCTTGTCGAGGGTATCCAAGTGTTGGGGCGACCGGATGCCGGGAACCCCTACCAAAGTCTTGCCGAGACAGCACGAGAGGCAACGGAGCGGCACGACAACGCTCGACTGAAGGAAGCACTTTCACCTGACGAGTGGCTGCAACGCTGCCTGAGCATGGCCCTGGAGGAACAGGCGGGTCGCTTGACAGCAGGCCTCGGCGTGCTGGCGTCGGTTGGCAGTACGGCGCCGTTCGTTGGCCTGTTCGGGACGGTGTGGGGTATCTATCACGCGCTCATGAGCATCAGTGCCGCCGGCCAGTCGAGTCTGTCGCAGGTGGCAGGCCCGGTCGGCGAATCACTGGTCATGACCGCGCTGGGCCTCTTTGTCGCCATTCCGGCGGTGCTCGGCTACAACGCCGTGTCTCGTGGCAATCGCGGCGTCTTGCACAAGCTGGCTCGCTTCCGCCATGAACTTCATGCGTACCTGATGAGCGGCGAACGGCGTGCCCCGGTCTCGGGCCGGGAAAGACGCACGCAGATGACGCATCTGATGATGCCCGAGGGAGGACGCTGAAATGGCCTTCTTCGAAAATAGTCACGATGACTCGATGAGCGACATCAACATGACACCGCTGATCGACGTGATGCTCGTGTTGCTGATCGTGTTCATGGTGACGCTCCCCGTGGTGACGCACTCCGTCAAGCTCGAGTTGCCGACCGCGAGCAGTGCGCCGAACGACGTCAAGCCTGCTCACGTGACGGTGTCGATCGAGGCGTCCGGCGCCGTTCGATGGGACGAACAGGCGGTCGACCCGGCCGCATTGCAAGGCAGGATCGAGCAGGCAGCGAACCAGCAGCCCCAACCCGAAGTTCAGTTGTATGCAGACCGCGCGGTTCGCTACGAGGCAGTCGCCGACCTTTTGTCGGCCGTACAGCGCGCAGGTTTGACAAAGATTGATTTCGTGACGCAACCACAACCGAAGTAAGAATCAGGGGAAACACATGTTGAAGGTAATCGAGACGACTGAGGCCACGTTCGATATGGACGTGCGTGGTGACATTCCGGTGCTGGTGGACTTCTGGGCGCCCTGGTGCGCACCATGCAAAATGCTGGCCCCGCATCTGGAGCGACTCGCGGAAGATTTTTCGGGGCAGTTGAAGGTGCTGAAGTTGAATATCGACGAGACGGCGGATGGTTGGAAGAAATATGGCGTGCGCGCTATACCGACGCTTGTACTTTACGCGAATGGCAAGGAACACGATCGGCTGACCGGCCCCTCGACGACGCGGTTGAGAGTCATGATGGAGAAATGGTTCGAAGGCCTCGGATTGGCGTTGCCTGTTCCCGCGTCGACGCAAAGCGGGAATGCTCGAGCGGAGGGCGTTCTTTCAAAAACGTGGCGCAGTTTCGACGGCGACGAGGCTGTCAAGCTCGCTGCAGTCGAACGGCTGCACCAGGACGTCCCGGGAGAACGGTATCGACCGTCGGCGCGCATCGCAGGCGAACAGCAGACGTTCGAAGCGATCGTCGGGGCACCGGCCGCCCTGGGCGAGTTGATCGATATGTTGTTCCTGACTCTGGGCGGCGACGGAAAGGAGACGGCGGCTGACGCGCGCGCATGGTTGTTCGATTTAATCGAGGCCATGCCGATCGGCGTTGACCTGGGTATGGCCACAAGCGATACCTTGTACGAGTTGATCCACGAATCCCCCTGGGCTGTGGCGCCGTATTTCGCCAGCGGTGCAAAGGGAGACTTGATCGCTCGAATTCGCACGCTACACAAGCGCGAACGAGCGCGTGAGGCAGTCGCATCCGCCGATTGGGAGCTTGTGCGGCGCGAGGCAATTCTGAACGCCGGTGCCGAATTCGACTCCGAAACGAGTGAGATGCTCGAAGCACTGTCAGAGCCGCTTTGCAATGCTTCCGTTCAAACGATTCTACGGCTCGTCATCTCGCTTGCCCAGACCGACTACCTTCGATTTCCAGACTGGAGCGAGAGCGACACGCGTCGTATCAACGAAATGCATAACGAAGATCGCAACCAGATCGCGCAAACGTTGGGAGATGAACCGAAAGAGGCAGGTGACGAGCGCGCCGCGTGGACGAAGGCGTATATCGAACGCCTCAGGGCGCGCTATCTCGAACGGCGTTCGGAAGAACCTGAGTTGTGGTCGCGCTATGACGCATGGCAGATGTACTTATCAAGAACCAGCCGCGAAATCGCCACGCACGTGTCGGCGGTTCTCCGTTCCCATTTTCTTTCAGCAGCAAGATAAGCCAATTGCCAATCGTTAACGGCCATGAATATCATTGAACCCGGCATCCGCAACCTGGCAACCGCGAAGAAACTGCTCCTCACGCCCTACGGCCTCGACGAGGCCGTGCTCGCGCGCACGCTCGGCGAGATCTTCACGCATCGCATCGACTAT
>NZ_JAAGNW010000212.1:5212-7861 GCF_010645215.1 Burkholderia multivorans | reverse complement strand
GCCACACGCTCGATCGCGAAGGCCGGCGGCGGCACACAGAAGATCCAGGTGGCGAAGTCGCTCACCGGCCTTGCGGGCCGCGATCTGTACCTGCCGTCCGACCCGCTCGCCTCGCTCGACGCCACCGAAAAGGTGAAACTGCTCGAACGTATCGACGAGATGGCGCGCGGGCGCGATCCGCGCATCGCCCAGGTCATGGCCTCGCTCACTGGCGAGTACGACGTGGTGCTCGTCGCGCGCAGCGACGGCGCACTCGCCGCCGACATCCGTCCGCTCGTACGCGTTTCGATCACGGTGATCGCCGAACAGAACGGCCGCCGTGAAATCGGCGCCGGCAGCGGCGGCGGCCGCTACGACTACGGCTATTTCACCGACGACATCCTGTCGAACTACGTGGACGACGCCGTGCACGCCGCGCTCGTGAACCTCGAAGCGCGCCCGGCGCCGGCCGGCGCGATGACCGTCGTGCTCGGCCCGGGCTGGCCCGGCGTGCTGCTGCACGAGGCGATCGGCCATGGTCTCGAAGGCGACTTCAACCGCAAAGGTTCGTCGGCGTTCGCGGGGCGTATCGGCGAGCGCGTGGCCGCGAAGGGCGTGACGGTCGTGGACGACGGCACGCTGCCCAACCGCCGCGGGTCGTTGAACATCGACGACGAAGGCAACCCCACGCAGTGTACGACGCTGATCGAAGACGGCATCCTCAAGGGCTACATTCAGGACTCGCTCAACGCGCGCCTCATGAAGATGCCCGTAACAGGCAACGCGCGCCGCGAGTCCTACGCGGCGCTCCCCATGCCGCGCATGACCAACACCTACATGCTCGACGGCGACAAGGACCCGCAGGAAATCATCGGCTCGGTGAAGCATGGCCTTTATGCCGTGAACTTCGGCGGCGGGCAGGTAGACATCACGAACGGCAAGTTCGTGTTCTCGGCCTCCGAGGCCTACATGATCGAGAACGGCAAGATCAGCTACCCCGTGAAGGGCGCGACGCTCATCGGCAGCGGCCCGGAATCGCTCAAGTACGTGAGCATGATCGGCAACGACATGCGCCTGGACCCGGGCGTGGGCACGTGCGGCAAGGAGGGCCAGAGTGTCCCGGTATGTGTCGGCCAGCCAACCCTGAGAATCGACAAGATGACCGTCGGCGGCACGAACTGATAAGAATACTCGAAGAGCGGCCCATGCTTTCACAGGAAACAATTCGCAATCCAAACGACTACGGCATAAACGGTAGATTTTTCAAACGCATGCTTGTGCTGGCACGCCCCTACTGGACGCGACCGCGAGCCTGGGGCTCGTGGCTCGTGCTCGGCGGGTGTGTCTTCTATACGCTCCTCGAGGCGGCTTTGGGCGCTAGATTGTCATTTCTGACCAGGCAGATGAGTGACGCCCTCGTGTCGCATCACGAGGTGGATTACTGGCACTTTTTCGCGCTGGTCACGCTCGCTGGACTTGCGATCAATGAGGGCGTGCTACGTCAGCTGTACGACCTCGTATACAACGGGCTAAGCTTGCATTGGCGCGCCTGGCTGACGCGCGATCTGATGACCCGCTACCTCAGCAACCGAACCTACTTTCGTATCGAGCAAGACGGCGACATCGACAATGTCGACCAGCGAATCCAGCAGGAGGCCGACCCGTTCTGTTCGATGGTCGTACTCTTGCCCCGCGTGGTCTTGTCTTCCATGTTGGGCCTGAGCGTACAGGGCTGGATCCTGCAATCGGTCGCGCCGACGTTGTTTTATGGTGTTCTCGCTTACGGCACCGCCACCGCCGTGATCACATGGTGCTTGTATCGCCCTTTGATTCGCTTGAACTTCGATTCGACCGTTGCCGAGGCGGATCTGCGCTTTGGCATTCTGCACGTGCGCAATCATGCCGAAACGGTGGCGCTCTATCGAGGGGAAGCGGCCGAAGCGAGCAGCGTCGACGTTCGCCTGAATCGGGCGATACGGATTGCGCTTGCGAAGTTGCGCTACCGATTTCTCATGTCGGCAACAGAGTCTGGGATCGGTGTCGTATGGACATTGCTGCCGGTGGTCGTGCTGACGCCACTGTATTTCGCCGGCAAGATCAGTTTCGGCACGATTACCCAGGGGACCGCTTCCGCCGCCCTGCTTCTGGGCAGCATCAATCGGTTGACGACTTTTGTGCCGATATTTGCGGATGCCGCGCCACACGTCGTCCGGCTCGCGCAGATCGTCGAGAAGGCGAAGGCCGTGGAGCGTAACGACGCGAATCGAGAGCGCACGGTTGCGCTCAGGAACGGGCGGACCGTCCGGATCGAACACCTCACGCTCCAAACCCCGGGCCGGGAACGCACGCTATTGAATGACGTGAGCCTCGATCTTCAACCGGGCGAGCATCTGCTGATCACGGGGCAAACGGGAGTCGGAAAAAGTTCGCTCCTGCGTGCGATGTCCGGTCTGTGGCGGGAAGGGAGCGGCACGATCACCATGCCTGGCGCCGAAGAGACGCTTTTCTTGCCGCAGCGCCCGTACATGCTGCTCGGCAGTCTGCGAGAGCAGATTCTCTATCCCTCGATGGAGTGCAGTCTCGGCGACGCAGCGCTTCAAGCGCTGCTCGCGGAGGTCAACCTGCCGGATCTTGCCGAACGTCACGGCGGATTCGATACGATCATCGACT
>NZ_JAAGNW010000212.1:4666-5202 GCF_010645215.1 Burkholderia multivorans | reverse complement strand
GGTCACGCGTATTGTCGCTTGGCGAGCAGCAGCGTATCGGCTTCGCGCGCGCGCTCGCAGCACGCGCACGCTACGTTTTTCTGGACGAAGCGACGAGTGCGGTGGATGTCGCCACCGAAGCGCGCTTGTATCGAGCATTGGCCGCCAACGGTTCGACGTTCATCAGCGTCGGACATCGGGCATCGCTGCTCGAATATCACACGCAAGTGCTCGAGCTGCGCAGTGGCGGCGAATTCCGCGTAATGACCGTCGAGCAGGCGCTCGACGAAGCCGCTCGCCTGAACGACGAGACCGCACTGTAGACATACCCGCGATGCCGGGCTATTACTCTCACTATCCGAACACATGAAAAACGTCGAATTTGAACAGGCTGGCCACTTTTCGCGAACGCAGCACGAACTCGAGGAAATCGTTTCAGACATTCTTCGCCACGCGCGGGCCGTCGGAGCGACGGATGCGGCAGCTGCAATCTCCGAGGGGGATGGCTTGTCGGTGTCGGTGCGACACGGCGAGGTCGAGACCATCGAGCACAATCG
>NZ_JAAGNW010000212.1:1264-4656 GCF_010645215.1 Burkholderia multivorans | reverse complement strand
CAATCGCGACAAGAAGGTCGGCGTGACCGTGTTCATCGGCAAGAAAAGCGGCAGCGCGAGCACCTCCGACTTCTCGCCGGCCGCAATCAAGGATGCCGTTGCAGCCGCATACAACATCGCACGTTTCACGACCGAAGATGATGCCGCGGGCCTCGCCGAAGGCGAACTTCTCGAGACGGCCCCGCGCGATCTCGAATTATTCCACCCGTGGGCGCTGACGACCGACGAAGCCGTCGAGCTTGCCCGCCGCGCGGAAAGCGCCGCATTCGAGATCAGCCCGCAGATCCGTAATTCGGAAGGTGCGAGCGTATCGGCACAGCATTCGCAGTTCGTGCTGGCGACGTCGCGCGGCTTCCTCGCGGGTTACCCCCGCTCGCGTCACCAGATCGTGTGCACGCCCATCGCGGGCACTGGCTACGATATGCAGCGCTACATGTGGCACACGTCGAAGTGCAGCGCGATCGATCTCGCTGCGCCTGAAGAGGTGGGGCGCTACGCGGCCGAGCGCGCACTCGCACGGATGGGCGCCCGACGCCTCGATACCCGCAAGGTCCCGGTGCTCTTCGAGGCGCCCGTCGCAGCAGGGCTGCTCGGTGCATTCGTGCAGGCAGCGAGCGGCGGGTCACTGTATCGCAAGGCTTCGTTCCTCGTCGACAGCCTCGGCAAGCCCGTATTTGCGTCGCATGTGCAGGTCGACGAAAGCCCGCATGTTCCTCGCGCGTTGGGCAGTTCGCCGTTCGACAGCGAAGGCGTGCGCACGCGCGCGCGCAGCGTCGTCAAGAACGGCATCGTCGAAGGCTACTTCCTCTCGACGTATTCGGCCCGCAAGCTCGGCACGCAAACGACCGGCAATGCGGGCGGCGCGCACAACCTCACGCTGCACAGCTCGAATACGCTGCCGCACGATGATTTCGACGCAATGCTCAGGAAGCTCGGCACGGGTCTACTGCTGACCCACCTGATGGGACAGGGCGTCAACTCCCTGACGGGCGACTATTCACGCGGCGCTTCAGGCTTCTGGGTCGAGAACGGTGTGATCCAATATCCCGTCGAGGAAATCACCGTGGCGAGCACGCTGCAGGAGATGTTCCGGAATATCGTGGCCATCGGTGCGGATTCGATCGTACAAGGTGCGATTGAATCCGGTTCGGTGCTGATCGATCAGATGACCGTCGCAGGATAGTCGGTCAGTTGGATGTGCGCGGCATGTCACCTGCGACCTCAAATAACACAAAGCACCGGAGCGCTGAAGAGATGAAAAACTGGCCAACTCGCCTGAGACAGGCAAGTGCCAACCAGAGGGCAATGAAAACGGAATTGCTGCCGCTGCCGCAGCCAATCCGGGACGTCCTGTCCCTTGAGTATCACCTGCATCTGGAGGCGCTACGGGCCGGAGCCGGCTCCCTGATGGCCTTGCAGGCGCTGATGCGAGTGGCGACGGCAAGCAGGATGCTCGGAGACCTTGGCTATGGAAACAGTGTTGTGCGACCGGTCGACGAATATGAGAATACCGCGCGCGACGCATTGTCCGCCGGCACCGAAGGTCGTTATGGCTTCAACGCGCCGGCAGTAAAGGAGTTCGCCGCACTGCTCACGGAGCACGACGCGCAACTGCAGATGGCGCCGATCAGGGTCATCGATCAGGTTGCGGGCGATGCGGCAACAACGCGGCAGCGCCACGCTGCCCCGCCTGCAGCGGGCCCGCGAACCTGTCCGCGCCGGTTGAATCTTGAGCCGGGGCGGAGACCGGTATGGCAACCACCTCGTCCAGCCATGCAAAGCACGCCAAAAGTCACCGCGAAGCAATCCTGGCAGCGCCATCCGCGTCGAAGCTTACTGAAACCGGGGCCACCGAAGGCAAGGTCCTCAGCAGCTTGTCCGGATCGGCACTCGAGAACCCTCCGCTAATACGAGCCTCGCCGGCATGCTGGTCCGCGAGAACGATCGGGGTCGTTCTGTATCGCTGCAGTTCCCGGACCACCTCGGAAAGAGGCGTACGGTCGAAGTCCAGGCGCTGATCCTTCCACGCAACCAGCGCGTCGGTGCGCGGCAGTTGAACCACACGTACGCCATCCGAGCGGATGGCCTGACCCGCGACCAATTGAATGAAATCCCCCTGCCCCTGGACCTCGACCGCAACCTCGCCCTCCAGCACGGCGACATCGATTCCCGGATCACGCAAGCGAACACTGAATCGTGTGCCGACATCATGAACTGCAGTACTTCCCGCGCGAAGCTCGAACGGCCGCAGTTCGCCGTGCGCGACGGCAAACATCGCTTCGCCGTGCACGAGCGTCGCCTCGCGCGAGCGCAGCCGGTTCGAAAATTGAATCCTGGTGCCGGTATTAAGCAGGACCTGACTGCCGTCATCAAGCGTCAATCGGGCTTGCTGCCCAATTGGGGCGCTCCCTTCTTGTCGAGAGAGGACGGGGTTGATCATCCAGATGGTTGCAGCGGCGCCGAGCGCCAGAACGCCGAAAACTGTGCCAAACCGAAACCCGCTCTTCTTCAAGACGGGTGGGGGCCGGCGATGATGCGCCTCGGGAAGACGCCGGTCATAGCGGCGGCGCAAGGCATCCAGGCTGCCGTCGATCATCGCATCCGCCCGCTGCTGCTGCGCGATGTAAGCCCGATGCGCGTCGCTCGCCTCGCGCAGCTTCAGCAGGGATGCACGCGCAAAAGTCTTCTGCCGCGCGTCTCCATGCTCGACGGACGCAAGCAAATTGTCGATCTCGTTTCTGTCTTCTTCGCTCAACGGCATGGCTTCTTGCATGGCGCGCGTCGATTAGTCCCACTTCGGGAGTCGGATTGTAGCAGCCGCTCGCGCAAGACCTGCGTCGCGGGCGAATGCTATCTGTAATGTGCGCCGGCCGGACAATTCGCGCCGATACAACGGGAAACTGCGGAGATCGTGCAAGGAATGGCATCATATCGACCTTGCGCCACCCCAACACCGGCTCCACCATGTCAAACCTGATCGTCCACGGCGGCTCCCCGCTGCGCGGTGAAATCACCCCGTCCGCCAACAAGAACGCCGTCCTGCCCATCCTGTGCGCGACGCTGCTGACCGACCAGCCGCTGCGCCTCATCGGCGTGCCGGACATCACCGATGTCCGCAAGATCCTCGATATCTTCCGCATGCTCGGCAGCGACGTCGCGATCGATTTCGCGACCGGCGTGCTCGACCTGCACCACCGCGCCACCACGTTCGACCCGGCCGTGCACCGGCTGCCCGAAGAAATGCGTTCGTCGATCATGCTGGTGCCGCCGCTCGTCGCGCGCTTCGGCGTCGCGCGGCTCGAAAACGACGTCAAGGGCTGCACGCTCGGCGTGCGCGAGATCGATCCGCACGTCGAGGTGTTCGAGCGTTTCGGTGCGCGCATCGAGCGCAC
>NZ_JAAGNW010000212.1:0-1254 GCF_010645215.1 Burkholderia multivorans | reverse complement strand
CACCCCCGATTCGCTGATCGTGCGCACCGACGGCCCGCTCACGCCGAACCAGCACTGGTTCGACTACGCGTCCGTCACCACCACCGAGAACTTCGTGCTGTGCGCGGCCGCCGCAAGCGGCGTCTCGACGCTCGTCAACGCGGCCTCGGAGCCGCACGTGCAGGAGTTCTGCCGTTTCCTCGCCATGCTCGGCGTGGAAATCGAGGGCATCGGCACCTCGCATCTGACGGTGCGCGGCGGCCAGCGGCTCGCGGGCGGCGAATACCGCTTCAGCGAGGATTTCCACGAGATCGCGACCTTCCTCGCGCTCGGCGCGATCACGGGCGGCGACATCGTGGTGCGCAATTCCGCGCCCGAGCAGTTCCCGCTGATCGACCGGACCTTCGCGAAATTCGGCGTCGAGATCGTGCACGAGCAAGGCTGGTCGCGCGCGCTGCGCGACGGCCCGCTCAAGGTGCGCCGGCCCTTCACGCAGAACATCCTGACCAAGATCGAGGCGGCGCCGTGGCCCTACCTGCCCGTCGACCTGCTGCCGATCTTCGTCGCGCTCGGCGTGCGCGCCGCGGGCAGCGCGATGTTCTGGAACAAGGTGTACGACGGCGCGCTGGGCTGGACGGGCGAGCTGTCGAAGTTCGGCGCGCACGTGTTCCAGTCCGATCCGCATCGCCTGATCACGTTCGGCGGGCTGCCGCTCAGCCCCGCCCGGGTCGAGAGCCCATACATCATCCGCGTCGCGATCGCACTGCTGATGGTCGCAGCAAGCATCGACGGCCGCTCCGAGATCCTCAACGCCCTGCCGATCCGGCGCGCCCATCCCCGTTTCGTCGAGAACCTGCGTTCGGTCGGCGCGAACGTGGAGTGGACGAGCGGCGAGTGACGGGGACGTGGGGTGGGCGATTCGAATCCTCTCACCCCGACCAGATTTAAGGCCCGGAAAGCCTGTCAGATAAAGAGATCTCTTGTCTGGCAAAGCTTTCCGGGCTTTCTCATTTCTGGGTGTGCCAGTTTGGTGTGTCAATTCCGCCGTGCGAAAATGCGGAGAATGACTGACTTGGCATCCCTTCCCTCCGGCGTCTATCTGCGCCCTGGCTCCTCCGTGTTCCAACTGCGGATCGGCGTACCCAAAGACCTTCAGCAACACTTCCGCAACCCGAAAACCGGCAAGCCGAAGGCCGACGCTTTCCGCGCGAGCCTCAGAACGAGCAATCGCGCCGAAGCCGGCACGCGGGCGCACGAGATCATCGCGGAGTGGCA
>NZ_JAAGNW010000211.1:526-10402 GCF_010645215.1 Burkholderia multivorans | reverse complement strand
GCTGCGCCCGTCGATGCTATATTCGACCCGGCACTCCTCCATCCGCCCGGGCGACGTCAGCCTCATGCCACGCATGAACGAAGACGCAGGACACGCAGAGCCCCTCGACCACGACGCGTCCGATCCGGACCGCGCGCGGCGCACCCGTCTGAACGCCCTGCTGCTGCAGGTCGCGTCGGGCGACCAGCCGGCCTTTGCGGCGCTCTATCGGCAAACCTCCGCAGGCCTGTTCGGCGTGATACTCCGGATGCTGCGCGATCGCGGCGAAGCCGAGGACATCCTGCAAGAGGTGTATACGTCCGCCTGGCGACGCGCCGACCAGTTCGATCCGGCGCGCGGCAGCGCGATGACCTGGCTCATCACGCTCGCCCGCCATCGCGCGATCGACCGGCTGCGCCAGCATCGCGAGGAGGCGCTCGACGAAGACGCCGCGCTCGATCTCCCCGACGCAGGCCCGACCCCCGCCGCGCAAGCCGAGGCCAGCGAGGAACGGCGCCGGCTCGAACAATGCCTGGGCGCGCTGGATGCGCCGCAGCGCGACGCGGTGCGCGAGGCGTTCTTCACGGGCGCGACCTACAGCGAACTGGCGGAGCGCGTGCGGGTTCCGCTCGGCACCATGAAAAGCTGGATCCGGCGCAGCCTGATCCAGCTGAAAGCCTGTCTCGAACGATGAGTACGCCCCTCGATCCCGACCGCGAACTGCGTTGCGCCGAATACGCGCTCGGCGTGCTGGACGCCGGCGAGCGTCGCGCGCTGGAACGCGCGTTGCCCGACGATCCCGCCTTGCAGGCGACGCTCGAGCGCTGGCATGAACGCCTCGCGCCGCTCGCCGAGACGGTTGCGCCGATCGAGCCGCCGGCGCGGGTCTGGACGCGCATCCGTCACGACCTCGGCTTCGCGCCCGCGCCCGGCCCTGCGCCGCGCAGCGGCTGGCGGGACAACCTGCGGCTATGGCGCTGGCTCGCGATCGGCGCGAGCGTCGCCGCGCTCGCGCTGCTCGCGGTCAACCTCGTCTGGCTGCGCGAGGCCGCGCCGCCCGCCGCCGTCGCGGTTGCGAACCGCTATCTGGTCGCGACGATCGCGCGCCAGGACGGCGTCGCGCACTGGACCGCCACGGTCGACCTGCAACATGCGAGCCTCGTCGTCGTGCCGGCCGTCCCGCCGCGCATCGCGGCGAACCGCGCGACCGAACTGTGGCTGATTCCGCCGAACGCCCAGCCCATCCCGCTCGGCGTGTTCGCCGCCGACGCTCCCGCGACGCTCGCGCTGCCGCCCGCGATCGTCGCGCGCATGAGCGCGCGCGCCACGCTCGCCGTCTCGCTCGAACCGCCCGGCGGATCGCCGACCGGGCTGCCGACCGGCCCCGTGCTTGCAACCGGTCCCATGCGGGGTGCGTGAGCGGCGGAGTGCGGTGATGCGTTCCTGACTGACGCCCCGCCCGCGGGCGGATTAGGCGCGCATTGCACTCGCGCTCGGCGGCTCGTCGCATGTATAAGGTTGGGCTAGATCAAACAAGCAACGTCTGATCGACTGACTCAGTTCGGCCATGAGCCGCCGTTTGGTAAGCCCCTAGTAAAAAGTTCGGATGCCTCCTTCTCCTCGCAAAATCGCCACTCCGTGGCCGATTGCGCTTTTCACATAGGTCCAGCGGGATAGCTATAACGTCGCTCACGGTGCCTAGTTCCAGATAACGATCTGGCTATGGTCGATCCCGACCGCGTTCCAGACCACGTCGATTGCGGGACCGGCGAGCACAGCAGGGGCAATGGCCAGATCCTCGGCATAGTGCAACGACGAAGTGAGGTCGACGAGGTTGGCGGGCAACTCCGGAAAGCCAGCGAGACCGGTCTCTGGTCGCCGGATGGCGACGCGCATGCCATGTACCTTGAGCAGGCTCACCGATAAATACAACGGGGCGGGGATGCCTAGCGTGGTCAGGGCCTGAAAGGCCACTGGGAGGGCGTGTTGGACGAGCGACGATTCATACGTCGCCGGGAAGATCGTCGGCAGCGGCGGGTTGCCCTGTTCCTCGGTCGTGAGGACGCTGACCAGCTCGCTGCAGCCGTCACGGAACAGCTGCGCGAACGCGTAGTGCCGACCTTCGCGATCCGTGTTGCTGGTGCAGATCACGCCTTCGAAATTCGCGACCGGCCTCCCAAGTGGGTACGCGGCTGGTTGGGCTCGCTGTAGAGCCTCAGCGGCCGCTTTGAGCTCCTCGATCGTGTGCCCTTCACGCCGGGTGAGCGACAGCACTGGCACCAGGTGCGCTACGAGCAGTGGCTCCTCGGGCACGAGCGGAACTTGGATCTGACCGCTGCGAAGCAAGCCCAGCCGACGGTCGCGAAAGACGACGGCCCGGTCGGTGAGGCCTTCCGAAAACGCGAACGCGGTGCGGATGGCGTGGATGTCCATGGTTTCCTTGCCAACGGAGTTGCGCAGGTAAAAGTGGTTGTTTCGCAGCAAACGGTGCGGCGCGTTGGGACTTGGCGCAACTCGTAGGACAACGACGTGGCCACCGGCCGCGAGCGGCACCGCGTGCGAGAGCAGATTGGTCGTTACGCGCGGCTCGACGGCGTCGCGCAGGAAATTCGTAAGCGTGAGCAGTTGCGCATCCAGGTCGGCAATGTGCAACGGAACAATCTCCTCGGCGACACCTCCATCCTCGCGGATCCCGAACACCAAGTCGCCGCCAACGGTGTTGGCGAACGAACAGACGTCCTCGGCCAGTGCCTGCTTGCCGTCTCTCGTGAGATCAAGCAGTGCCTTGAAGTCGAGCGTCCGACTCTCGCGGAATGCGTCGTCGATCAACTGTTGGATGATGGCTTCGTTGACCTCTTCGAGTTTCGCGAGCGGGATCATACTGGTCTAGACGGAGGAAAATTAACTAAGTTTGACTAGCGTACCGATTGGTCGTCAACCCTCTCCAATCTTTCCTAATATTCATTGACCCACTAATCTTGGTGGCATACTGGGGGAAAATTATGGTCGCAGCATATATTGAACATAGACCGCTAAGTTCGGACAAGAAAGCAACTACCACGCATCATGTGGTAGTAGTCGGCGGCAAGGAGATTGCAACCTATAAGACTCAGAAAGAAGCAAAGGAAGCTGCCTGCAAGGAAGGCTACAGACCCGTTCATGTCGCTCGCGAACGCCACTTGCAAGACCGGGATATACCAGACCATTTTCGTGTCGATCCTTGCTGATAGTCTATATTGGGGCGCTAGCGATTGGGCTTTCGGTATGAACCGTTTTCACTGACGCGGATTTCGAAAGCCTGCAGCGCACGTTATCAATGAAGATATGGGGACGGGTAATTTGTGCACCTCGTACCGGACTGAAGACATTCGAGAACCCGTTGATCCTTGTCTCTTTGTAGTCATGGTCCGCTTCCATCCTGGATGGCAGGAATTCTTGAATCTTGTATGTGCGGCCGAAATGGCGCGCGGATACAACTGGTCGGCCGCCTCTCCGCTTTAAATTACGGGCGGTCTTGCAGGCTGAACATTATGTCGATCTGATCGGGGCAAGGAATGCAGGATCCCGTGATGGAGCTGTGGGACGTCGACGTCACTGTTGACCTGACCACTCATACAAAGCATCGGCACGTTCCCAGTCCAATATCACCGCTTTTTCAGGCGCCTGACGCCGCGCCGACTTTGACGTTCGGACCGATCGCACTGGCTGCGGCCATTGCCAGAACAGCCACGGCGCGTCCAGCTCGACCACGACTACTCGCCGGAATTCAGAAGAGCGCGTTCGCCCATTTGGAATGTTTGATCTCCAATAGGTCGGCTTTCGAGTTAGCGTCAGACTTTGGGCATCTGGCCGACACCGAAAGAACGCTATTCACCGCTCGCTGCGGAGCTGGGATCACCGATCTCTTTATGAACGCCTTAGGATATGTCTGGCGCGCCAACGCGGTCTGCCTATCGAATGCACTCAATCCACATGCTGATTTTCTTTATGGCGGGGGAAACGTAGATGGGCACGGTGTAGTGTTGGCCGAAGCGCACGGTTCGTTTGCCGCGAACGCGACAGCAAAGACCATCGCTGCTCAAGCAAAGCGTAAATATGCACGACAAGTGAAGCCTTACCTCAACACCGGGTCGCCGTTTGGCCATGTCGTCCACGGCTACTCCGTCGCCTTTGGCTCGAGGCCTGGAACGATAGGAGCATTTCTGAGTGTGGCCGAGACACGGATTTCGAAACCCAAGAAACCGACCCCACTGATGTCCGCTGCTCGAATGTCTGCTGCTGGTGTTTCGACACCAATGGCGCTCGCTACGCATCGTTCGAACTTTCTCCTCATGGGAGCGAGCCAGGTCATCAATTTGATCGACAGGATAACCGCGACCGCCGAGTTTCCAGAGGATTTAGCGCCTGTACCTTTTGTTCGGTTGCAGTATGCCGATCGTTGGTATCTTGGCAGCGCGTTTTCGATCTGGCCGGCTTTTCACCCCCACTGGTGGCCCAATGACTTCTGGGTCGATCCGGCTTGGCGGTACCACGCCGTTCGCAATCTGATAGCCCGAGAATGCAGCGGTGAGTCGCTTGGTTGCTTCGTCATGGAGGAAACAGCCTGTATGCGGTTTCTCAACAGCTCACCGACATGATCCGAACCGGCATCAATAGTCATCCTAAACAGCTCGACTTGCCTAGTTTTGATCCGGTTGGTTTCGGTCTCGGCAAGGGTAGCCAAGACCGGCGTGTCGATGGCTCCGAATATAACTACGCGCTGTTTCGCGACGGCCTTGCTCTGCTGGATGATCCATTCCGCTCACACAAATTCGAGACCAGAATTTGGTCGCCGAAAGAGGGTTTCTAGGTTTAGCTACATTGGACAAGAGCCGATGGTCGCCAGAGTATCGAACAGGCCCCGTGACCTTGATCCACGAATTTCAGAAACGGCAGAGTGCCCGCTTACCAAATCGGGAAACGAATGACCAGAATTCCTAACCAAGAGACGTCTGGACTATTGAATATTGAACGGCCGAAACGGATCGGTAACCACCATCGGCGACGAGCCGTCATATTATCCGATGACCTAATCCGACATTGACTGACCGGTCAGGTCTCGGCCTATACACGTCACACGAACTGCAACCGTGCGATGTGGATTTCCTTGCGCGCGCACCCATGCCGTACCGCCGCGCGGCAGGTCGCCTTCTGCCGCTTGCCGCTGCCCTTCGCCGCATCGGCATCGCCCCCTCCCCAGGCAACATCACGCCCCCCTTTTGCATCCGATTCGCCCGCTGATCCGTATCCGTCGCTGAACGCCTCACGGAGCCGCCCATGCCTGTCCTCGCGACCGCCGCGCTCGCCAGCGCCGGGACCCTCGCCGCCTTCATCGCCGTCTGGCTGCGCCAGATGAAAACCCTGAACGCCGGCGTGATCGATCCGGTCTGGGCCGCCTCGCTCGGCGCCACGGCCGTGCTCGCCGCTGCGCTCGGCACGGGCGCGCCCGTCAACCGCGTGTTCGTCGGCATCGCCGGCGGGCTCTGGGGCGCGCGCCTTGCCATTCACCTGTGGCAACGCCAGCACGGCAAGCCCGAAGACGCCCGCTACCGACAGTTGCGCATCGCGTGGGGCGCGAACGCCTCGCGCCGCATGCTCGGTTTCTTCCTGCTGCAGGCCGCGGTCTGCGCCCTGTTGTCGGTCGCGTTCCTGGTCCCGGCCTACCAGCCCGCGCCCGCCGGCGGCATACGCCTCGCGTGCGCGGCCGCCGTATGGCTCGTCGCGCTGGCCGGCGAGCGCGCGGCCGACCGCCAGCTGCATCGTTTCGCCGCCGCGTCGGGCGGCTCGCGCGCCGTGTGCAGGGCAGGGCTGTGGCGCTACTCGCGGCACCCGAACTACTTCTTCGAATGCCTGCACTGGGCCGCGTATCCCGTGCTCGCGCTGGACCTGCACTGGGGCGCGCTGACGCTCGCGCCGCCGCTGCTGATGGTCTGGCTGCTGCTGAAGGTTTCCGGCATTCCCGTGCTGGAGGCGCATCTCGCCGCGACCCGCCCCGCTTACCGCGATTACATGCGCACGACGAGCGCGCTGATCCCATGGCCGCCGCGACGGGCCGCCCCAGGTCCCGACTGATCCGATCCCGACAGGAGCCACGATGAGCGACACCACGACCCCACACGCCAGCCGCACGACGCCCGCCGCCCGCGACAGCTGGCCCATCCCCGCCTGCGAACAAGGCTGGCTGCCCGACGCGCTGGTGCGGGCCGGCATGCGCGCACTGTTGCGCACGCGCCTGCGCGACGAACATGCGGACGACGGCGACGCATGCGCCCGCGCCTTCGAGCAGTTGCTGCGCGAACTGCGCGCAAGCCCGATCGCCATCGACACCCCGGCCGCGAATTCACAACATTACGAATTGCCGCATGCGTTCTTCGCCGCGCATCTCGGCCCGCGGCTCAAATACTCGTGCGGCTACTACCCACGCGGCCGCGAAACGCTCGCCGAAGCCGAGGACGCGATGCTCGCGCTGTACGCGGAGCGTGCCGGCCTGAAGGACGGGCAGCGCATCCTCGACCTCGGATGCGGCTGGGGCGCGCTGTCGCTGTGGCTCGCGCAACGTTATCCCCATGCGCAGATCGTCGCGCTGTCGAATTCGCATGGCCAACGCGCCTTCATCGAGACAGCCGCGCACACGCGCGGTCTCACGAACCTGCGCGTGATCACCGGCGACATCGTCGATTTCGACTTCGACCCGGACCAGGCGGGCTTCGATCGCGTGCTGTCGATCGAGATGTTCGAGCACATGAAGAACTACGGGCTGCTGCTGCGCAAGATCGCGCGCTGGCTGCGCGACGACGGCCTGCTGTTCGTGCACCTGTTCGCGCATCGCACGCTCGCCTATCACTTCGCGGCGCGTGACGGCAACGACTGGATGTCGCGCCACTTCTTCACGGGCGGCACGATGCCGTCCGCCGCGCTGCTGCTGCGCTTCCAGGACGACCTGCGGGTGCGCCACCAATGGTGGCTGAACGGCACCCACTACGCGCGCACCGCGAACCAGTGGCTCGCGTCGCTCGATGCCGCGCGCGACCAGGTGATGCCGATCCTGGTCGACGGTCATGGCCGGCAGGCCGCGCGCGCGTACCAGCGCTGGCGCATGTTCTACATGGCCGTGGCCGAGCTGTTCGGCTATGCGCACGGCAGCGAATGGGGCGTTGCGCACTATCTGCTCGAGAAACGTCGCCGCTGACCCGTCGCGACGCGACGCCGTGCATCCGCACGCGCGCGCCGTCCGTATTCAGGGCAAGCGGCCGTTCCGCGCGTTGCCGCGCCACCAGGGAGACCTACCCGATGGATCATCACTACGCGTTCCTGCAACCGGGCCGCAGCGTCGCCGTGATCGGCGCGGGCATCGCCGGGCTCGCCTGCGCGTACCTGCTGGCGCGCCGCCATCGCGTCACGCTGTTCGAGGCGGCGCCCACGCTGGGCGGCCATACGCATACCGTCGACGTCGAACTGGACGGCCGGCGTCATCCGGTCGACACCGGCTTCCTGGTTTTCAACGACAGGACTTACCCGAACCTCGTCGCGTTGTTCGCCGAACTGGGCGTCACAGCCCACCGCAGCGAGATGTCGTTCTCGGTATCGCTCGACGACGGCCGCTTCGAATGGGCAGGCACCAGCCTCAACACGGTGTTCGCACAACGCGCGAACCTGTTCTCGCCGAGCTTCATCGGCATGCTGCGCGACATCCTGCGCTTCAACGCGAGCGCCGAGCGACATCTGGAGGCGGCCAGCCGGACCCGCTGCTCGGTCGGCGACCTGCTGACGGACGGCGGCTATGGCGCGCCGTTCCAGCATCACTATCTGCTGCCGATGGCGGCCGCGATCTGGTCGAGCACGGCACACGAGATCCTGCGCTTTCCGGCTGCGACCTTCCTGCGCTTCTGCCTGAATCACGCGCTGCTTCAGGTGGCGCGCCGCCCCAGCTGGCAGACCGTCGCCGGCGGCGGCCGCGCCTACGTCGAGCGGATCGCGGCCACGCTCGACGACGTGCGCACCGGCACGCCCGTGCATGTCGTGCGACGCGATGCGCACGGCGCAACGGTGTTCACCGATGCCGGTCCGGCCCGCTTCGATGCGGTGGTGCTCGCGAGTCACGCACCGACGAGCCTCGCACTGCTCGCCGACGCGGAGCCGGATGAAATCCGCGTACTGGGCGCGATCCGCTACCAGCGCAACGTCGCGCTGCTGCATACCGATACCGCGCTGCTGCCGAGGCGTCGTCGCGTGTGGTCCGCCTGGAATTACCTCGGCGCGCGCGACACGACCCGGCCGGTGTGCGTCAGCTATCTGATCAACCAGCTTCAGCCGCTGCCGTTCGACACCCCGGTGATCGTCACGCTGAATCCGGTCGGCGAGCCCGCCCCCGAACGCACGCTGGGACGTTACCAGTACGAGCATCCGCTCCTCGATCTCGCCGCGATCGACGCGCAGCGGCATCTGCCGGCCCTGCAGGGACGCCGCCGCACCTGGTTCGCCGGCGCCTGGACCGGCTACGGCTTCCACGAGGACGGACTCAAGTCGGCGCTCGCCGTGTCCGTCGATTTCGGCGTGCGGCCGGCCTGGACGCGCCCATGAACCGGCCCGCCTCCCCCGCCGCCGGCCTGTTGCTGCTCGGGCGGGTGCTGCATGTCCGGGAACGGCCGGCGCGGCATCGCTTCGCGTATCCGTTGCTGTGCGTGCGCTGCGACGTGGCGCGACTCGCGGAACTGGACCGCTGGTGGTTCGGCATCGATCGCTGGGCGCCGCTCGGCATCTCGCGCTTCGACCATGGGCCGCGCGACGGCCGCCCGCTCGACGCATGGATGCGCGACCAGCTGGCCGCCGCCGCGCTCCCGGCAGACGGCGCGATCTGGCTGCAAACGATCCCGCGCCTGTTCGGCCATGCGTTCAACCCGGTGAGCTTCTGGTTCTGCCACGATCGCGACGGACGCCTGCGCGCGCTGTATGCGGACGTGCGCAACACGTTCGGCGGCCATCACGGCTACCTGTTGAGCGCCGCGGACCATGCGCCGATCGGCCCGGACACCGTGCTCGTCTGCCGCAAGCGCTTCCACGTCTCGCCGTTCTGCGACGTCGCCGGGGAATACCTGTTCCGGGTCTGCGAACAGGCCGCGCGGATCCGCGTCGCGATCGACTACCGCGACCAGGACGGCGTGCTGCTGCGCACTGCGCTCGTGATGCGCGCCGGGCCGCTGACCGGCCGGCGCGCGGCGCGCGCGCTGCTCGCGCAACCGCTCTCGATCGTCGGCGTCCTCGCGCGCATCCACTGGCAAGCGTTGCGTCTCGCGATGAAACGCGTGCCGTTCCACGGGCGCACGCCGCCCTCGGCGACCTCGCTTCCCGATCAGGAGATGCGCTCATGACGCTGCTCCGGCTGTCCTCGCTGCCCACCACCCCGCCGCCGTCGGCGCGGCTGTTCCTCGCGCTGCTGCGCCGCATCCGCTGGGGTCATCTGGTGCTCGTCACGCCAGACGGCGCGCAGCGCATCTACGGCGATCCTCATGCGCCGCCGTCCGCGACGCTGCGCCTGAACGACTGGCGCGCCTGCCGCGCGATCCTGCGCGCGGGCGACATCGGCTTCGCGCAGGCCTATCGCGACGCATGGCTCGACACGCCCGACCCCGTCGCGCTGCTGCGGCTCGCGATCCGCAACGAGGCGGCGCTGTCGCGCACGGTGTGGGGCGGGCCCGTGGCGCGCCTGTGGTATGCGCTGCGTCATCGGCTGCGCCTCAACACGCACGCGGGCAGCCGGCGCAACATCCACGCGCACTACGACCTCGGCAACGAGTTCTACGCGCTCTGGCTCGATCCGGGCTGGACCTATTCGAGCGCGCTGTTCGACGAGCCGACCGC
>NZ_JAAGNW010000211.1:0-516 GCF_010645215.1 Burkholderia multivorans | reverse complement strand
TCGATACGCTCGGCCTGCGCGCCGGCATGCGCGTGCTCGAAATCGGCTGCGGCTGGGGCGGCTTCGTGCTCCATGCGGCGCGTCTCGGCATCGAGGTGCGCGGCGTGACGATCTCGCCGCGCCAGCATGAGATCGCCGCCGCGCGGCTGCGTGCAGCGGACGTCGCAACGCCCGCGAGCGTCGAGCTGCGCGACTACCGCGACCTCGACGGCCACTACGATGCCATCGTATCGATCGAGATGTTCGAGGCGGTCGGCGAGGCTTACTGGCCCACTTATTTCGAGGTACTGAAGCAGCGGCTCGCGCCGGGCGCGCGTGCGCTGGTGCAGTCGATCACGATCGCCGACGCGCGTTTCGCCGCGTACCGCGCCTCCAGCGACTTCATCCGCGAAACCATCTTTCCGGGCGGCATGCTGCCCAGCCCCGCGCGTTTCATCCGCGCGGCCGCCGATGCGGGCCTGCACGCCGTCTCGACGCTCAGCTTCGGCCCCGACTATGCCCGCACGCTGCACTGCT
>NZ_JAAGNW010000210.1:6686-10480 GCF_010645215.1 Burkholderia multivorans | reverse complement strand
GGGTGAGGTCGATGCGGTAGTGGCGCGGATCGAAGCGCGCAGCCAGTTGTTCCGTGATCGGGCCTTGGGTCGGATCGAAGCGGCACGCGTCGATGACGAGTTTCGCGTGACGCCAGACGACCTGGGCAGGCGTGGAGAGACCTTCCCAGGCCAGCGCGGTGCGCAGGATGTCGTGTCGGTCCACGACCCGCTGAACCGCGTCGAGGTAGCGGTCGAGCAATGCGCGGCTCGCGAAGGCGATCTGTTCGGTCAGCAGATACGGGTCGCCTTCGGTGGCGAGCAGGTGGTGGAACAGGATGCCGTCCTGGAGCGGGGATAGCGCGTAGATGTCCTGGATGTTGGCGATGCCGCCGGGGACTTGTGCGACGATGCGGTCGATGTCGGCCTGGGTGAGGTCGATGAGAGGCAGCAGATCCGGCGTGATTGCGGTGGTTTCAGTGGTGATGCGGTTGGCCGGGACGTCGATTTCGCGATGCTGGCCGAGCGTCTGGGCGAGCGCGACGAGGGTCGGCGTGCGGAACAGATCGCGGATCGACAGGCTGAGCCCACGCTGACGCATGCGCTCGATCAGCTTGACGGCGAGAAGCGAGTGTCCGCCGAGGGCGAAGAAGCTGTCGTGACGGCTGACCTTGTCGATGCCGAGGAGTTCGCTCCAGATGGCGGCGAGGGTGGTTTCGACTTCGCCTTGCGGCGCTTCGTAGTCTTGGCGGACGAAGGCATCCTGATCGGGAGGCGGGAGCGCCTTGCGATCGAGCTTGCCGTTGGGCGTCAGCGGGAATGCATCGAGGCGAATGAACGCGGCGGGCACCATGTGTTCGGGCAGACGTTCGGCGAGGTGCGCGCGCAGCGCGCTCATCATCGCCTGTGCGGCTTCCTGATCCGAAGCGCGCTCATCAGTGAACGCGTGCGCAGGGGCAACGACATAGGCAACCAGACGTTTGCCCGCATCCGAACCGGCTGCGACGACCACGGCCTCCCGTACGGCTTCATGTTCGACGATCCGCGCTTCGATTTCGCCGAGTTCGATACGGAAGCCGCGAATCTTGACCTGATGGTCGGTCCGGCCGAGATAGTCGATCTGCCCGTCCTGACGCCAGCGTGCGAGATCGCCGGAGCGATACATGCGTTCGCCGTGCGAGAACGGGTTGGCGATGAATCGTTCGGAGGTGAGCGAGAAGCGGTTCAGATAGCCGCGGGCGAGACCTGCGCCGGCAAGGTAAAGCTCGCCGGGCACGCCGGGAGGAACGGGGCGCAGCGCTTCATCGAGGATGTAGAGCTGGAGATTCCAGATCGGCGCGCCGATCGGCGCGGCGTTGCCGGTTTCCTCGGGACGGTAGGCCCAGTAGGAGACGTCGACGGCGGCCTCGGTCGGACCGTAGAGGTTATGCAGCGGGGTGCCGAGCGTAGCGTGAGCGCGGCGAGCGAGATCAGCGGAGAGCGCTTCGCCGCTGCAGACGATGCGACGCAAGGATTGCCCGCACTGAGCGGCCTCAGGCTCAAGCAGGAACGCTTCGAGCATGGAAGGCACGAAATGGGCGGTGGTGATGCGTTGATACTGAATGAGTGAGGCGAGGTAGGCCGGATCGCGAGGGCCATCGGGACGGGCAAAGACGATGCGCGCACCGGCGATGAGCGGCCAGAAGAATTCCCAGACGGAGACGTCGAAGCTGGAAGGGGTTTTCTGGAGCACGGCATCGTCGTGTTGCAACTGATAGGCGTGCTGCATCCAGAGCAGACGATTGACGATCCCCGCATGGGTATTGGCCGCCCCTTTAGGCGTACCCGTCGACCCCGACGTATAGATCACATAAGCCGGATGCAGCACCGAAAGCGGCGAGACGCGAGCGCGGTTGTCGAGGTTATGGTCGGGCTGCGTGTCCAGCTGTGCGAGAAGCGCATCCCCGTCGATCTGCAGGACAGGACTCGAACCGGTTTCGGGCAGGAGGGAGAGCACGTCGCCGCGCGAGATGAGTGCTGCGGGCTTGGCGTCGCGCAGCATGAACGCGAGGCGATCGGCCGGATAGTCGGTGTCGAGCGGGAGATAGGCGGCACCGGCCTTGACGACGGCGAGCAGGGAAACGATGAGATCGAGCGAACGCGGAATGGCGACTGCGACGACGGCTTCCGGTCCGATCCCCGATGCAACGAGCACGCGTGCCAGCTGATTGGCGCGCGCATTGAGCTGCCGGTACGTCAGTGCCTGATTCTCGAACACGGCGGCAATCGCCTCGGCCGACCGCTGAACCTGTTGTTCGACCAGTTCGCCGAGCGTCGCGCCCGGCAGATCATGCGCCGTGTCATTCCAGTTCCGCACGACGAGGTTCCGCTCGTCGTCGGACAGCATGTCGAGCTGCATGAGCGGCGTGTTCGGCGCGGCCCTCGCGGCGTCGATGAAGCGCATCAGCCGCGCATGTTGCGCGTCGATGGCCTCCTTGCTGAAATACTCGACATTCCCCTCGAAGCTGATCATGCACGGCGCGTGACCAAGACGGCCATAGAACGTGACGGCGCGATCGGGTATCGGCCCCGTCGACAGCAGATTCATATGGCCGGGCGCGCCGTCGAACCGGACCGTGTCGTAAAACGGGATGATGTTGACGCGCGGGCCGAACGTCCTGGTGAGCCTGTTTGCGAGATGCAGATCCTTGCCGCGAAAGTGCTGGTGCGCCAGATGCCGGGAGATATGGCCGCCGAGCGTACGGGCGAGATCGTGCAGCGTCGTGCCGCGGCCCAGCGCGCTGTGCAGCGGCAGGATGTTCGAGGACATGCCGACCACGGCCGATGTCGCCCGGTCCCGCCCGAAGAGCGGGAAATCGAACATCATGTCGGCGAGGTTCGTGGCTTTGTGGAAGTAGCCGACGATGGCGGCGGTGACGAGCCGGGTCCAGTTCACGCCGGTTGAACGTTCCGCGGCCAGGATTCGCTCGGCGAGTTCGGGGGGCACGACGACCTGACGGAGGTGGAACGCGCTGGATTCGGCGGGCGGCCCGCTTGGGCTGAGCGCGTCCCCGGCCTGCGCGAGGTAGTCGCGCCAATAGGCCGCGTCCCGCTCGAGCCGCGGCGATTCGCGGTAAGCGCGATCCTCGTCGAGCAGCAGCGCGAGCGGGGCTGGCGCGTCGGGGGCCTGCCCGTCGGGCGCGTTGTATTGCGCCGCGACCTGTTCGTTCAGCAACGCGAGACTCAGGCCGTCCACCAGTACGTGGTGATAGTGGTGGAACCACAGGTAATGGTCCGCGGCGAGCCGGAACAGCACGTGCTCGAAGGCGGGGCCTGCGAGCAGGTCGAACGGGCGCGCGCAGGCGGCCGCCATGCGTTCATGAGCCGCCGCGAACGGATCCGGCGCGCCGGACACGTCGACGAACGCGTAGGGCAGTTCCGGGCGCTCGAGATACTGGCGCGGGCCGTCCGCGTCGCGCACGAAGCGCAGGTGCAGCGCCTCGATCCGGTCGACGCAGTGTCGCAACGCAGCTTCGAAGCGGAGAGCATCGATGGGGCCGCGGATCTCGATATAGCACGGGCAATCGTAATGCGGATTGTCCGGTTCGACCTCCTGGGCGAACCACATTTCGAGTTGCGGGGCCGACAGCGGCAGGAATCTCTCGTTGCTCATGAAACTGCTCCCGGAAATTGAATACGGTGGTGGCGCGTGCGCGCCGCGCCGGATGAGGCGCTGCTGTGCGACACGGCAATCTGGTTGACTGGAACGGATGGGGGTGGGGTAGGGCGGCTGGCACGGCGTCGTGCGGGCGCCTTATCCCGGGAATGTGTCAGGCGCGACAGCCTGTTGCGGTGTC
>NZ_JAAGNW010000210.1:0-6676 GCF_010645215.1 Burkholderia multivorans | reverse complement strand
ATCGCAATGCAGGTGCGTCATAGATTCTCCGAGTGCTGCCAATACCAGTGTTCGTGCCTGATCCGGCGCGCGTGGCCGGGTGCAGCCGGCCATGAGGCGGCGCAGCGCGGCGGGCGCGTCGAAAGGGTGCGCGCGCTCAAGGCAATGGATGTCATTGAATTGAACGCGCGCACTGACCAGCCGGCAGGGTTTTACCGGCCAGACCTGATCCCGTTTTGCGGGATCGCAATTAAAAGTAAATGCTTATATCGAAGCGATATATTTAAGCGATATGTCGCTCCGGTGAGAAATGCATGACAGCGGATTCATGCATCCCGAGGCGGGCGACGGGGCTCAGAGCGCGGATGCCGTCTCGGCTTCGCTGAGCGAACGCGGCCGCATATCGGTCCAGTTTTGATCGACAAATTCGAGGCACGCGTGGCGCGCCTGCGGTCCGAAAGCGTGATCCCAGCCTGCGGGAGTCTCAATGAATTCAGGCCATAGCGAATGTTGGCCCTCCTTATTGACGATCACGATAAACGTACCATCCTTGTCATCAAATGGATTGGACATGATGTGGATTCCTTATCGGATGAGCGCGGCGTGTAGTTGAAATGCTTACTGCGGACTTCTCTGCGACAGGCGAACCCATGTTAATTTCAAGATACCCGGGTGTCTAGTATGAAATCGATAGAAATTCGCACGGCGTTTAATTTGATTCGAAAATCATTTCACGGGAAAAAATACGCCGACATTGCGTTGCCCGGGCGGAAACAATAACGAACGCGTGACAGCGGGGGTGACCGACATGAACGTGGTGATTGTTACGCTTCGCTGTAAGGAAGGAGGCTGCTACAGTGGCCGCATTCCTGACAGACGGAGACTTGAGCGATGAAGCTGATTGGCATGCTGGATTCCCCCTACGTGCGCCGCGCCGCGATCTCGGCGAAATTGCTGGGCCTGCCGTTCGAGCACCGGTCGGTGTCGGTGTTCCGTCAGATTGATGAGTACAAGGCGCTGAGTCCGGTGGTGAAGGCGCCGACCTTGCTGCTCGACGACGGCGCGATGCTGCTGGACTCGTCGCTGATCGTCGACTATTTCGATCGGCTGGTCGCGCCGGAGCGGCGCCTGATGCCGGAGGAACTGCCGTTGCGGGTGCGCGCGCTCGAACTGACGGGCCTGGCGCTCGCCGCCGCGGAGAAGACGGTCCAGGTGGTCTATGAGCACAGCCAGCGGCCGGGCGAGAAACAGCATCAACCTTGGCTCGATCGGGTGCTGGGCCAGGTCGAGGCGGCTTACGGCGAACTCGAGACGCGCGTTTCGGGCCGCCCGGGCTGGCTGGTCGGCGAGCGCATCCTGCAGGCGGACGTGACGGTGGCGGTGGCGTGGCGCTTCACGCAGTACGTCGCGGCGCATTTCCCGGATCTCGCGCGCTTCGATCCGGCCCGATATCCGGCGCTGGCTGCGTTTTCGGCGCGCGCGGAAGCCCTGCCGGCGTTCGCGGAGAGCCCGCTCGACTGAGTCTCCGTGCGGCGGGCATCCGTGCGGCGGGCATCCGCGCGGCGGGCATCCGCACGGCGGGCGCGGATTGTTCGGCTGCCCCGACAAGTGACTTCACGCGCATGCGGTTTATCCCATGCGCGCGAGTTCTTAGAATTCACTCCATCGTCACGCCGCCGTCCGCTGGAGCCCACCATGAAGACCTTGATCGAAGCCCGCCTGTACCACCCGTCCGTGGTGTTGCCCATGGTGTCCCTGATGCAGCTGATGGTCACGCACGATTTCAATCTGGGCCAGGTGGGGTTCGTGGTCGCGGCCAAGGGCGCGCGGGCCGCGGTCGAGCGTTCGCGTTCGCTGGTCTCGGGGCTGCATTGCCCGCACGCGGCGCATTGAACGGACGCCCGGCGGCCTATAGGCCGCCCACGCAAACAAAAACCCCACGCCGTTCACGGCGTGGGGTTTTTTCATGCGCGGACCGGCAGGCCGGCGTCAGGCGCGCGCGGTGGACACGTGCGCGTACGCGCGGTCGTCGGCCGTGTCGTCGTTGAGGGCGCGCACGAGCGCGTGCGCCTCGCGACGCGACGCCACGGCGGGCGGCGAGCCCATGAGCGGCTGGCGGGCGGTCTCGGGCAGCGCCAGCACCGAGATCACGCCGATCACGGCCGCGCCCATCAGGTAGTAGGCGGGCATCATCAGGTTGCCGGTGCTGTCCACGAGCCACGCGGTGACGAGCGGCGTGGTGCCGCCGAACAGCGACACCGACAGGTTGAAGCCGATCGCGAGCGCGCCGTAGCGAATTTCGGTCGGGAACAGCGCGGGCAGCGCGGACGGCATCACGCCCGTGAAGCACGACAGCAGCGCGCCGATGATCAGGAGGCCGCCGAACACCGACAGCATGTCGCCCGTGAGGATCAGCATGAGCGCGGGGATCGACAGCGCGAAGAGGCCGAGGCAGCCGGCCAGCATGACGGGCTTGCGGCCGACGCGGTCGGACAGGCGGCCCGCGGCGAGCGTCATCGGCATCATCAGCACCATCACGATCAGCACCAGCACGAGGCCGTGCGTTTCGTTGAAATGCAGCGTCGACGACAGATAGCTCGGCAGGTACGACAGCGCCATGTAGTCGGTCACGTTGAAGATCAGCACGAGGCCGACGCACAGCAGCAGCGCGCGCCAGTTGCGCAGCAGCGTCTCGCGGAAGCGGGTCTTCGGCAGCGCCTTGTCCTGGGCCTCGCGGGCTTCGGCCTGGCGTTTGAACGCGGGCGTCTCCTCGAGCCTCATGCGGATGTAGAGCCCGATCAGGCCGAGCGGGCCGGCGATCAGGAACGGTACGCGCCAGCCCCACGACAGCAGGGCTTCGTGCGACAGCGCGGCGGTCAGCAGCGCCACCACGCCCGCGCCCATCACGTAGCCGATCAGCGTGCCGAACTCGAGGAAGCTGCCCATGAAGCCGCGGCGCTTGTCGGTCGAGAATTCGGCGATGAAGGTCGCGGCGCCGCCATACTCGCCGCCCGTCGAGAAGCCCTGCACGAGGCGGGCGACGAGCAGCAGCACGGGCGCCATGATGCCGATCGAGGCGTAGCTCGGGATCAGGCCGATCGCGAAGGTGCCCAGCGCCATCATGATCATCGTCATCGCGAGCACGCGCTGGCGGCCGATGCGGTCGCCGAGCGGGCCGAACACCATGCCGCCGAGCGGGCGCACGAGGAAGGCGGCGGCGAACGTGCCGAAGGTCGCGAGCAGCTGCGCGGACGGGCTGCTGGACGGGAAGAACACCTGGCCGAGCGTCACGGCGATATAGCTGTAGACGCCGAAGTCGAACCATTCCATCGCGTTGCCGATGGCCATGGCGCTGACGGAGCGCTTGAGGAGGCTTTGGTCGACGACGGTGATGTCGTCGACGGCGAGCGGCGCGTCGCCGTTCGCGGAGGAGGAAGAGGCAGCTGACGGGCTGGCGTGTGTAGCGGTCAAGGTTGAAAGCTCCTGTGACTGCGGTCGAAGCGCGCGATGAGGCGGACGCGGTTCGCCACGGTTTGCCGAAAGTGCGGTTTCGCGAGCGGGGGCCGGGGGTGCGCGGATCACGCCGTTAAGCGTTTAATCCAGAAAAAGGTCGAAACCTCGCAGGCGCCGGGCCGTCGCGAAAAAGCACTCGAGAATGATGCGGCCGCCGTACTGGGACGGGCGGCAAGCCGGTGTGGCGCGGGGCGCGACCGGCGACGCCCACGAAGGGCGTTGAAACGAAGCGGGCGACCCGAGGGACGCGCTTGTGCTCGATATGTCGGACGGGGCGACCGGAGCGGGATAGCCCGGGCGGTGCGGCGACCGAAATAAGTGACGGAAATTGAATGTTGAAACAGGCGACATGATAGCACGATGACGGATGATCGTGCAAATTGGGCGGGAAACCCCGATCCGGCGGGGATCCGGCGGCATAATCCCGGGCTGGATTCGCCGCCTGTGCGCGGCCTTTTTTACTGCTGGTTTTTCTGCTGCCCGCCCATGATTGCCCTGCTCAAGATCGCTGCCCTGTTCGCCGTCACCGCGCTTGCCGAGATCGTCGGCTGCTACCTGCCGTGGCTCGTGCTCAAGTCGGGGCGGCCGGCGTGGCTGCTGGTGCCGGCCGCGCTGTCGCTCGCGCTGTTCGCGTGGCTGCTGACGCTGCATCCGGCGGCGGCCGGCCGCACCTACGCCGCGTACGGCGGGGTCTATATCGCGGTCGCGCTGCTGTGGCTGCGGGTGGTGGACGGCGTGCCGCTGTCGCGCTGGGACGCGGCGGGCGCGGTGCTCGCGCTCGCCGGGATGGCGGTGATCGCGCTGCAGCCGCGCGTCTAGCGCGGCCGCGGCGGCCTCATTGCCGCCAGACGCAGCTGCCCTTGACCGATTTGTCGAGATCGTCGAGCTGGGCCTGATGCGCGGCCTGCTCGTCCTCGCTCGCGGCGAGCACCGGCAGGTCGAGGGCGCTGAACGTGACGCGCGGCGTGTCGCCCGCGGCGTCGCCCGGGCCGCCGTCGCCGAGCATGTCGATCACGAGGCTTTCCTGGCCGCGCGTCATCGCCAGATACACCTCGGCGAGCAGCTCCGAGTCGAGCAGCGCGCCGTGCAGCGTGCGGTGCGCGTTGCTGATGCCGAAGCGGTCGCACAGCGCGTCGAGCGAGTTGCGCTTGCCGGGGAACATCGACTTGGCCTGCACGAGCGTGTCGATCACGCCGCCGCACTGCTCGGTGAACGCGGGCAGGCCGAGCAGCGAGAATTCGGCGTCGAGGAAGCCCAGATCGAAGGGGGCGTTGTGGATGATCAGCTCGGCGCCTTGCACGAAGTCGCGCAGCGCGTTCGCGATCTCGGCGAACTTCGGCTTGTCGCGCAGGAATTCGGTCGTGAGCCCGTGCACCGCGAGCGCGCCGGGATCGCTGTCGCGCTCCGGGTTCACGTAGAAGTGCAGGTTGTTGCCGGTGAGGCGCCGGTTCAGCAGTTCGACGCAGCCGATTTCGATGATGCGGTCGCCGGTGCGGGCGTTGAGGCCGGTGGTTTCGGTGTCGAGAATAATCTGGCGCATGTCGGTGAAACGTAAGTCGGGTGGGGCGGAAAGACGAAACGGGCGGGGCGGCGGGTCAGGCCTGGGCGAGCGACGCGACGCCCTGGTTCGCGAGCGCGTCGGCGCGCTCGTTCTCCGGGTGGCCGGCGTGGCCCTTGACCCAGCGCCATTCGATCTCGTGCTGCGCGACGAGCGCGTCGAGGCGCTTCCACAGGTCGGCGTTCTTCACGGGCGCCTTCGCGGCCGTCACCCAGCCTTTCTTCTTCCAGCCGTGGATCCATTCGCTGATGCCTTTCTGCACATACTGCGAATCGGTGTGGACGACCAGCTTGCACGGGCGCTTGAGCGCCTCGAGCGCGGCGATCACGCCCATCAGCTCCATTCGGTTGTTGGTGGTGTTGGGTTCGCCGCCGAACATTTCCTTTTCCTGGTCGCCGTAGCGCAGCAGCGCGCCCCAGCCGCCAGGGCCGGGATTGCCCTTGCAGGCGCCGTCGGTATAGATGTCGATGATTTGCTGGGTCATGAATGTTCTTGATGAGTGGTGGGGCTGGCCGCGGGCGACAGGCCGGCGGCCAGCACGGGCTTCTTGACCTTGAGCGGGCCGACGAGGTGCATGCCGCGCACGCGCTTGATCGCGGTCACCATGTAGACCGCGCCGAAGATCGGCCACCAGCGGTCGCCCGCGGCTTCCATGAAGGCGTAGCGGGTGAGCCACTGGTCGGTGGCGAGGGGCGGCCGGTAGCAGCCGAAGCGGCCGCGTTCGAGGTCGAAGCCGAGCAGCTTGATCCAGTCCTTGAGCCGGATGAACGCGATCTGGTCGCAGGTGGCCGGCACGAACGGCCGGTTCGCCATGCGGCCGAACGACTGGCGCGCGCCCCACAGGCTCAGCGAATTGAAGCCGGTGATCACGAGCTGGCCTTCCGGCATCAGCACGCGCTCCGCCTCGCGCAGCAGGCGGTGCGGATCCGCGGTGAATTCGAGCGTGTGCGGCATCACGATCAGGTCGATGCTCTGCGATTCGAACGGCAGGTCGAGCAGGTCGCTCCACACCGTGCTGCGTCCCGCCGGCGCGTGCGTGGCGCCGTGTGCCTCGCGCGCCCACGGCGGGTGGAACGGTGCGCTCGCGCCGCTCGCCGGGTCGAGCACGAGCGCGCGCCCCGGCATGCGGTTCTCGCGCAGCGCGTCGAGCTGCGGCAGGCCGAGCTGCAGCGCGTGGAAGCCGAACACGTCGGAGACGATGCGGTCGAGCTGCGCCTGTTCCCAGTCGAGCACGTAGCGGCCCGGCGGGGATGCGGTCCAGGCGGGCCAGTCTATAATTGGACGGTCAGACATATCAATGGTTGCGCGCCCCATGAACGAGCTGGAATACGTGCCGGTGCCGGCATTCGAAGACAACTACATCTGGCTCGTGTCGGACGGCCGCTATGCGGTCGCCGTCGATCCGGGCGAAGCCGACCCGGTTCGCCGCTATCTCGGCGAGCGGGGCTGGCGGCTGACCGCTATTTTACTCACGCACCACCATGCCGACCATGTCGGCGGCGTCGCCGACCTGCTCGCGAGCCAGCCGGACGACCTGCCGCTGGCCGTCTACGGCCCGGCCGGCGAGGCGATCGCGCATCTGACGCAGCGCGTCGCGGGCGGCGACGCGGTGTGCATCGAGGCGCC
>NZ_JAAGNW010000021.1:50947-51843 GCF_010645215.1 Burkholderia multivorans | reverse complement strand
GCGAGTGCGATGCCACCGTTGCCGAAGGTGATGCCGGCCTTGATCGTGCCGGTCGTGTTGCTGGCGAAGGCGCTGGGCGACGCGCTCGCGCCGGGCAGCATCGGCGCCTGCGGATCGCCCGAATTGAAGTCGATCAGCGCGGTGTTGGTGCCGCCGTTGTAGCTGCCGGCCACTTGCGTGACCTGCGAGATGCCGTTGACCGAGATCGACTGGCCGCCTGCGGCGACCGCGTTCGGCGTCGCGCCGCTCGGGCCCGCGCCATTGAATACCTTGGCGAGCGTCGAGACCTTGGCGGACAACTGGTTCGCGGCGTTGGCCGCGACCGACAGCGAGCCTTGCGCGACGGCCAGCGCGCCGTTCGGCAACTGCCATTGAGAAAGCAGGTTCAGAACGAACCCGGAAATCATCGAGGAGTCGGCATACTTGCCGGTCTGTTGTGCGAGCACGTCGTCGCCGACGTCCTGCAGGGGCAGGGCATCAGGCTCCGCGTCCTGGGCGAATGGAAGGGATAGCGCGGCGGGCGCGCTTTCGGCTCCGACGGCGCTGCTCGCGAAGCCGCACGCGGTCGCGCACCACGCGAGGCAAAGCGGCGGGAGGTAGCGTTTCATGATGGGTCAGAAAAGATCTGCCTTGATCAAGCCGAAATCAACGAAGGGAATCGTGGCCGAGCCGGTGCTGAGCGCCTGCTCGCGTAGCTTGAGCGCCAACGATTCGTTGTTCTGCAAGAGCGGAGAGTCCTCCTTGAAGGGTTTGCCGAGCACGGCGAAAACGAGGCCGTTCCAGCTTTTTGCGAAGTCCTGTTCGAGCACGATGCGATTGCCGAGCGCGGGGTCGGCGAGGAAGATCCGGCCGTTCTCCGCGTGCTTGACGATCACGAAATGCTCGTAGCCGTCGAT
>NZ_JAAGNW010000021.1:50458-50937 GCF_010645215.1 Burkholderia multivorans | reverse complement strand
AGAGCGCGTCGATGCCGACCCGGAAGCCGCGTCCGCGCAGCCCCAGCGTCTCGACGAATTTCTTCATGTCGAGCATCGAGAAGCCGTGCTTGACCACGGTGTCGGGCGTCGAGAAGGCCATCATCCGGCGGATCATCTCCGGTTCCGGGATGTCGATGTCGTAGCCGTACTTGAGCAGTGTCGCGAGCGCGGCGGAGCCGCAGCTGAAATCGAACTTCTGGTTGACGATGTCGCGATAGCGCAGATCGCGCATCGAGCGCACCGTCTTCGTGAGCGGTACGCCGGTGAGCGTAAACGCATCAATGCTCGCCTGCGCGAACGCGGCTACGCAGAGCGCGCAGCCGGCGAACGCCACGGCGAGGTGCCTAGGCGACAGCCAGTTTTCCCCGGACATACTGATCTCCTACACGCAGGCCGGGATGGATGCCTCCCGGCCCGCGCTCCCCTGCTTCGGTCAATGACCGTTGTTCAACGCAGCG
>NZ_JAAGNW010000021.1:35527-50448 GCF_010645215.1 Burkholderia multivorans | reverse complement strand
CCGCCGGCGATGTTCACGCCGATGTTGCCGGTTGCGCCCGTGAGCGTGTTCGCGCCCAGTGAGGCGGTGCCGTCAAACCGACCGCTGACCTGCGCCGACGCCATTTGCGAGTTGTCGTCCGTCGCGACCATCGCAACCGTCTTCGCCATGGTCGGATCGACTGTCGTCACCGAACCTGCGAGGCTGTTGTTCTGGACGTTGCCGACGCCCGACGCGACGTTCACTCCGACGTTGCCCGACACGGCGGCGAGCGAGCCGTCACCGATCGAGGCGTTCAGGTGGAAGTCGTTGATCCGGGCCGTACCCGACGACGTTTGGCTGCTGAAGATCTGCGCGTTGCCGAACACGTTGCCGACGTCCACCGAGGCGAGCGCCACGTCGTTGCTTTGCGCGTTGTCGACGCCTTCGGCGATGTTCACGCCGAGATTGCCGGTGACGCCCGTGGCAGCGGCCATGCCGGTCGTCGCGGTCAGCGTGCTGGCGACTTCCGTGTTGATGTACTGCGTCACGCTGCCCGTGGTCGATACGTTGATCGAGCTGAGCGTGTTGCTGAAGGCCCAGAGGGCGTAGGCGGTGAGCGACGCGCTTTCGTGTTCATGAAGCGATTCGCTGGCCGATGTGCTCGACGAGGCCTGGCTGTGGCTGGCTTCCCATGCGGCGCCGAACTGCGACTCGGTCAGGCTCGCACTTTGCGACTCGTGCTCGTGCAGGCTTGCCGACTGGTTCGCATAGGTGTTTTCGCCCCAGATCGCACCGGCCGCGCCGACGAGGTAGCCGGCGGACGTGGTCGAGGTGCTGCCGCCGGCGGTAAAGCCGAAGGGCAGCGGGATCGCGTAGCCGGTGATGTTGGCGGCGTTGTAGGTGCCTGCCGCGTAGCCGGCGCCGCCCGCGATGAACGCGGAGCCGCCGCTGTTGGCCGACTGGTGCGCGCTCGCCGATGCGTTGAGCGACGAGCTTTGATGCGCGTTCGCGTTGTAGTACGAGCCGCCCGCGATCCAGGCGCTCGAGCTGGTCGACGATGCCGAATGCGCATGCATGCTTTCGGATTCGCTGAGCGATTGCGACTGACCGGCCGTGAAGAACGCGCCGCCCGTATCCGTCACCGACGAATAGTTGTTGTTGACGGACGTCGTGACCTTGCCCTTCGTGTAGCTCTGATAGAGCGGGTCGAGCGAGACGTGCGACAGCGTGACCGACTGCGTGTTGTTGATCACGGC
Source organism: Burkholderia multivorans (assembly GCF_010645215.1). Classification (GTDB taxonomy): domain Bacteria; phylum Pseudomonadota; class Gammaproteobacteria; order Burkholderiales; family Burkholderiaceae; genus Burkholderia; species Burkholderia multivorans_A. The sequence goes on along the minus strand of NZ_JAAGNW010000021.1, from coordinate 49,231 downwards.
ACCTGCGGTACTGGATACGCTGACGCAACCAAACAGCTCAACCCAGCCGAAGATGCCAACCGTTTCCACTACCCCCGTTACGTTGAACAGGTAGGGATTGGGCGGGAACGCGAACGCGGAGCTGGCCGCCGACGCGAGAACCGCCGCTGCAATGACTGTGCGCTTCATAATACGCTCCGATACGGATGTGGCTTAGTTAAAAAAGAGTGCCCGCCGGGGGACGGAGCACAAAACTGTTGGCCGTGGCATTACCGGCTCCGGCCGTCTGGTTGACTTGTACGATGCCGCTGATATGCTTGAAAGCGTCGCCGCTAATCGACACTTCGCGCATGTCCTGGCCCCCCGTCGGTCGTCCCAGGTTTCCGCTTCTGGGGGCCGCCTCGGATAATTCGGTATCCGACACGGTCTCCACTCCCGCGCCCAGCACGCCGACTGCCGCGCTGTTGCGCTGAAGATTGGCTGTGCCCGCGCTCTGATTCACCATCAGCACGCCAGACACATTCGAGAACGCATTGCCCGCGATGCCGGCCGTTGCGTCGCCCGTATGGGCGGCCGCATACGCGAGCTGTTCGGAAGTCGCGCCTGCCGCGCCTCCCGCTCCACTGATCACCAACTGATTGGCCTGGACGTTGTCGAGGCCCGCCGTTTCATTCACGGTCAGTACGCCGGTCACGTTCGTCGCGGCACCTGGGCTGATCGACGCTGCGCCGGTCACGTAGGGCAAGGCCTGCGCGTGCACGGCGTGCGCGAAGCCGCTCAGCGCGAGCGCCAGCGCGGCGCTGCTCAGGAACAGCCAGGGCGCGGTTTGCGCGCGCGCGCTGCGGGCGATGGGCCGGGCGTTCATCGAATGCCTCCCAGCGCACTCGTGATCGGCGCAACGGCGCTCGTGACCGAGTTCGAGATCATTCCGCCGATGCCGCCCGTCGGCACGGTCATGCCGTTCGGGCTGCGCGCGACGCTCGTGCCGACCAGGTCGCCGTTGAGGATCTGCGTGACGGCCGCGACGCCGGCCGTGCCGCCGATCAGCCCGTTGGGCGCGAGTCCGCTCGAGCCGTGCGCGTTGGTCAGGTCGGTGTCCGATACCAGGGTCGCCATCATCGGATCGAAGGTGTTGGCCGGGAAGGTCGTGGCGCGCACCAGCACGGGATCCTGGTCGACCGGCACGGGCCGGTAGGCGATGCGCGGCGTGACGTCGCGCTCGACGATGATGTCGCCGGGATTCTCGACTTGCTGCGCGAGGGCGCCGGTCGCCGCGAAGCCGACGAGCGCGGCGCACAGCGTGCGGCGCGACAGCGACAGCGGCAACAGATGGAGCAGGGCGGTCATGTCGGTTCCTTGGTTGCGTCGTGCGGGGCGGAGCTTGGGGCCGCCGCGCGGCATACATTCACATTTCAATGACTTGCTTCACTTACTTGCGGGTGTAGCTCGCGTTGTTGCTTTGCATCGCGCGCTGCGCATCGACCGGGATCGGCAACGGCGTCGGCGGAGCGATCTCGTCCCACAGCGTCACGCCGTTGCCGCCGCTGCCGCCGCTGCTGCTCGTGACGAGCAGTTGCGGCGCGGCCGCCACCATCAGCATTCCGGTTGCACGGCCGCGTTGCAGGTCGAGCGTGTCCTCGTCGAGTTGAGTGGAATGCTTCATCCACGCAGCGTCGGTGACGAAGGTCTGGAACGTGGCGTCGGGCGGGTCGACCTCATCCGCCTCCTGCGCCAGTGCGGCGAGCGGCAGCAGCGCGGCGGCGAGCGCGGCGATGAGCGGGAGTCGGCAGGAACGGAATGCGTGTCGCATGGCATGTCTCCGGTGTGCCGATCATTGAGCGAAATGCGTGCCATCGCGCGCAATCCGTTGTCGCAGCGTGCTTCGTGTGACGGGGTGTGCGGCGCCGCGGCCGCAATCGAGGAAAAATGTTTCAGCGTTGAAACGAGGGGCTTGGGAGTACTGCTGATTCACAAATGGGCGACCACCGACAACACTGAAGCCAGACGAATGAAAATCGAATTGAAAATGACAGTCTTTCGGAATATCAGCAGATGAATGAGGCTGGGACGAAGGCCTGGAGCGGCGTTGGTGATCGGCAATGATGGTTTTAATGTATTTGCCATGCGCAACGTGTAAAAGTAAGCTTCGCTGAATAAATCAACGAGATTGAAAAGGGCCAAGATTTTGAGCGGCCCTTTGCTTATAAAAAAAGCGCCGTTTTACGGGGAACGTCGTTCCTGAGCTGTGAAATGGCGGATCGAGCCTGTACCAGGCCGATTCGACCGGGCGCCCGTGCATGCCGGGGGGCGCGTCGTGACCAGACGAATCGGGTGGGAGATAGGCGTGACGGACAGACATCTGATCTATTTTTCGCGGGATCCGAGCGCGGATCTGCGGCATTGCTTCGATGCGCGCGGGTGGCGCGTCGAATTGGTCGGGTCGATGCGCGAGATGCGCCGCGCGGCGACCCAGGCGAGCGCCGCGGGCGGCCTGCTCGATCTGAGCGCGGGCCTGAAGCCGAGCGATCTCGCCGACCTCGAGTCCTGCCTGACCGTGCCCAACGTGGGCTGGATCGCGGCGACCCAGCGCGGACAATTGCAGGACGCCGGGCTGCGGCGTCTCGTGCGCGACTATTGCTTCGACTACGTGACGGTGCCGTACGAAGGCGAGCGGATCGTCGAGTCGATCGGCCATGCGTACGGGATGGTCACGCTCACGGACGGGCTCGCGCAGCCGGCCGGCGGCCAGCGGGAAGGCGAGATGGTCGGCACCTGCGACGCGATGCTCGCGTTGTTCAAGACGATCCGCAAGGTGGCCGCGACCGACGCGCCGGTGTTCATCTCCGGCGAATCCGGCACCGGCAAGGAACTGACCGCGGTCGCGATTCACGAACGTTCGTCCCGCGCCGAGGCGCCGTTCATCGCGCTCAACTGCGGCGCGATTCCGCCGACGCTGCTGCAGTCCGAATTGTTCGGCTACGAGCGCGGCGCATTTACCGGCGCGAACCAGCGCAAGATCGGCCGGGTCGAGGCGGCCCACGGCGGCACCTTGTTTCTCGACGAGATCGGCGACCTGCCGCTCGAAAGCCAGTCGAGCCTGCTGCGCTTCCTGCAGGAGAGCAAGATCGAACGCCTCGGCGGGCACGTGTCGCTGCCGGTCGACGTGCGGGTGATCTGCGCGACCCACGTCGACATGCAGGCCGCGCTGCGCGAAGGACGCTTCCGCGAGGACCTGTACCACCGGCTGTGCGTGCTGAAGATCCACGAGCCGCCGCTGCGCGAGCGCGGCAAGGACATCGAGGTGCTCGCGCGGCACATGCTCGAACGTTTCAAGGGCGATGCGCACCGGCGCTTGCGCGGCTTCTCGCCGTGCGCGATCGCCGCGCTCCACAACTACGGCTGGCCGGGCAACGTGCGCGAGCTGATCAACCGGGTGCGGCGCGCGATCGTGATGTCCGAGGGGCGCATGATCACGGCCGCCGACCTCGAGCTGGACGCGCACGTCGCGCTGGCGCCGGTGTCGCTCGTCGAGGCCCGCGAGGCCGCCGAGCGCCGCGCGATCGAACTGGCGCTGCTGCGGCATCGCGGCCGGTTCGCCGATGCGGCGCGCGAGCTGGGCGTGTCGCGCGTGACGCTGTATCGCCTGCTGTGCGCCTACGGCATGCGCGCGCGCGCGGAGCCGGATGGGCTGTCGGCGTCGCTGTCGGGGTGAGCGGGCGCCAGGCTTGTTAAAATCGGCGGGTACGGCCTTTTCCCGGCCGAAGGAACCCGCATGAAACAGTATCTCGACCTCGTCCGCACCATCCTCGATACCGGCGCCTGGCAGGACAACCGCACCGGCATCCGCACCATCAGCCTGCCGGGCGCGCGGCTGCGCTTCGATCTGCAGGAAGGTTTTCCGGCGGTGACGACCAAGAAGCTCGCGTTCAAGTCGGCGATCGGCGAGCTGGTCGGCTTCCTGCGCGCGACGCGCAGCGCGGCCGAGTTCCGCGCGCTCGGCTGCAAGGTCTGGGATGCGAACGCGAACGAGAATGCGCAGTGGCTCGCGAATCCGTACCGTGCGGGCGTCGACGATCTCGGCGACGTGTATGGCGTGCAATGGCGGCGCTGGCCCGGCTACAAGCTACTGGAGGCGGGCGCCGGCGCGCAGATCGACGACGCGCTGGCGCGCGGCTACCGGATCGTCACCCGCCTCGACGACGAGGGCGTGCCCAAGGTCCTGCTGTACAAGGCGATCGACCAGCTGCGCGAATGCCTCGATACGATCATGCGCGAGCCGTCGAGCCGGCGCATCCTGTTTCATGGCTGGAACCCCGCCGCGCTCGACGAGATCGCGCTGCCGGCCTGCCATCTGCTGTATCAGTTCCTGCCGAACGTCACGAAGCGCGAAATCTCGCTGTGCCTGTACATCCGCAGCAACGACGTCGGCCTCGGCACGCCGTTCAACCTGACCGAGGGCGCCGCGCTGCTGTCGCTGGTCGGCCGGCTCACGGGCTACACGCCGCGCTGGTTCACGTATTTCATCGGCGACGCGCACATCTACGAGAATCAGCTCGACATGCTGCAACAGCAGTTGCAGCGCGAACCGTTCCCGAGCCCGCGCCTCGCGATCGACGCGCGCGTGCCGGATTACGCCCAGACGGGCGTCTACGCGCCCGAATGGCTCGAAAAGATCGAGCCGTCCGATTTTTCGCTCGTCGACTACCGGCACCACGAGCCGTTGACCGCGCCGATGGCGGTCTGAGGCCGCGCGACCCAAACGAAAAGCCCGCTCACAAGAAGCGGGCTTTTTTGCATCGGCGCGCTCAGATCACGCGTGCCGCTGCTCGTCGTGATGCGTGCTGCCGTGCTGTTCCGGGTGCTCCTGATGTTCCGGATGTTCCTGGCGCGGCGGCGCTTCGTGCGGCGGTGGGTTGTGCGGCGCCTGGGCGGGCGGCGCGGCCGGACGCGGCTCGGCGCGGGGCGCCGGCGGACGCGCTTCGTTGACGGGCGGCCGGTAATCCTCGCGCGGCGGCGCGAATTCCGGACGCGGCTCGGCACGCGGCGCTTCCGGCGGGCGGTAGTCGTTGCGCGGCGCTTCGGCCGGCTGCGCGTGCGGCTCGGTTTCGCGCGGCGAGCGGATCGGCGGCAGCGCATTCTGCGCGGGCGAGCGCGGCGGCAACTGCGTGTTCGGCCCGCCGTTCGCGCGCTGCTGCTCGATCGGCGGATGCGCCTGCGTCCATGCGGGTTGCGGCGTGGGGAAGCGCTCGCCGTTGCGCGCCTCGTTCGCGGCGGCGGGCGGATGCGGCACGCCGGCTTCGGGCTGGCCAGCGCGCGGCGGCGCTTCGTTCGCGCGCGGCTCGGCCGGCGGCATGCGCTCGGATTCGCCGTGCGCGGCTTGCGGCCCGCGGCCGGGCTCCAACACCGGCGTGCGGGTATTGACGAGCTGGACATTGCGCAGCGTCGGCTGCGCGGGCGCGCCGGCCGCGAGCTGGGTGCGCGCGGCGTAGTTCGGCGGCGCTGCGCTGCGGATCACGGGCGCGCCCGCGCCCGGCACCTGGCCGCCGCCCTGCGCGAAATGCTGCGCGAGCTGGTCATGGTAGGCGGCCGGCACGACCGGGTTGCGGGTTGCGACGATCGAGCGCTGCAGCGCGGCGGCGGGCGGCTGATACGCGGCGTTGCGCAGGTTGCCGCTGAAGCTCTGGCGCACCGGCGCGATCGCGGGCGCGCCGGCGCCCACCTGCGCGTTGCGCCACTGTTGCGGATCGACCTTCTGCGCGAAGCGCGCGACCGGCTGCCCGTGGACGAACGCGGTCGCGGGCACGGCCGTCACCGCGTTCGGCGCGCGATAGTTGATGAAGGTCTTGTTGATGTTGGTGATGTTCGTCACGTTGGTGACGTTCACGGTCTTGTTGATCGTGATGTTGTTGACGACCGTCTGGTTCACGCGCTGGTAGTAGTGCGGGCTCCAGCCGCCCCAGCCCGGGTGCCAGGCTTCGTGGGGGCCGAGCGGGAACCACGCGACGCCCGCGGCGACCGCGCCGCCGAGCGCGAGGCCCACGCTCCAGCTGAAACCGCCGCCCCCGCCGCCGACGAAGGCCACGAGCGCGGGCGCGTAGCAGGGCGGCGCGGCCGCGACGACCGGGCCGGGCACCCACGCCCAGGCATTGCCGAGATAGGCCCAGCGGCCGTAGTGATACGGCGCGAAGCCCCACGGCTGGTCGTCGACCCAGGTCCAGCCCCAAGGCGCCTGCCAGATCCAGTGGCCGGTGTGGTACGGCGCCCAGCCCACGGGCACCGCGTTCGGGATCCAGACCGCGCCGTACTGCGAGTCGTCGCGCCAGCTCCCGTTCGCAGCGAGATCCTGGTAGCCGGGGATGTCGCGCGACACGTAGCGCGCGGACAGCGAGCGGTCCTCGGCCGCGTCGCGGCTCGCGGCCCACTGGTCGAGCGGATCCGGCGCGGGCACCGCGTATTCGCCCGCGACCTGCAGGTTGGTGCCGCTGAAGACGATCTGCTGGCCCGCCGACACCGGCATCTGGCCGCCGTCGCCGTACACGGTCGCGCTGCCGCGCCGCACCGTGACCGTCGTGCTCGCGCCGTTCGGCGCGACGTCGACCCGGTAGTCGCCGGGGCCGCCCACGGCAAGCGCGAGATTCGGCGTGTCGATTTCGTACGAGGTGCCGGGCGGCAGTTCGCGCACGTGGGTCGACAGCGTGCCGAGCGCGACCTTCAGCTGGGCGTTGGCGTCGTCGAGATTGAGGATCGCGAGGCTCGTCGAATCGCCGAGCCGGACGGCGGTCGAGCCGATATGCAGTTCCGAGCGCGCGCCCGCGTCGTTCCACACCTGGTCGCCGGTCGTGAGCGGCCGATTGACGGCGGCATACGACCAGTCGGTCGCGCCGGCCGGCTCGGTCGTGACCGCGCCCGTGAGGTAGTCGAGCCGCGCGACGCGACTGGGCGGATCGCCGCCCGGCTGCTGGGCCTCGGGATACGGCGCGCCGGCGTCGGGCGTCTGGGCGAAGGCGGGCGGCAGCGCAGCGAGCGCCGCGGCGACGAGCGTGAAGCGGGCAATGCGTTTGAGCAGAACGGGCGGATGGTTGGCGGACGTTTTCATTGTGGTCTCTTGTTCAACGGCGCTGGTCGCGCGCCGCATGCCTGCACTCTATCCGCTGGCAGTATTTCCGAGACCCCTGTTTTGTTAAGCGATCGGTCGCTGCTGTAACAAAAGTTGTCTGTCCGACGATTTCGTCACCCGTCCGAAAAATGATCGTCAAAAGTCCGTAAGCAGCTGCGCGAAATGGCGTTGTCCCGGGGGCGTGACGCGCAGCACGCGCGGCTTGCCCGCGGGCTCGATCCAGCCCTGCGCGTGGAAGCTGTCGAGCAGCGCGGCGCCGAGCGCGCCGCCCAGGTGCGGGCGTCGCTCGCTCCAGTCGAGGCACTGGCAGGCGAAACGCCGCCGGCGCTTGCGCTGGTCCGCGACGTCGACGCCCCAGCGCGCCAGTTGCGCAATGCCGTCGGCGGTGGCGTCGAGCCCGTCGGCGCCGGTCGCGAGCCAGCCGCGCGCGAGCATGCGCTCGTACACCTGGACCGCGAGTTCGCCTGCCATGTGGTCGTAGCAGGTGCGCGCATAGCGCATCTCGAGCGGAACGGTGCGTGCGGCGCGCGGCGCGGCGGGCGCGATGGCGGCCGCATGCGCGACGTTCGCGAGCGCTTCGAGCGCGGCCGCGATGTCGGGCGAGGCGATCCGGTAGTAACGGTGCCGGCCCCGCACGTCGAGCGCGAGCAGGCCGCCGTCGGCGAGTCGCGCGAGATGCGCGCTTGCCGCCGACGGCGACAGCCCCGCGATCAGCGTCAGCTCGCCCGCGGGGCGCGCGCTGCCGTCCATCAGCGACCACAGCATCGCGGCGCGGCCGGGGTCGGCGAGCAGCGCGCCGAGGCGGCTCAGGCCGGGGAACGGGTGGTGCGGATCGGTCGGCATCGGCGTGTTCGCGGCAAGGGATGCGTGCAGTGTAGACGCATCGCGCAGGCAATGTTTCAGGCCGGCGTGAAATGTCTCGGATGAGGCGGGGCGCGTAGAATGACGTCGGTTTCCTTCCTTTTGTCACGCCATGAAGACGCTTTGGGCCGTTGCCGTCGTGCTGGCCGCCGCGATCTGCGCAGGTTGCGCGCAGGGCGGAATGCCGGGCTCCGCCGGTACCGGCAGCATCGAGATGTACGGCACCCTCGACCAGGGCATCACGATCCGCAACTGACGCGCGGCGTCGCGCGTCAGGCGCGTTCGAGCCGGCACGCGAGTCCGTCGAGGATGATCGCGAGCCCTTGCTCGAAGTGCGCGTCCGGTCCCGCCTGCACGACCGCTTCGAATGCCTGCCGCAGGAACGCGGACGGCTCCGCCCGGTGCGCCGTGCGCTCGGCTTCGCTGTGCGCCGCGCTCTGCTGTTCCAGCACCGCCCCGACCACGTACTGGCTCACCATCAACAGCGCATGCGCGGCCGCGACCGGCGTGAAGCCGGCGTCGCCGAGCAGGCGCAATTGCGCCTCCACCGCCGCGAAGTGCGGCGCGTCCGGCGTGCTGCCCGCGTGGATTTTCGCGCCGTCGCGGCAGGCGAGCAGCGCGCCGCGGAAGCTGCGCGCGTTGTCGGCGACGAAGCTGCGCCAGTCGTCGCCGTCGCGCGGCATCGCGCATGTGTGATAGCGGCTCAGGAGCGCGTCCGCGAGCGCGTCGAGCAGCGCGCGCTTGCTGTTGAAATGCCAGTAGAGCGCCGGTTGCTGCACGCCCAGCCGCTCGGCCAGCAGGCGGGTCGTCAAGCCGTCCATGCCGACCTCGTCCAGCAGCGCCAGCGCGGCGTCGATCACCTGTTCCCGCTGCAATTTCGCCACGGTCGGGGTCCTCGTCGTTGTGAATTTATCGATGATAAATTATAGTGCCCAAAAAATTTATCACCGATAAATTAAATGATGGTCGGCGAAGAGGGCATGGCATGAAGCGCGCGGTGACGGTGGCGGGAGTGGTGGTGGGGCTCGATGCGCTCGGGGTCGGCTGCGTGATGCCGGTGTTGCCCGGGCTGCTGCGCGGGCGCGGGCGGGGCGTCGCTCGCGTGGCACTACGGCGTGCTGATCGCGCTGTACGCGGCGTTGCAGACCGTGTGCGCCCCCGTGCTCGGGCGGCTCGCGGATCGTCATGGCCGGCGGCCGGTGCTGCTGGCCTCGCTGGCGTGCGCCGCGCTCGATTATGCGGTCGCGGCGCGCGCGCGCGGACTCGCGATGGTTTACGCCGCGCGCGCGGTGGCGGGCGTCACGGGGGCGACCGGCGCGGTCGCGGGGGCGTGCGTCGCGGACGCCGCGCCGCCCGGCGAGCGGGCGCGTTACTTCGGGATCTTGGGCGGGTGCTATGGCGCGGGGTTGATCGCGGGGCCTGCGCTGGGCGGATTGCTGGGCAGCCAGGGCTTGCGGGCGCCGTTCGCGGCGGCCGCCTTGCTGAACGGCCTCGCGTGCCTGGCCGCGTGGCGCTGGTTGCCCGAGCGCGCACGCGCCGTGCGATCAGCGCCGGCGGAGGGCGTGCCGGCGGAGGACGCACGGGCGGAGGACGAGGGCGCGTTGCACGCCAACGGGCTCGGGCGCTGGCTCGGCGTGTATGTCGTGATGCAGTGGGTCGGGCAGATTCCGACGACGCTGTGGGCGATCTTTTGCGCGCAGCGCTTCGGCTGGTCGCCCGGCATGGTCGGGCTGTCGCTCGCGGGGTTCGGCGCATTGCATGCGTTGGTCCAGGCATGCGTCGCCGGGCCGCTGGCGGCGCGCTGGGGCGAGCGGCGCACGCTTGCGCTCGGCATCGTGGTCGATGCGCTCGGCTATCTGCTGGTGGCGTTCGCGTCGAGCGGCGCGCAATTGATTCCCGGCATGCTGTGCCTCGCGCTGGGCGGCATCGGCACGCCCGCGCTGCAGGGGCTGCTGAGCCGTCTGACCGGGCCCGCGCGCCAGGGCGCGCTGCAGGGGCGGCTCGCGAGCCTGAACGGCATCACCGCGATGGGCGGGCCGCTCGCGTTCAGCGCGTTGTACGCGGCGACCGGGGGATGGGACGGATGGAGCTGGCTGGCGGGGGCGCTGTTCTACCTGCTGTGCGTGCCGCTGTGGCCGGGGCGGCGGCATGTCGGGCCGGACTGATGCGCGTCGGCGGCGCGCTTCGGCCCGACGAATCAGGCCGCGCCGCGGCGCGGCAGCGCGGCAACGTGTCGCAGCGCGCCGTATAATCGCGCCATCCCCGCAACACCGCTGAACCGCAGAACGGAGCCAAGATGCCCAGCATGCCCACCGCCGCCCTCGATCGTACCGAGACCGTCTTTCGTTTCCTGGCCGAGCCGACTTCCGTGAATTTCGGCGGCAAGGTGCACGGCGGCGCGCTGATGAAGTGGATCGACGAGACCGCCTATGCCTGCGCGGCCATCTGGTCGAGCCGCTATTGCGTGACCGTGAGCGTCGGCAATATCCGTTTCCAGCGGCCGATCCTGGTCGGCAACCTGGTCGAGCTGAAGGCGCGGGTCGTCGCGACCGGCCGCACCAGCATGCACATTCACGTCTCGGTGCATGCCGGCGATCCGAAGGGCGGCGTGCTGCGCCAGACCACGGACTGCCTCGTCGTGTTCGTCGCGGTCGACGAGAACGGCAACCCGCTGCCGGTGCCGCCGTTCGTGCCCGTCACCGACGAGCAGAAGCGCCTGGCGAAGTACGCGATGGATGTGCGCGCGGCGCTCGACAAGATCGTCGAGCTGAAGCCGGAAGAGGTCGCGAAGGGCGACGTCTGATGAATGAACCCGGGCGCGGCGGCTGCCGCGCCCGGGTTTGCACGGAACGCGTCGCCCGGTTCGTCAGGGCGACGCGCCTGCCTCAGGCATCGCCGACCATGTCGCCGGGCCTGACCCACTCGTCGAACTGCGCCTCGGTCACATAGCCGAGCGCGAGCGCCGCCGCCTTCAGCGTCGAGCCTTCCTTGTGCGCCTTCTTCGCGATCTGCGCGGCCTTGTCGTAGCCGATGTGCGGATTGAGCGCGGTCACGAGCATCAGCGATTCGTTGAGCAGCGTGTCGATCCGCGCGCGGTTCGGCTCGATGCCGAGCGCGCAGTGGTCGTTGAAGCTGTGCGCGCCGTCCGCCAGCAGGCGCACCGACTGCAGCACGTTGTGCGCGATCATCGGCCGGAACACGTTCAATTCGAAATTGCCGCTTGCGCCGCCGAAGTTCACCGCGACGTCGTTGCCGAACACCTGGCAGCACAGCATCGTCACGGCCTCGGACTGGGTCGGATTGACCTTGCCCGGCATGATCGAGCTGCCCGGCTCGTTCTCCGGAATCGACAGTTCTCCGAGCCCGCAGCGCGGCCCGCTCGCGAGCCAGCGCACGTCGTTGGCGATCTTCATCAGGCTCGCGGCGATCGTCTTCAGCGCGCCGTGCGCGAACACCAGCGCATCGGCCGCGGCCATCACCTCGAACTTGTTCGGCGCGGTCACGAAGGGCAGGTGGGTGAGCGTCGCGATCTCGGCCGCGAAGGCTGCTGCGAACTTCGGATGCGCGTTGAGGCCGGTGCCGACCGCCGTGCCGCCCTGCGCGAGCTGGTACAGGTGCGGCAGCGCCGCCTCGACGTGGCGGATCCCCTGTTCGAGCTGCGCGACATAGCCCGAGAACTCCTGGCCGAGCGTGAGCGGCGTCGCGTCCTGCAGATGCGTGCGCCCGATCTTCACGATTCCGGCGAAGGCGCGCGCTTTCGCGTCGAGCGTCGTGCGCAGCGTGGCCAGCGCGGGCAGCAGGTGCTGCGTGATCGCGCGCGCCGCTGCGATGTGCATCGCGGTCGGGAACACGTCGTTCGACGACTGTCCGCGATTCACGTCATCGTTCGGATGCACCTTGCGCGCTTCGCCGCGCATGCCGCCGAGCAGTTCGCTCGCGCGGTTCGCGATCACTTCGTTCAGGTTCATGTTGGTCTGCGTGCCGGAGCCCGTCTGCCAGACCGCGAGCGGGAATTCGTCGGGATGGCGGCCGGCGATGATCTCGTCGGCCGCGGCGACGATCGCGTGCGCCTTGTCCTCGGCGAGCACGCCCAGCTCGAGGTTGACCGTGGCCGCCGCGCGCTTGATCAGCGCGAGCGCGTGGATCAGCTCGGGCGACTGCTTCTCGGTCGAGATCTTGAAGTTCTGCAGCGACCGCTGCGTCTGCGCGCCCCATAGCCGGGCGTCGGGCACGGCGATCTCGCCGAAGGTGTCGCGTTCCATCCGTACTGCTTCGCTCATGATTCACTCCATCCGAATGAAAGAAGGAAGGCCGCGCGGCGCGCGGCGGGAAATGTATGGGGAACGGGCGCCGCTTCTACGGTGGCGTCCTGAGACAGCTAGCATAGCGCCGCGCACGATTTCGCGTCGCGGCGCGGCATCAGCGCGGCATCAGCGCGGCATCAGCGCGGCATCAGCGCGGCATCAGCGCGGCATCAGCGCGGCATCAGCGATGCGCTCTTGCGGTGGAAGCGCCAGGTCATCAGCACCGCGACGCTCGCGAGCCCGGCGGCGAGGCCCCACCACAGGCCGCGCACGCCGAGGCCGACATGGAACGCGAACCAGTAGGCGGTCGGAAAACCGATGCCCCAGTAGCCGAGGGTCGCGGCGAGCATCGGCACGCGGGTGTCCTTGAGCCCGCGCAGACAGCCGGAGCCGACCGTCTGCATGCCGTCGACGATCTGGAACACCGCAGCGATGCCGAGCAGCGACATCGCGAGCGTGACCGTATGCGCGTTGGCGGGATCGTCGAGCCTCAGGTAGAGGCCGACGATCGCGTGGGGCGCGAAGATCAGCACGAGGCCCGACAGCGACATGAACGCGACCCCGAGCGCGAGCGCGACGAAGCCCGCGTGGCGGGCAGCGAGGGGTTGCCCCGCGCCGACCCAGTAGCCGACCCGCACGTTGGCGGCCTGGCCGATCGCGAGCGGCACCATGAACGCGACCGACGCGACGTTGAGCGCGATCTGGTGGGCGGCCAGCGACGATTCGCCGAGCACCCCGACCGTGAGGCCCGTCGCGAGGAACAGCGTGGATTCCACGCCGTAGGTAATGGCGACCGGCCAGCCGATGCCGACCAGCTCGCCCATCAGCGGCAGCTTCGGCCGCGAGCGGGTGACGAAGTGGCGGAAGGCGGGGCGGCCGTGCAGCAGCACGAGCAGCGTGGTGGCGCTGAGCCAGATGGTGATCGCGGTGGCGGTCGCGGAGCCGAGGAAGCCGAGGCGGGGCAGCCCGAACGCGCCGTGGATCAGCCCGTAGTTGAGCACCGCATTGATGCCGACGCAAGCGACCGACACCCACAGCAGGCGCCGCGCGGCGCCGATCGCGGGCAGGAACGAGCGCATCAGCCCGACGCCGATCAGGCTGCCGGGCGCGGCGAAGCGCAGCACGCCCGCGTATTCGCCGACGTTGCGCGCGAGCAGCGGCGGCTCGTGGAACATCAGCAGGATGGGCTCCGCGAACGACAGCAGCGCGAAGGCCGGCACCGTGAGCAGCATGGCGAGCGCGAAGCCGGTCCAGTAGATGTGCGGCACCTCGTGGTCGGCCTTCGCGCCGCGCGCGTGCGCGACGCTCACGCTGACCGAGGTCAGCACGCCCTGCATCAGCGTGACCACCACGAAGAACAGGTTGGCGCCGAGGCCGCCCGCGGCGAGCGAATCGGGGCCGAGCGAGCCGAGCAGCACGGTGTCGGTGACGCTCATCGCCATC
>NZ_JAAGNW010000021.1:27031-35517 GCF_010645215.1 Burkholderia multivorans | reverse complement strand
GACAGTTGGGCGATGGCGAGCGGCGCGGCGAGGCGCGCGGTGTCGGAGGCGTGACGAGTGAGCGACGGCGGCGCGGCGGCCGTCCGCGAGAAAGCAGGAGGCGACATGGAATGAGCGCGCGTGCGGATACTTGCCCGCCCGCTTGTTTATTTTTGAGAGACAGTCAGCTTACGGGTTTCGCGTGAAGCTGTCGATCAGGTGCGCCGAAGGCCATGCCGCCGACAGGGGCTCGCTAGCCCGCGTGTACCGCGATCCGGGTGTCGCCGAGCAGCACCACCTGGCCGTCGCGGATCTTGCAGGTCTTGCGCAGTTCGACCGCGCCGTCGACCTTCACCGCGCCCGACGCGACGAGCACCTTCGCCGAGCCGCCGCTGTCGGCGAGCCCGGTGATCTTGAGCAGGTTGTGCAGTTCGACGAAGTCGCCGGTCAGGGTGAAATCCAGGTTGGGCATGGCGGAGCGGGCGCGCGGCGCCGGGAGAATGGCTTCGCATGATAAGCCAGCGCGCGCCGCGCGGGGGATAAAGCGTGCGTGCGGCGGAGGGCCGGATCCCGGCGCCGTGCGCTTACTGCCGGCGCTGTTGCTGTTGTTGCTGCGCCTGGCCCGCGTTCGGTCGCACCGGGGTCGCGACCATGAAGACGCTGCGCAGCCACGCGGCGGCGCGCGAGAAGATGTCGTAAGGCTCGTCGAGGAAGATCTCGGGTTTCAGGAGCCGCAGGTATTCCATGATCTGCTGCGCTTCCTGTTTCTGGAACGAGCCGTGCGCGAGCCCGAGCCGCAGCAGGCCGCGCAGTTCGCCGAGCTTTTCGCGCGCGGCGCTGCCGACGTTCATCTCGCAGGCGAGCTTCGCCTCATAGACGCGTTGCCGCAGCGATTCCGCGAGCCGCCACGCGGGCGTCTGCATGCGTTCTTCGAGGGTCTGGATGTCGATCGCGGCCGCCTTGATCTGCGCGGCGAGCGGATCGACGAGGGCGTCTTCGCCCTGCGCCTCGGAGACGATCGCGGCGGCCCAGTCGCGGCACGCCTTCGCCAGCTCGTCGGGGGTCCACTCGGAGCGCGACGCGAACCCGAAGCCGAACTCGCCGGCCTGCCGCATCAGGATCGCGACGACATCGGGGAATTCCTTGTCGAGCGTGCGTTTCGCCCACGCGTACTGGCCGCCTTGCAGCATGCGCTGCACCGCGTGCTCGGTCAGCGGCACCATGTTGTCGAGCAGCTTCGCGCGCAGGAAGTCCTCGAACGACGGAGTGGCGAATTGCGGGTCGAGCTTGAGCGACACGCGCAGGAACGCTTCAAAGTCCTTGCGCAGGGAGTCGACGGTGTCGTCCTTGATGGATAGGGTGATCTGGCCCATGGTTCTCGATGCTCGATGCCGGCCGGCTGGGTGGCGCGTTGACGTCAGTGGGGCGAAGCCGCGCTGGCTGTTCGGGCCGGACAGCCGGCGCTTGCCGGAAGGTCTCGCCGGAAGGCCGAGCCGCCCGCCCCGTCGACGTCGACAGGTCGACCCCGCGCGACCGATGGCGGGGCCTCACCCGCTTAACGGCGGCCTGGACGGAAACTTGAGGCCCGGGTCGTGACCTCGGCGCGTCAGCGCCACCGGCATCAGGCCGGCAGCCAGGTGCCCGGCAGCACGACGCCTTGCCAGAGGAAGAACGCCGCGAGGCTGACGGCGATCGTCAGCAGCGGGCGGCGGGTCGCGGCCGATACGACGATGGCGACGAGCCCGCCGACGAGCTGCGGGTTGCGCCAGGTGAGTTCGGGCGCGCCGCCGTGCGGCGCGATCATCATCGGCGCGACGATCGCAGTGAGCACGGTGACCGGCACGAAGCCGAGCGCGGTGCGCAGGGGCGGGGGAAAGCGCAGCCGCTCGCCGCACAGGAACAGCGTCGCGCGGATCGCATAGGTGACGAGCGCCATGCCGACGATCAGCAGCAGAATGCTCATGATGCGGTCTCGGTCGGCTCGGGCGCGCCCGAGCCCCGGCGGGACAGCGCGACGCCGACCGCGACGCCCGCCGCCACGGCGGCGAGCAGGCCGAGCTTGTACGGCCAGCCCTGCCAGCAGCAGGCGAGGACGCCCGCCGTGAGCGCGGCGGCGAGCTGGCGCGGGGCGGCGAGCTGCGGCACGACGATTGCGAGGCTGGAGCCGAAGAAGTAGTGCGGGCCGAGCGTGCCGGGCGCGGCCTGGCGGTAATGCGCGTGGGCGACCGCGAACGCTTCGTCGGTCAGGAGCGCGCCGAGCGTCGCGCGCCAGCGCAGCGGCAGGTGGGCGACGTGGGGCGCGAGCGTCGCGCTGTAGAGCAGGTGGCGCAGGTTGACGATGAAGGTGGTCGCGAGCACCACCGCGAAGCCCGCGCCGCCGGCGACGAGGCCGAGCGCGATGAACTGCGCGGAGCCGGCGTACACGGCGAGCGACATCAGTTCGCCGTGCCACCACGTGAGCGGCCCGGTCGACACGAGCGTGCCGAAGATCACCCCGAACGGGGCGGCGCCGACCATCATCGGCACGGTGGCGCGTACGCCGGCGGCGAATTCGGCGCGCGGGCGGCGCGGTGGGGAAACGGAAGGGGACGGGTTCAACGGCGGAGCCTCCAGGACCCCGCCAGCTTAGCGGCGCGGCGGCGCGCGGGCTTGTACGTTCTTGCCGTCGTTCAGGCCTGGCGCCAGCGGCCGGGCGGCACGCCGAACATGCGCCTGAAATGGCGCGTGAAGTGGCTCTGGTCGGTGAAGCCGCTCTCGGCGGCGACGTCGGCGACCGCCACGCCTGCGCGCAGCGGCGCGAGCGCGCGCTGCAGGCGCAGCTGGTTGCGCCAGGCGTGGGGCGGCATGCCGGTCTCGCGCACGAACAGCCGGGCCGCGTGAAACGGCGACAGGCCGGCCGCGCGGGCGACCTCCGCGAGCGTGAGCGGAGCGGTGAGGTCGGCGGCGAGCCGTTCGCGCATCGCGTCGATGCGCGGCTCGGCGTTCGCGAGCGCCTTGGGGCGGGCGTGGGTGCCGGAATGGCGGACGATCAAGGTCGAGAACGCATCGAGCATCGCGGTCTCGGCCGCGAGCGGATCGTCGCCGGCTTCGAGCGCCCGGTACGCCTGCAGCAGGCGTTGCGCGAGATCGAGGTCGCGGATCACGTCGGGTCGGAACCACGGCGCATCCTGCGGCGTACCCGCGAGGGTTCGCGCGAGATCGTGGATGAAGTCGACCGGCACGTAGCCGACCCGATAGCGCCAGCCGTCGTCGTGCGCGCGCGAGCCGGTGTGGACTTCGCCGGGATTGATCACGGGCACGGTGCCGGGTTCGGCGACGTGCGTGGCGCCGCGGCAGGTGTAGCGCTCGGCGCCCGCCTCGCTGACCGGGATCGTGTAGGCGTCGTGCCAGTGCAGCGCGAACGCCTGGTCGCGGTAGCGCGCCGTGACGAGATCCGCGTCCGGCAACAGCGGCGTGCGCCAGTAGCGCGCGGAATCGCGGGGACGGGGCGGGACCATGGCCGGCGCGGCGGTGCGCCTACTTGAGCGGAATCGGCGTGCTTTCGGGCACGGGCACCGCGGTCACGCTGTTCTTCGGGCTGCCGCTCGCGATGCGGTCGCTGTAGGTCAGGTAAATGAGCGTATTGCGCTTGCGGTCGACCACTCGCACCACGTGCAGGGTCTTGAAGACGAACGACATGCGTTCGCTGAACACGTCGGTCTGCTGCTTGAGCGGCTCGGTGAAGCGGATCGGGCCGACCTGGCGGCAGGCGATCGACGCCTCGCTCGGATCCTCGGCGATCCCGAGGCTGCCCTTGATACCGCCCGTGCGGGCGCGCGACACGTAGCAGGTCACGCCGTTGACGAGCGGGTCGTCGTAGGCTTCGACCACGACGCGATCGGAGCCGGTCAGGCGGAAGTTGGTGTTGACGCTGCCGACTTCCTCGGCGTGCGGGGCGGCAAGCGGCAGGAGGGCGGCGCAAAGAGCCAGGGCAGAGCGAGGGATGTTCATGGGCTGCGGGCGTGACGGTTGCGGCGGGGAGCACGACTCTAGCATGCCGCCGCGCGCGAGGTGGGTGCGCCAAAAGACCGAAGGACGGGCGCGACGCACGCGGGTCTGCGCGTTCGAGGCCCGCAAAGCACAACGCCCCAGGCTTTTCAGCCTGAGGCGTTGATTTGTTTGGCTCCCCGACCTGGGCTCGAACCAGGGACCTACGGATTAACAGTCCGGCGCTCTACCGACTGAGCTATCGGGGAATAAAACGGGTGCTGCGTGTTTGCTTGCTGTCATGAAAAAGCCCGTCAGCAACGGGCCTTTGCAATTCTTGGCTCCCCGACCTGGGCTCGAACCAGGGACCTACGGATTAACAGTCCGGCGCTCTACCGACTGAGCTATCGGGGAACAAACAGCAGAGAAACGAGATTCTATGGTGCGTTGGTCAGTCTGTCAACAGTTTTGGCGGTAATCCGGCAAAAAAGCGCGTACCGCCCTGCGACTCAACGCTCGAGCAGGTGCAGCTTGTCCTGGACGTCCTTCCACTCGTCGGCGTCGGCCGGCGCGGGCTTGGTCTTGGTGATCGACGGCCATGCCTTCGCCAGTTCAGCGTTCAGCGGGGTGAACTGCTGCTGGTCGCCCGGCACGTCTTCTTCCGCGTAGATCGCGTTGGTCGGGCACTCGGCGACGCAAACCGCGCAATCGATACACTCGTCCGGGTCGATCGCGAGGAAGTTGGGGCCTTCACGGAAGCAATCCACCGGGCATACATCGACGCAATCCGTGTATTTGCACTTGATGCAGCCTTCGGTCACTACGTGAGTCATTCAAATTGCTCCTGCTTGGCGCTGGTGTATATGGGGTATGGGCGTGGCGCCAAAAGCGGCATTGTAACTGAAGCGCAAAACCCGCATGCAGCGCTCGGATTCCCGGCTTATACCGTTTCGTGATTAGTTTATGGCAGCGCAAACACCCCGACGTCCGCCCGCGCGGATGGTCCGGCCCGCATTCGGGTAACATGGCTGCCACGGAGCGGGCGGCGCGCAGGTGCGCGCGGACCTCCGGGCTCCGTCTCGATTTTGGTTGTCTCGAATCATGATCATCACTTCGCTGCTCGATACCGATCTGTACAAGTTCACGATGATGCAGGTCGTCCTGCATCATTTCCCGGCCGCGAACGTCGAATACCGTTTCAAGTGCCGCACGCCCGGCGTCGACCTCGTGCCGCAGATCGACGAGATCCGCGCGGAAGTGAAGTCGCTCTGCGAGCTGCGCTTCACCGACCCAGAGCTCGACTATCTGCGCCGCCTGCGCTTCATCAAGAGCGACTTCGTCGATTTCCTCGCGCTGTTCCACCTGAGCGAGAAATACATTTCGGTGCTGCCGTCGGCGAAGGGCGACGGCGAGATCGAGATCGAGATCAGGGGGCCGTGGCTGCATACGATCCTGTTCGAGATCCCGGTGCTCGCGATCGTCAACGAGGTGTACTTCCGCAACACGCAGCGCGAACCCGACTATCGCGAGGGCCGCGAACGGCTGCGCGAGAAGATCCAGCTGCTCGGCGGCCAGCCCGGCTTCGCCGATTGCAAGATCGCCGACTACGGCACGCGGCGGCGCTTCTCGAAGGACTGGCACGAGGAGGTCGCGCTCACGCTGCGCGACGGGCTCGGGCCGCAGTTCGCCGGCACGAGCAATGTCTACTACGCGATGAAGCACGGGCTCACGCCGCTCGGCACGATGGCGCATGAGTACCTGCAGGCCTGCCAGGCGCTCGGCCCGCGGCTGCGCGATTCGCAGATCTTCGGCTTCGAGATGTGGGCGAAGGAGTATCGCGGCGATCTCGGCATCGCGCTGTCGGATGTCTACGGCATGCAGGCGTTCCTGCGCGACTTCGACATGTACTTCTGCAAGCTGTTCGACGGCGCGCGCCACGACTCGGGCGATCCGTTCGACTGGGGCGAGCGCCTCATCAAGCATTACGAAGACAACCGCTGCGACCCGCGCACCAAGGTGCTGGTGTTCTCCGACGCGCTCGACATCCCGAAGGTGATGCAGCTCTACGAACGGTTCCGCGGGCGCTGCAAGCTCGCGTTCGGGGTCGGCACGAACCTGACCAACGATCTCGGCTACGTGCCGCTGCAGATCGTGCTCAAGATGGTGCGCTGCAATGGCCAGCCGGTCGCGAAGCTGTCCGACTCGCCGGGCAAGAGCATGTGCGACGACAAGGCGTATCTCGCCTATCTGCGGCAGGTGTTCGGCATCGCGCCGCCGGCCGACGACGACGGCGCAGGCAAGTAAAGCGGCGCCCGGGGGCGGGCGCGGCGCGATGCGGCCGGTATAATCGCAGCGCTACCGACTGCCACCGTCATAAGGACCGCTCATGGACACTTCGGCTGCCCGCCGCAACATCCTGGCGCGCATTCGCGCGGCATCGGGCCGTCCGGCCGAAGCCGACGCGACGGAGCGCGAGCGCGTCGCCGATTATCTCGCGCGTCATCCCGAAGGGCCGCGTCCGCCCGTGCCGGCCGACCGGGTCGGCCAGTTCAGCGAGGAAGCCCGCCGCTTCGAAACCACCGTCGACACGGTCGCATCGCCGGCCGATGCGCCCGCGGCCGCGGCCCGCTACCTGAGCGGGCTCGGCCTGCCCGTCGAGGCGATCGCCTGGCGCACGCTCGAGGGGCTCGACTGGCTCGGCGCGGGGCTGTCCGTCGCGTTTCGCAAGCCGGAGGATACCGACCGGGTCGGCATCACCGGCTGTTTTTGCGCGATCGCGGAAACCGGATCGCTGGTTCTGCTGTCTAGTCCGGAGACCTATGCGTCGGCCGGGCTGCTGCCGGAGACCCATATCGCGATCGTGCCGGCGTCGCGCATCGTGGCGGGCCACGAGGAAGCGTTCGCGCTGATCCGCGCGGAACGCGGCGAATTGCCGCGCGCCGTGAACATCGTGTCGGGGCCGTCGCGTACCGGCGACATCGAGCAGACCATCGTGCTCGGCGCGCATGGGCCGTATCGCGTGCACGCGATCGTCGTCACCGGCGCGTGACGGCGATGGCGCCGGGCGCGCCGGGAATCCATCCGTACTTCAAGAGGTAGTGAACATGAAACGACATGCCGCCTGGGCGGGCATGGCGCTGGGAGGGGCACTCTGTGCGTTTCCCGCGCTCGCATCGGCCGCGACTCTCGACGGCGCCACGCTTTCCGCGTTGTGGGGTATCCCGTTCGCCGGGATCCTGTTGTCGATCGCGGTGTTCCCGCTGATCGCGCCGGTCTTCTGGCATCACCATTTCGGCAAGATCGCCGCGCTGTGGGCGCTGCTGTTCCTCGCGCCGTTCGCCGCGGCGTTCGGCGTCGGCACCGCGTTCGGCACGCTCGTGCACGCGCTGCTCGAGGAATACATCCCGTTCATCGTGCTGCTGACCACGTTGTATACGGTCGCGGGCGGCATCTGCGTGCACGGCAACCTGCACGGCACGCCCAAGCTCAATACCGGGATCCTCGCGCTCGGCACGGTGCTCGCGAGCATCATGGGCACCACCGGCGCGGCGATGCTGCTGATCCGGCCGCTCCTGCGGGCGAACGACAACCGCAAGCACGTCGTGCACGTGGTCGTGTTCTTCATCTTCCTCGTTGCGAACGCAGGCGGCTCGCTGTCGCCGCTCGGCGATCCGCCGCTGTTCCTCGGCTTCCTGAACGGCGTGAGCTTCTTCTGGACCACCACGCATCTCGCGCTGCCGATGCTGTTCATCTGCGGGATCCTGCTCGCGCTGTTCTTCGCGCTCGACACCTACTACTACCGCAAGGGCGGCGAAGAGGCCAAGCCGTTCCTCGACCCGACGCCCGACAGCCACGGCATCTCGATCGACGGCAAGGTCAACTTCCTGCTGCTGGGCGTGGTGGTCGTGCTTGTGCTGATGAGCGGGCTGTGGAAGCCCGGCATCACGTTCGACGTGTTCGGCACGCACGTCGCGCTGCAGAATCTCGTGCGCGACGTGGCGCTGATCGCCGTCGCGCTCGTATCGCTCGCGATCACGCCGCGCTCGGCGCGCGAGGGCAATGCGTTCAACTGGGCGCCGATCGAGGAGGTCGCGAAACTGTTCGCGGGGATCTTCGTGACGATCGCGCCGGTGATCGTGATCCTGCGCGCGGGGCAGGACGGCGCGTTCGCGCAGATCGTCCACCTCGTGACCGGGCCGGACGGCAAGCCGGTCGACGCGATGTATTTCTGGGCCACGGGCCTGCTGTCGTCGTTCCTCGACAACGCGCCGACCTACCTGGTGTTCTTCAATCTCGCGGGAGGCGACGCGCAATCGCTGATGACGACGGGCGCGAGCACGCTCGCGGCGATCTCGGCGGGCGCGGTGTTCATGGGCGCGAACAGCTACATCGGCAATGCGCCGAACTTCATGGTGAAGGCAATCGCGGAATCGCGCGGCGTGCGGATGCCGAGCTTTTTCGCGTATCTCGGCTGGGCGGTCCTGATCCTGGTGCCGGTGTTCCTGCTGGCGACGTGGATCTTCTTCGCCGCGTAAGCGGGC
>NZ_JAAGNW010000021.1:21246-27021 GCF_010645215.1 Burkholderia multivorans | reverse complement strand
GGGCGATGGTCGTGACGGAACGGCACACGGCGCGAGGCGCGGCGTGTGCCGTCCGTCGTATACGGAGGGGGCAATGCAGAAAGTATTGGTGGCGCGTCCGATCTTTCCGGACGTGATCGAACGGCTCAAGCAGTATTTCGAGGTCGACTGGCACGACGGCGACGCGCTCGCGCCCGACGCGCTCGCGCAGCGCCTCGCGGACAAGGACGGCGCGCTGACGGCGGGCGATCCGATCGAGGCGGCCACGCTCGCGGCGGCGCCGCGGCTGCGCGTGGTCGCGAACATGGCGGTCGGCTACAACAACTTCGACATGGCCGCGTTCGACGCCGCGCACGTGCTCGGCACCAACACGCCCGACGTGCTCAACGAATCCACGGCTGATTTCGGCTGGGCGCTGATGATGGCGGCCGCGCGGCGGATCGCGGAGTCCGAGCACTGGCTGCGCGCCGGCCACTGGCGCAAGTGGACGTACGACGGCTTCCTGGGCACGGACGTGTACGGCTCGACGCTGGGCGTGATCGGCATGGGCCGGATCGGGCAGGCGCTCGCGCGCCGCGCGCGCGGCTTCGGCATGCGGGTCGTCTATCACAACCGTTCGCGGGTCGCGCCCGAGATCGAGGCGGAACTGAACGCCGAGTATGTGTCGAAGGCGGCCCTGCTCGCGTGCGCCGACCACGTGGTGCTGGTGCTGCCGTACACGAGCGCGAGCCATCACACGATCGGCGCGGCCGAGCTGGCGCTGATGAAACCCACCGCGACGCTGACCAATATCGCGCGCGGCGGCATCGTCGACGACGCCGCGCTCGCCGTCGCGCTGCGCGAGCGCCGCATCGCGGCGGCCGCGCTCGACGTCTACGAGGGTGAGCCGAGCGTGCATCCGGCGCTGCTCGAGGTGCCGAACGTCGTGCTCACGCCGCACATCGCGAGCGCGACGCCGGACACCCGGCGTGCGATGGCGAACCTCGCGGCCGACAACCTGATCGCTGCGCTGGGCGAAGGGCCGCGCGCCGGGCAGCCGCCGAACCCGATCAACCCGGGCGTGCTCGGCACGGTGCGTCGATGACCGCCTGGCTGCTGATCGCCGTGGTGGCGCTGGCGGCGGCGCTGCTCGTCGCGCTGATCGCGCTCGGCGTGCTGCTGCGCGGCGGGGGGCGCGACGACGCGCTCGCGCAGCTCGGCGAACATCTCGACGACGCGATCGACGCACAGGCGCATGCGGTCGAACGCCTCGAGCGCGAGCTGCGCGGCGAGATCGCCGGCAGCGCGCGCGGTGCGCGCACCGAGCTGAGCGGCAATTTCGCGCAGCTGCAGCAGACGCTGGCCGCGCAGCTGACGAGCGTCGCGACCGTGCAGAACCACCAGATCGACGGCTTCGGCCAGCAGCTGGCGAAGCTGGTCGAGGCGAACACGCAGCAGTTCGATGCGATGCGCGGCGCGCTGCAGCAGCAGTCGCAGCTGGCGCGCGACGAACAGAACGCCGCGCTGCGCCATCTCGGGGCGGTGCTGAACCAGCAGCTTGCGCAGCTGACCGAGGCGAACGACCGTCGCATCGGTGAAGTCCGCGCGACGCTCGAACAGCGGCTCAAGGAGATCGAGGCGAACAACGCGACGAAGCTCGAGGAGATGCGGCGCACGGTCGACGAGAAGCTGCACGCGACGCTCGAACAGCGCCTCGGCGAATCGTTCAAGCTGGTGTCGGACCGGCTCGAACAGGTACATCGCGGGCTCGGCGAGATGCAGACGCTGGCGGCGGGCGTCGGCGACCTCAAGAAGGTGCTGACCAATGTGAAGACGCGCGGCACCTGGGGCGAAGTGCAGCTCGAGGCGCTGCTCGAGCAGATGCTGACGACGGATCAGTATGCGAAGAACGTCGCGACGGTGCCGGGCAGCAGCGAGCGGGTGGAGTTCGCGATTCGCCTGCCGGGCCGTCACGACGCGCGCGACCGCGACGCGCGACCGGTGTGGCTGCCGATCGACGCGAAATTCCCGCGCGAGGATTACGAGCGCCTGCTCGACGCGCAGGAACGTGCCGATGCGGCGGCGGTCGAGGAGGCCGGGCGCGCGCTGGAGGCGCGGATCCGCGCGGAGGCGCGCACGATCGCCGAGAAGTACGTGGCGCCGCCGCACACGACCGATTTCGCGCTGCTGTTCCTGCCCACGGAGGGCCTGTACGCGGAGATCCTGCGCCGGCCCGGGCTCACCGACCTGCTGCAGCGCGACTGCCGGGTCACGATCGCCGGCCCGACCACGCTGACCGCGCTGCTGAACAGCCTGCAGATGGGGTTCCGCACGCTCGCGATCGAACAGCGTTCGAGCGAGGTATGGCAGGTGCTGGGCGCGGTGAAGACCGAGTTCGGCAAGTTCGGCGACGTGCTCGCGAAGACCAAGGCCCAGCTCGAAACGGTCACGCGCTCGATCGAATCGGCCGAGCAGCGCACGCGCGTGATGAGCCGCCGGCTGAAGCAGGTCGAGGCCTTGCCGGGCGAGGAGGCGGCCGGGCTGCTGGGCGGCGCGGGGACGGAGCCGGACGACGCGTGACGCGCGCCGGGCAGGAGACGGGACAAGGGGCGCTGCGGCGCCCCTTGTTGCATTCAGCGGGGCTGCGCGAGCGTCGCGAGTGCGTCGCCGGCGACGCGCACGATCTGCCAGTCGGGCATCACGGTCGCGCCGAGCTTTTCGTAGAAATCGATGGCCGGCTGATTCCAGTTGAGCACGGTCCATTCGAAGCGGCCGCAGCGGCGCTCGATCGCGAGTGCGGCAAGATGCCGCAGGAGGCGCGTGCCGAGCCCGGAGCCGCGTTCCGACGGCTGCACGTACAGGTCTTCGAGATAGAGGCCGCGCCGGCCGACGAAGCTCGAATAGTTGTGGAAGAACAGGGCGTAGCCGACGAGCGCGCCGTCGCGCGCGGCGACGAGCGCCTCGGCTGCCGGATGCGGGCCGAACAGCGCATCGGCGAGGTCGGCCTCGGTGGCGACGAAGACATGCGTGAGCTGCTCGAAGTCGGCCAGCTCGCGCATCAGCGCGAGGAGCGCGCCGACGTCGCCGGGCGTCGCCGCGCGGATCGCGGCGGCGGGGCTCATGCCTCTTCCGGCGCGTCGGACAGCACGATTTCGATGCCGCCGAAGCGCGAGGCCACCCAGTTGTAGGCGTGGCAGGCGATCCACAGCAGCACGAAGCCGAGGATCGCGTTGAGCAGCAGCGCACTGAAGATCGTGCTCAGCTCGACCGACCCGAAGCGCACGAAGGCGACCAGGATGCCGAGCAGGACGATCGGCACGCTGAACGTCAGGTAGACGAGAATCAGCGCCTTCGCGGTTTGTCCCGCGGCGATGGATGTGATTTGCTTTTTCATGTGCGTGTAGCCCCCGTGTGTACAGAAAACGAATCTAGATTGCGTCGCCGAACGGCAGGATATCGACCGTGGCGCCTACGTCAACCCGCGCGGTGTCGTGCGCGAGCACGATGAAGCAGTTGGCGGCCGCGAGGCCGGCGAGCGACGCCGAGCTTTGCGAGCCGGCGGGCTCGACCTGCCAGCGGCCGTCCGGCGTGCGCGCGGCGCGGCCGCGCAGATATTCGGTGCGGCCCGGCCGCTTGTCGAGCGCGTGCGTGCTGACGGCCGGGTAGAGCGCGGCCGGCTGCGGTTCGGCGCCCATCATCGCGAACAGCGCGTCGCGCACGATCACCTGGAAGGTCACCGCGACCGCGACCGGGTTGCCCGGCAGGCCGAAGAACAGCGCGGGCCGCGCGGCGCGCGCGTCGTCCGCCCACAGGCGGCCGCAGGCGAGCGGCCGGCCGGGGCGCAGCGCGACGTTCGCGAACGTGACGTCGCCGAGACGCGCGAGCAGGGCGCGCGTGAAATCCGCGTCGCCGACCGATACGCCGCCCGAGGTGATCACCACGTCCGCCTGGGCGGCGGCGGTGCGCAGCGTGTGTTCGAGCGCCGCCGGATCGTCGCGGACGATGCCGAGATCGAGCAGGTCGAGCTTGAGCGGCGCGAGCATGCCGTGCAGCGTCGCGCGATTGCTGTCGTAGAGCGCGCCTGCGTCGAGCGCTTCGCCGGGGACGCGCAGCTCGTCGCCGGTGGAAAAGAATGCGACGCGCAGGCGGCGGCGCACCGCGAGGTCCGTGATGCCGAGCGAGGCGAGCAGGCCGAGGTCGGCTGCACGCACGCGCCGGCCCGCGCCGAGCACGCGCGCGCCGCGCGCCAGGTCTTCGCCCGCGCGGCGGCAGTTGGCGCCGCGCGCGACGCTCGCGGCCGCGAAGCGCGCCGTGTCGCCTTCGACCGTGGTGCGTTCCTGCGCGATCACGGTATCGGCGCCCGCGGGCATCGGCGCGCCCGTCATGATCCGCACGCAGGCGAGCGCGGGCAGCGTGCCCGTGAACGGGTGGCCGGCCAGCGCGCGGCCCGCGATGGGCAGCGCGCAGTCGGCGGCGCCCGCGAGCAGCGCGCCGGCGAATGCGTAACCGTCCATCGCCGCATTGTCGTAGGCCGGCACGTCGAGCGGCGACAGGATGTCGGCGTCGAGCACCCGGCCGAGCGCGTCGCGCGCCGCGACCCGCTCGTGCTCCGTGACCGGCGTCGCGTGGCGCAGCGCGAGCGCGCGGGCGGCATCGACGCTGAGCGGGGCGTCGGTGTCGGGCGAAGCGGGCGAGGCGGTGGCGGTATGCGTGGTCATGAGTGGGAGGCGCCGCGAGGCGTACGGTGATCGTGGCCGGGAGGCCGGCGGTGTGCGCGGCGGGCGCGGGGTGGCCGGGATGGCACGCGGCGGGCGGAGCCGGCGGTGCGCGTCAGGCGCGGTTCAATCCGGCCAGATCCTGCAAAGAGTTGGCATTGTAAAACGCGCGCTCGTCAGTAAAAGTGACTTCGACGGTCTTGTGGCGTGCGTACCACGCACGCATCCGGCGCTCGCCGGCTTCCAGCGCGGCCGCAAGGTCGTCCGCGAGCGCGGTGCGCAGGAGCGCGAACACCGGGTGCGGCGAGCGTGCGCCGTGCGCATCGACGGTCGCAGCCATCGCGATGTCGGCCTGCGCGGCGTCGAGCGCCGCGGCGAGCCGCGCGCCGAGATCGGCGGGCAGGAACGGCGAATCGCACGGCGCGCACAGCACGAAGGGCGCGTCGACGGCGCGCAGGCCCGCCAGCAGGCCGGCGAGCGGGCCCGCGAAGGTGTCGTCGGCATCGGTGGCGACCGTCGCGCCGAACGGCGCGCCGAGCGCGGCGTAGCGGTCGAGATGACGGTTTGCGCTGATCACGAGCGAGCCGGCCTGCGGCGCGAGACGGCGCAGCACGTGCAACGCGAGCGGCTCGCCGTGCAGCAGTTGCAAGCCCTTGTCGACGCCGCCCATCCGCGTGCCGCGTCCGCCCGCGAGCAGCAGGCCGGCGGGGGCGGAGGAAGGGGCGGGCGGGGCGCTGCGCATCAGCCGCCGATGTAGGACATCTCGACGCGCCGGGCGTCGCGCGCGGGCGCCGTCGCGCTGCCGCGCAGCTGCGAGTAGCGGTCGGCGCGCGCGTGCCAGATCTGCGCGATCGCGGTGGCGATCTCGGCGTCGCTCGCGCCGCCGCGCAGCAGCGCGCGCAGGTCGTGGCCCGACGACGCGAACAGGCACAGGTACAGCTTGCCCTCGGTCGACAGGCGCGCGCGCGTGCAGTCGCCGCAAAACGCGCGGGTGACGCTCGAGATCACGCCGAGTTCGCCCGCGCCGTCCGCGTAGCTCCAGCGCCGGGCGGTTTCGGCGGGGCTGTGCGCGTCGAGCGGGACCAGCGGGAAATGCGCGGCG
>NZ_JAAGNW010000021.1:18305-21236 GCF_010645215.1 Burkholderia multivorans | reverse complement strand
CCATGTACTCGATGAAGCGCAGGATCACGCCGGTGTTCCGGAAGCGGCGCGCCATCGGCAGGATCTCGCCGTCGTTGGTGCCGTGCTTGACCACCATGTTGACCTTGAGCGGGCCGAGGCCGACCGCCTGCGCGGCGAAGATGCCGTCGAGCACGTCGGCGCTCGCGAAATCGGCGTCGTTCATGCGTTTGAACAGCGCGTCGTCGAGTGCGTCGAGACTGATCGTGACCCGCGACAGCCCGGCGTCCTTCAGGCTTTGCGCCTTTTTCGCGAGCAGCGCGCCGTTGGTGGTGAGCGTGAGGTCGAGCGGGCGGCCGTCGAGCGTGGTCAGGCGCGCGAGCCGCTCGATCAGGAATTCGAGGTTCTTGCGCAGCAGCGGCTCGCCGCCGGTGATGCGGATCTTTTCGACGCCGTGCGCGACGAACTGCCGGGCAAGCCGCTCGATTTCCTCGTGCGACAGCAGGTCGGCATGGGGCAGGAACGGATAGTTCTTGTCGAACACCGCGCGCGGCATGCAGTAGACGCAACGGAAGTTGCAGCGGTCCGTGACCGAGATGCGCAGGTCGCGCAGCGGCCGCGCCAGCGCGTCGTTCAGGACGCCGGTCGGGACGTGGGCGGGGCCGGGGACCGGCACCGCGCTCACGTCGGCCACGGGAATGATGCGTCGGGACATGATGATTGAAAGGTAATCCAGACTTCCATTTTAGCTGGAAGCGATGAGGAGGACCGGTGCACGGCGTCCCGTGGAAAACCAGCACAGATAAAAAAGCCCGCCTCGAGCGAGGCGGGCTTTTGCCTGAGCGGCGCGGAACTCAGTGGTTCTGCGACGTTTCGACTTGCTGCATCGGCGTTGCGTCGGCCGCCGGCAGCGCCTTGCGCTCGCGCGGCACGCGTGCGGCGGGGGCGTGTTGCGACGCCTCGGCCTGCGCGGCGCGCAGCTTGTCCGTGTCGGTGTTGACCCACACGAGCCCGGCTGCTTCCAGCACGGTTTCGAGCTTCGCCGCCGGCGCAGGCGCGGCGGCGACCGGCACGGGTTGCGGTGCGACCGGCACCGGGGCCACTTCGACCGGCGCGGCCGTCACGACCGGCTCCGGCGCGGCGATCGGCGTGGGCGCGATGGCTTCGACCTGCGGCTCGGCGGGGGCGGCAACGGGTTCCACGGCCACGGGCGCGGCTTGCGGCGCGACCGGGGCGGTTTCGACCACGACCGGTGCGGATTCGGCCACGACAGGCGCTTCGACCACGACCGGTGCGGCTTCAGCCACGACCGGTGCTTCAGCCACGACCGGCGTTGCGAGTGCCGCCGGCTCGACGTGCGCGACCGGCGCGGCTTCGACCACGACCGGCTCGCTCGCCGGGGCGGCGGGTTCGGCCGCGACGACGGGGGCTGCGGTGTGGGCGACTGCCGCCTCGGTTGCCGCTGCGGCGGCGACCACGGCCACGGCGGGCGCTGCGACCGGCTCGGCCGCGTGCATGGTCGTGTCGGCTGCGCCGATGCCTTCGTCCGCGTCACCACCCTGGTGCGTCACGCCCTGGATGTCCTCGTCGCGCTCGCGACGACCGCCACGGCGGCCGCGACGGCGGCGGCGGCGCTCTTCGCTGCCGGCCTCCGCGTCACCGCCTTCGCTGTCGGACGGATAGCCCGGCTTGTCGGTCGCTTCCGCCGCATGCGCGTCGGTGCCCCGGTTCACGGTCTCGAGCGTGGCGGCATGCTGGACCGGCTTGCGGCGCTCGCCGCGCTCGCGGCGCGGCGCGTCGGCGGCTTCCGGCTGCTCGGCGCGGTCGCGTTGGTCGCGCGGTTCGCGGTTTTCCCGCGGCTCGCGGGGTTCACGCGGTTCGCGATTTTCACGCGGTTCGCGGGCCTCGCGCGGCTCGCGGTTCTCACGTGCCTCGCGCGGTTCGCGGCCTTCGCGACCCTCGCGGTTGTCGCGTTGGCCACGGCCTTCGCGCGGCTCGCGGGCCTCGCGGCCTTCACGCGGTTCCCGAGCCTCGCGGCCTTCACGGCCTTCACGCGGTTCGCGCGCTTCCTTGCCTTCGCGTTCGGCGCGCGGTTGCTGCGCGCGGCCGCCGGCTGCCTGGTCGCGGCCGCCTGCCTGCTGCTGGCCGTTTCCACCGCGGCGGTTGCGGTTGCGATCGCCGCCGCGCTCGGACTTGTCGCCGCGCTCGGTCTTGTCACCGCGTTCGCGCGCCGGACGGGCCGCTTGTTCCTTGGCGGCCGGCGCCGGGGCGGGCGCGGCTGCCGGCTGGAGGCCGAACAGGCCCTTCAGCCAGCCCACGAAGCCGCCGCTCGCCGCGACCGGTGCGACCGGCGCGGCAGGCGCCGGCTGCGGGCGCTGCGGCGCCGTCGGCGCCGGACGCTCGGGCGTGATGCCCTTCACGGCGGCTTCCTGCTTCGGCTTCACTTCCTCGGCGCGCTTGCTGTAGCCGGTTTCCGACTCGAGTTCGCGGGCGGCTTCCTCGGCCATCTTCCACGAGGCGCGCGGGTCGTCGAGGCGCGCGTCGTCGTGGCGCAGGCGTTCGAGCTTGTAGTGCGGGGTGTCGAGGTGCTTGTTCGGGATCAGCACGACGCCGACCTTGAAACGCGACTCGATCTTGTTGATTTCCTGGCGTTTTTCGTTGAGCAGGAAGGCGGTCACCTCGACCGGCACCTGGCAGTGGATCGCCGCGGTGTTCTCCTTCATGGCTTCTTCCTGAATGATCCGCAGCACCTGCAGCGCGGACGATTCGGTGTCGCGGATGTGGCCGGTGCCGTTGCAGCGCGGGCAGGTCACGTGGCTGCCTTCCGACAGGGCCGGGCGCAGCCGCTGGCGCGACAGTTCCATCAGGCCGAAGCGCGAGATCTTGCCCATCTGCACGCGGGCGCGATCGTGCTTGAGCGCGTCCTTCAGGCGCTGCTCGACTTCGCGCTGGCTCTTGGCCGATTCCATGTCG
>NZ_JAAGNW010000021.1:11635-18295 GCF_010645215.1 Burkholderia multivorans | reverse complement strand
TGCGGTTTCCTCGATGTCGGCGCCCTTGGTGGCGCGCGCCGAGTTCACGTCGATCGCGACGAGCGCCTCGGTGTGGTCGATCACGATCGCGCCGCCGGACGGCAGCGGCACCGTGCGCGAGTACGCGGTTTCGATCTGGTGCTCGATCTGGAAGCGCGAGAACAGCGGCACGTCGTCGTGGTAGCGCTTCACCTTGTTGACATTGTCCGGCATCACGATGTCCATGAAGGCGCGGGCCTGGTCATGGATCTCGGTGGTGTCGATCAGGATTTCGCCGATATCGGGCTGGAAATAGTCCCGGATCGCGCGGATCACGAGGCTCGATTCCAGGTAGATCAGCATCGGCTGGCCCGAGTTGCCGCTTTGCGAGGCGGCCTCGATCGCGCGCCAGAGTTGCAGCAGGTAGTTCAGGTCCCACTGCAGTTCTTCGGCGCTGCGGCCGATGCCGGCCGTGCGGGCGATCATGCTCATGCCGTCGGGCAGCTCGAGCTGGGCCATCGTCTCGCGCAGCTCCTGGCGCTCGTCGCCCTCGATCCGGCGCGACACGCCGCCGCCGCGCGGGTTGTTCGGCATCAGCACCAGGTAGCGGCCGGCGAGCGAGATGAAGGTGGTGAGGGCGGCGCCCTTGTTGCCACGTTCTTCCTTCTCGACCTGGACGATCAGCTCCTGGCCCTCGCGCAGCGCATCCTGGATGCGGGCGGAGCGCATGTCGACGCCTTCCTTGAAATACTGGCGGGCGACTTCCTTGAACGGGAGGAAACCGTGGCGATCTTCGCCGTAGTTGACGAAGCAGGCTTCGAGCGACGGTTCGATACGGGTGACGACACCCTTGTAGATATTGCCTTTGCGCTGTTCGCGGCCGGCCGTTTCGATATCGATGATTGCGACGCGCAGTTCTTCCTGCTGCGTCGCATTGAACAGCATGCGTTTCATTGAACGACTCCAGGCGGCTCTGCCGGCGGCGCCTCGCGGTTGTCAGCCGGAGGGCGGGGACGACGTCAGGCCGCGCCTTGTTGTGTTGTCACAAGCACGCTGGAGCGGGGATGCCGACGGGGAGAATTGCCTGCGGAGGCCCGGCCCGGACGACAGGGGCGGTGGCCATTGGCACTGCGAACACGGCTTCAAAGCACGGCGTCGACACTCCGCGCGCCTCAGGGCGCGCTAAGCCTCCGACCGGGCACTGCCGCAAGGCGCGGGCGCAAGTTGCGCGCGACGCCGAGGGGCGGCAGATGCTGCGGCTGGGCCGCAGCGGGGAGTATCGAATCCAGCCCGACTTTCCCGCCTGGGGTGTTCTTCCTTGGTTTGACGTCGCCAAGCTTCGCACTCTTCGCGAAGCCACATCGGGCGCACGCCGTAACATTCGCAACTGGAAGCACAGGCTGCTCACTGCGCGGCGCGCGTGCTTCCAATTGAATTCTTTGGTCCAACATTCCGTTACCGCGGCAGCGTTTCAACCGAATCCGCCTGTGGGCGCGATCCCTGCCGAAGCCGGCTGCCGTGCGTGCAACTTGCTGCTTTCTGATTCATCAAGGACGAGCAGCACGCCCCCGGCGCAAGTAAAATGACGGTTTGCGCTTGCGCCTTGCACAGTCCGCCCGAACCGGCCGATCAGGCCGCCCGCGGCGGAAAGCTGCACAAAATTATATTCAGTATGAATGAGTTAGGCAAAATTTCCCAGAAATTGGTCGCGAGCGACCAGGTTTCACTGCTCGAAATCGACGATAGCGCGGCCGGACAGCGCATCGATAATTTCCTCCTGCGCGTCTGCAAAGGCGTGCCGAAGAGCCATATCTACCGGATTCTGCGCAGCGGCGAGGTCCGGGTCAATAAGGGTCGGGTCGACGCCCAGTACCGGCTCGTGCATGGCGACATCGTGCGGGTGCCGCCCGTGCGGATCGCGGCGGCCGACCTCGCGCGAGCCGACGCGGGCGTCGTTCCGCCCGCCGCATTCGAGATCCTGTTCGAGGACGACGCGATGCTCGTCATCAACAAGCCGGCCGGGGTGGCGGTGCACGGCGGCAGCGGCGTCGCGTTCGGCGTGATCGAGCAGCTGCGCGCCGCGCGGCCGCAGGCGAAGTTCCTGGAACTCGTGCATCGGCTCGACCGCGAGACCTCGGGTATCCTGATGCTGGCCAAGAAGCGCTCGGCGCTCGTCGGCCTGCACGCGCAGATCCGCGACAACCAGCTCGACAAGCGCTACTTCGCCTGCGTGCACGGCGACTGGGCGGCCGACTGGGGCCGCCGCCGCGCGGTCAAGGCGCCGCTCTTCAAGTATCTGACGCCCGACGGCGAGCGCCGGGTGCGGGTGCAGGACGACGGCCTGGCGTCGCACACGGTTTTCAACCTGGTCGACCGCTGGCCGGACTACGCGCTGCTGGAGGCGGAACTCAAAACGGGTCGGACCCATCAGATCCGGGTACACCTCGCCCATCTCGGCCTGCCGATCGCGGGCGACGCGAAATACGGCGATTTCGCCCTGAACAAGGCGCTGGCGCGCGCGAACGCGATGCCGGCGCTGAAGCGGATGTTCCTGCATGCACACCGGCTGCGCGTCGCGCACCCGCTGACGGGCGAGGCGCTGCAGTTCGACGCGCCGCTGCCCGCGGAATGCCGCAGTTTCATCGATCAACTCACCGACTTGCGCGATACCACCCGATAAAAGCATGGCTCGAGAGCAATTTGACCTGATTGTGTTCGACTGGGACGGCACGCTGATGGATTCGACCGCGCATATCGCGCACAGCATCCAGGCGGCGTGCCGCGACCTTGGCCTGCCGACGCCGTCGGACGAGGCCGCGCGCTACGTGATCGGCCTCGGGCTGCGCGACGCGCTGCAGATCGCCGCGCCGGATCTCGATCCGGCCGACTATCCGCGGCTCGCGGAGCGCTACCGGGTCCACTATTTCACGAAGGACCAGCGCACCGAGCTGTTTCCCGGCGTACGCGCGATGCTCGAGGAACTGCGCGACACCGGCTACCTGCTCGCGGTCGCGACCGGCAAGGGGCGGGTGGGCCTGAACCGCGCGCTCGACCAGGCCAAGCTGACCAGCCTGTTCGACGGCACCCGCTGCGCCGACGAGACCTTCTCGAAGCCGCATCCCGCGATGCTGCAGGAGCTGACCCGGGAATTGGGGCAGGATCTGGCGCGCACCGTGATGATCGGCGACACCACGCACGACCTGCAGATGGCCGCCAACGCAGGCGCGGCGGGCATCGGCGTCGGCTACGGCGCGCACGCGGCGGCGGCGCTCGCGGCGCTCGAACCCCGTTTCGTCGCAGCCGATATCGAGGCGCTGGCCGGCTGGCTGCGCGAGTACGCATGAGCGACGCAGTGCAACCCGCCTGGCGCGTGTGCGCCGCCGACGCGCTGGCCGACGGCGGCGAGGGCGTGCGCTGCGCGGCGCGCCTGCGCGGCGAGGAGGCGGTCGTGTTCTTCGTGCGCTACGAGGGCCGGGCCTACGGCTATCTGAACCGCTGCGCGCACGTGCCGATGGAGCTGGACTGGGTCGAGGGGCAGTTCTTCGAGTCGTCCGGCCTGTATTTGATGTGTGCGACGCACGGCGCGATCTACGCGCCCGACACCGGCAAGTGCGTCGGCGGGCCGTGCCGCGGCGCGCGACTGCGCCCGGTCCAGGTCGATGAACGGGACACGCCGGACGGCCGTGCGGTATTCTGGCTGCCCGACGACGACCTGCATCCCGCAGCGTCCTGACTTCTGACGACCCCGCATGGCCGACCAACTGACTCCCCCTGATTCGACCCCTAAATCTTCCGCCGGCGGCGAGCCGGGCTGGGAGCGCGCGGCGCTCGAGCGGATCGCGCTCGCGGCGATCAAGGAACAGCGCGCGGCGCGGCGCTGGCGGATCTTTTTCCGCTTTGCGTTCCTGGCGGTGCTGCTGGTCGTGGCGTTCGCGCTGGTCGATTTCTCGGGCGACGGCAAGCTGTCGTCGGGCCGCCACACGGCGCTCGTGACGATCGACGGCGAGATCGCCACGGGCACCAATGCGAATGCGTCCGACATCAATTCTGCGCTCGACGACGCGTTCGACGACGCGGGCACGGCGGGCGTGGTGCTGCGCATCAACAGCCCGGGCGGGAGCCCGGTGCAGGCGGGCATCGTGTACGACGAGATCCGCCGGCTGCGCAAGCAATACCCGTCGAAGCCGCTGTACGTGGTCGTCACCGACATGTGCGCGTCGGGCGGCTATTACATCGCGTCGGCGGCCGACAAGATCTACGTCGACAAGGCGAGCATCGTGGGCTCGATCGGCGTGCTGATGGACGGCTTCGGCTTCACGGGCCTGATGGACAAGCTCGGGGTCCAGCGCCGCCTGCACACTTCGGGCGAGAACAAGGGCTTCTTCGATCCGTTCTCGCCGGAAACGCCGAAGATGGACGCCCATGCGCAGGAAATGCTCGACCAGATCCACGCGCAGTTCATCAAGGCGGTGAAGGACGGCCGCGGCGCGCGCCTGCACGATACGCCCGAGTTGTTCTCGGGGCTGTTCTGGACCGGCGAGAAGAGCGTCGAGCTGGGGCTTGCCGACGGTTTCGGCACGACCGACAGCGTCGCGCGCGACGTGCTGAAGGCGCCCGACATCGTCGACTACACGGTCAAGGAAAGCCTGTCCGACCGGGTCGCGCGCCGTTTCGGCGCGGCGGTCGGCCATGCCGCGATGAAGGCGGCGCTGGCGGGCGGCGAATTCAAGCTGCGCTGAGCGGCCGCCCGCCGCGGCCCCGCTAGTTCGCGAGCAGCAGGAAGATCGCCGGGCGCTTGTGCAGGTCGGGCGCGGGCGCCTTTTTCCACGCGGCGGCCGGGCGGCTCAGGATGGTTTCGGTCGGCAGCGTCAGGTCGGCCGCGACGCAGATCAGCGTCGACGGCGCGCAGGTCGCCGTCAGTGTCTCGAGCATCGCCTGATTCCGGTACGGCGTCTCGAGGAAGATCTGGGTCTCGTTCGCCTTGCGCGAATGCGCCTCCAGTTCCCGCAGCCGCTTCGCACGGGCGGCGGCGTCGACCGGCAGGTAGCCGTGGAACGCAAAGCTCTGGCCGTTCAGGCCGGACGCCATCAAGGCCAGCAGGATCGAACTCGGGCCGACGAGCGGCACGACCCGCACGCCGCGCTCGTGCGCGCGTCGCACGAGCAGCGCGCCGGGATCGGCCACGGCCGGGCAGCCGGCCTCCGACACGAGCCCGGCGTCGGTGCCCGCGAGCAGCGGCGCGAGCAGCCGCTCGATCTCGGCCGCCGGCGTCTTCACGTTCAATTCGCGGATCTCGATGTCCTGGATCGGCCGTTCGGTGCCGATCTTCTTCAGGAAGGCCCGGGTCGTTTTCGCGTTCTCGCCGACGTAGTAGCCGAGCGTCGCGGCGCGCGCCTGCACGGCGGCGGGCAGCACGGCCGCGAGCATCGCCGCGTCGCCGTCGCCGAGCGTGTTCGGAATCAGGTACAGGGTGCCGGTCGTCATCGTGCGATGCCTCCCGAGGCGGCGCCGAACAGCGGCAGCCCGGCCGCGCTCAGCATGCGCGTGAGCGCGATCAGCGGCAGGCCGATCAACGCGGTCGGGTCGTCGGAATCGATCGCGTCGAGCAGCGCGATGCCGAGCCCTTCCGATTTCGCGCTGCCCGCGACGTCGTACGGGGTTTCCGCGTGCAGGTAGGCGTCGAGTGCCGCGTCGGAGAGCGTGCGAAAGCGCACCCGCGTCACGACGTCCTCGCGCTGCGTGTGGTCGGTGCGGCTGTCGTAGAGGCACAGTGCGCTGTGAAACTCGACCTCGCGGCCCTGCATGGCCTTCAGCTGGGCGAGCGCGCGCTCGTGGGTGCCCGGCTTGCCGATCTGCAGCCCGTCGAAAGTCGCAACCTGGTCCGACCCGATCACGAGCGCGCCGTCCGGCGCGTCGATCTGCCGCGCGACCGCCCGCGCCTTCGCTTCGGCGAGGCGCAGGGCGGTCGCGGCGGGCGTTTCGTCCGGCAGCGGGGTTTCGTCGAGGTCCGGGCTCAGCACGTCGAACGGCAGGCGCAGACGTTCGAGCAGTTCGCGCCGGTAGCGGGAGCTGGAGGCGAGGATCAGGCGGGGAAAGCGGGAAGGGGTGTCCGGCATGATGGAAAGCGGTTGAGGCGGATCAATGGGGCGCCCGCTGGGCGCTGTTTAAGTGTTTGACTCGAAAAGACAAAACGGTTATGCTTTTGCGCTTTTCATCGGCAGTATTTGTGTGCCGATTTCTTCGGAACCCGCTCCGGAGGCCGCGCCGGGCCCGTATCAAGGCTCAGGCGGGCGGTGCCGGGCGGTGGGTCAGCAACGGGCCTAAGCCTGGTCGGTACCCCGGCCATCCCGATCGACGACAGCAGGAGCGCACATGACATCTACCGGCAAACCTGCGGTTTCACTCGATCCGCATACGGTCGACCTGTTCGAGTTCGCTCGCAGCGGCCGTCAGGCGGCGGGCGCGCTGCACCTGTCGCAACTGCCGCGCATGTTAAACGAAGTGCCGGCCGACGCGCCAGACCGCGATACGCTCTTCACCTGGCAGGCGGAGGGCTCGACCCAGCCGGAACTGCAGGACGACGGAACCGAGGGGCCGCAGCCGTATCTGCGCCTCGCGCTGCACGGTTCGGCGTGGCTCGAATGCCAGCGCTGCCTGACGCCGTACCTGCAGGCTTTCGAT
>NZ_JAAGNW010000021.1:743-11625 GCF_010645215.1 Burkholderia multivorans | reverse complement strand
GACGATGAGGTCGATGTGATCGTGGGCTCGCGCCAGTTCGATCTCGTCGACCTGATCGAGGAGGAGTTGCTGCTTTCGTTGCCGCTTGTGCCGAACCACGATGTGTGTCCGGCGGTGCACGAAAGCCTCGTGTCGGGCGCGAGCGCTCCCGTCGCCGAAGCGGATGAACCATCCGACGAGGCGAGCGGGGATAGCGGCAAGCCGAACCCGTTCGCGGCGCTCGAGGCGCTGAAGCGAGACGGCAAGAAACACTAGGCAGTAGGAGCACGGGAAGGCGTTGGGCCGTCGGGCCCGGGATGTTAAGCGTCGGATCGGGCTGTGTTAGAATCCGAAAAATTTTTAGGAGTTTGTCATGGCAGTTCAGCAAAACAAGAAGTCGCCGTCGAAGCGCGGCATGCACCGTTCGCACGATTTCCTGACGGGCGCGCCCATCGCGGTCGAGCCGAGCACGGGTGAAGTGCATCTGCGTCACCACATCAGCCCGAACGGCTACTACCGCGGCAAGAAGGTCGTCAAGACGAAGAACGACTAAGCGTCGCGTCGCGCGGTGCCTGATGATGATTCGGGCGGTTCGTGCGACAAGCGGTTCGCTTGACACTTTCCTGGCTCGACAAAAAGGCGGCATTCAACTGCCGCTTTTTTGTGCCTGAAAT
Organism: Burkholderia multivorans; assembly: GCF_010645215.1. Taxonomy (GTDB): domain Bacteria; phylum Pseudomonadota; class Gammaproteobacteria; order Burkholderiales; family Burkholderiaceae; genus Burkholderia; species Burkholderia multivorans_A. The sequence continues at coordinate 10,972 of NZ_JAAGNW010000021.1, read as the reverse complement.
TCGTCGCACTCCATGACTGTAAAGCTCACAATCGATTGCATGGGAGGCGACCACGGCCCGTCCGTGACCGTTCCCGCCGCAGTCAAGTTCGTCCGCGCGCATCCCGACGCCAGCCTGATGCTCGTCGGCCTCGACAGCGCGATCCGGGCGCAGCTCAAGAAGCACAAGGCGCTCGACGAGCCCGCGCTGACCATCGTGCCCGCCACCGAAGTCGTGGCGATGGACGATCCGGTCGAAGTCGCGCTGCGCAAGAAGAAAGATTCCTCGATGCGGGTCGCCCTCAATCACGTGAAGGACGGCGACGCGCAGGCGTGCATCTCCGCCGGCAACACCGGCGCGCTGATGGCGGTTTCCCGTTACGTCCTCAAGACGCTGCCCGGCGTCGAGCGGCCCGCGATCGCGTTCGCGCTGCCGAATCCGACCGGCTACACGATGATGCTGGACCTCGGCGCGAACGTCGACTGCGAGCCGCAGCATCTGCTGCAGTTCGCGGAGATGGGGCACGCGCTCGTCGCCGCGCTCGAAGGCAAGGAGCGTCCGACGATCGGCCTGCTCAACATCGGCGAGGAGATGATCAAGGGCAACGAGACGATCAAGCGCGCGGGCGAGCTGCTGCGCGCCAGCACGCTCAATTTCCGCGGCAACGTGGAAGGCAACGACATCTACAAGGGCACGGTCGACGTGATCGTGTGCGATGGTTTCGTCGGCAACGTCGCGTTGAAGACGTCGGAAGGGCTCGCGCAGATGCTCGCCGACATCATCAAGGAAGAGTTCAGCCGCTCGCTGCTGTCGAAGCTGATGGCCGTGCTCGCGCTGCCGGTGCTGCTGCGCTTCAAGAAGCGCGTCGATCATCGGCAGTACAACGGCGCGGCGCTGCTCGGCCTGCGCAGTCTCGTGATCAAGAGCCACGGCTCCGCGGACGCCTATGCGTTTGAGTGGGCGATCAAACGCGGGTATGATGCCGTCAAAAATGGTGTGCTGGAGCGACTGTCGCGGGCGATGGCGGAAAACGCCGCGCCGCTGGCCGACGGACGCGAGGCGGGCGGTGCGGGCGGTACGAGCCCTGTGGCCGGTCAGCCAGCAGAGCCTTCCGCCGCGCTATCCTCTAAAGCATAAATGGCCCAATCGACTCTCTATTCCCGCGTGCTCGGCACGGGCAGCTGTCTGCCGCCCAACCGGGTCACGAACCAGGACCTCACCGATCGTCTCGCGCAGGAAGGCACCGAGACCAGCGATGAGTGGATCGTCGCGCGCACCGGTATCCACGCGCGCCACTTCGCCGACCCGGACGTCACCACCAGCGATCTCGCGCTGGTCGCCGCGCAGCGCGCGATCGAGGCCGCCGACGTCGATCCGCAGTCGATCGATCTGATCATTGTCGCGACCTCGACGCCCGACTTCGTGTTCCCGAGCACGGCCTGCCTGCTGCAGAACAAGCTCGGGATCAAGAACAACGGCGCCGCGTTCGACGTGCAGGCGGTGTGCTCGGGCTTCGCGTACGCGCTCGCCACGGCCGACAGCTTCATCCGCAGCGGCCAGAACCGCACGGCGCTCGTGATCGGCGCGGAAACCTTCTCGCGCATCCTCGACTTCAAGGACCGCACCACCTGCGTGCTGTTCGGCGATGGCGCGGGCGCGGTCATCCTCGGCGCGTCCGAGGAGCCGGGCGTGCTCGGCAACGCGCTGCATGCGGACGGCAGCTACTCGCACATCCTGTGCACGCCGGGCAACGTGAACGGCGGCGTGATCAGCGGCAGCGCATTCCTGCACATGGACGGCCAGGCCGTCTTCAAGCTCGCGGTGAACGTGCTCGAGAAGGTCGCGGTCGAGGCGCTCGCGAAGGCGGGCCTCGCGCCCGAACAGGTCGATTGGCTGATTCCGCACCAGGCGAATATCCGTATCATGACCAGCACCTGCCGCAAGCTCGGCTTGCCGCAGGAACGCATGGTCGTCACCGTCGGCGAGCACGGCAACACCTCCGCTGCGTCGATTCCACTCGCGTTCGACACCGCGGTGCGCGACGGCCGCATCAAGCGCGGCCAGCACGTGCTGATCGAAGGCGTCGGCGGCGGCTTCACGTGGGGCGCGTCGGTGTTCCGCTACTGATTTCCGCGGATCTCATCCCGGCGGGCGCGCAGAAGCTGTGCGCCGCTCGAACCGATTCATTTGGGGACGTTATGAAATTTGCATTTGTCTTTCCCGGCCAGGGCTCGCAGGCCGTCGGCATGCTGGACGCATTCGCCGACCTCGCCATCGTGCGCGAGACAGTCCAGGAGGCGTCCGATGCGCTCAAGCAGGATCTCGGCAAGCTGATCGCCGAGGGTCCGGCAGAAGAACTCAATCTCACGACCAATACCCAGCCGGTGATGCTGACCGCCGCCTATGCGTGCTATCGCGCATGGCAGCAGGCGGGCGGCCCGGCGCCGTCGATCGTCGCCGGGCACAGCCTCGGCGAGTACACCGCGCTCGTCGCGTCCGGCGCGCTCGCGTTCGCCGATGCAGTGCCGCTCGTGCGGTTCCGCGCCCAGGCGATGCAGACTGCGGTGCCGGTCGGCCAGGGCGGCATGGCCGCGATCCTCGGTCTCGACGACGAGACGGTGCGGGCCGTGTGTGCGGAGGCATCGGTCGCCGGCGTGGTCGAGGCGGTGAATTTCAACGCGCCGGCCCAGGTCGTGATCGCCGGGGCCAAGGCTGCGGTCGAGAAGGCCTGCGAGGTGGCGAAGGCGAAGGGCGCGAAGCGCGCGCTGCCGCTGCCGGTGTCGGCGCCGTTCCATTCGTCGCTGCTGAAGCCGGCGTCGGACCAGCTGCGCGACTACCTCGCGCAGGTCGACGTGAAGGCGCCCGCCATCGACGTCGTGAACAACATCGACGTGGCCGTGGTCCGCGATCCGGCCGCGATCAAGGACGCGCTGGTGCGCCAGGCGGCAGGCCCGGTGCGCTGGGTCGAGTGCGTGCGGCACATCGCGGGCACGGGCGTCACGCACGTGCTCGAATGCGGCCCGGGCAAGGTGCTGACCGGCCTCACGAAACGCATCGACGGCAACCTGACGGGCGCTGCGGTGTTCGATCCGGCGTCGCTCGACGAGGTGCTCAAGCTCGTCGCCGCATAAGCGGCGGAGCCGGGCGCCCGCTGTTCACCGAACCACGGAAGATTTCATGGAAAAAACTCTCGATAAACAGGTTGCGATCGTTACCGGCGCGTCGCGCGGCATCGGCCGTGCGATCGCGCTCGAACTGGCGCGTCGCGGTGCGATGGTGATCGGCACTGCGACGAGCGAGTCGGGGGCCGACGCGATCAGCGCGGTATTCAAGGAGGCCGGTCTCGAAGGCCGCGGCGCGATGCTGAACGTCAACGACGCCGCCGCCGCCGAAGCGCTGATCGAGGCGACGGTCAAGGAATTCGGCTCGCTCGGCGTGCTCGTCAACAACGCGGGCATCACGCAGGACCAGCTCGCGATGCGCATGAAGGACGACGACTGGGACGCGGTGCTCGACACCAACCTGAAGTCGGTGTTCCGCCTGTCGCGTGCGGTGCTGCGCCCGATGATGAAGGCGCGCGGCGGCCGGATCATCAACATCACGTCGGTGGTCGGCTCGGCCGGCAACCCGGGGCAGGTCAACTACGCGGCCGCGAAGGCCGGCGTGGCCGGCATGACCCGCGCGCTCGCGCGCGAGATCGGCAGCCGCGGCATCACGGTGAACTGCGTGGCGCCCGGCTTCATCGACACCGACATGACGAAGGCGCTGCCCGACGAACAGCAGGCGGCGCTCAAGACCCAGATTCCGCTGGGCCGCCTCGGCAGCCCGGACGACATCGCCCACGCGGTCGCGTTCCTCGCGTCGCCGCAGGCCGGCTATATCACAGGCACGACATTGCATGTGAACGGCGGCATGTACATGTCTTAACGGATTTCGTTTACCATCCGCGCCGTGCCACGTTCATCCTGTCGCGGCGCTTGTCTAACCGTAAAGCCAGCGCGCATTTTGGGCGGCAGCAAACCTGATAAAATGCGCGCACTTGTAATTCTGAACTTTCCCTCGGAGGGGTAATGGACAACATCGAACAACGCGTCAAGAAGATCGTCGCTGAACAACTGGGCGTCGCCGAAGGCGAAATCAAGAACGAAGCATCGTTCGTCAACGATCTGGGCGCGGACTCGCTCGACACCGTCGAACTGGTGATGGCACTGGAAGACGAGTTCGGCATGGAAATCCCGGACGAAGAAGCCGAGAAGATCACGACCGTGCAGCAAGCGATCGACTACGCTCGCGCGAACGTCAAGGCCTAAGCGCCATCCGCGTCGTTCAGCGCATCTGCGTTTGACGCGCATCTCGCCGGCTCTGTCCGGCAGAGCTAACAGCCACAGGGCTCGCAGGGCTGGTTCCTGTGGCTGCTGTGGCTTTTGTTTTTGTCATTCAATGGAAAAGAGGTTACCGTGAGCCGCCGTCGAGTCGTTGTTACAGGCCTTGGGCTGATCTCGCCTGTTGGCAATAATGTTGCCGACGGCTGGGCCAATCTGGTGGCCGGCAAGTCCGGCATCGCCAACATCACGAAGTTCGATGCGACGAACTTCTCGACCCGCTTCGCAGGCGAGGTGAAGGGCTTCAATATCGAAGACTACCTGCCCGCGAAAGAAGCGCGTCACATGGATACGTTCATCCACTATGGCGTCGCGGCCGGCATGCAGGCGATGCAGGACAGCGGTCTTGCGATCACCGAGGAAAATGCCGAGCGGGTCGGCGTCATCGTCGGCTCGGGGATCGGCGGCCTGCCGATGATCGAGGTCACGCAGACCGAACTGCTGAACCGCGGTCCGCGCCGGATCTCGCCGTTCTTCGTGCCCGCGTCGATCATCAACATGATCTCGGGTCACCTGTCGATCAAGTTCGGCCTGAAGGGCCCGAACCTCGCGATCGTCACGGCCTGCACGACCGGCCTGCACTGCATCGGCGAGGCGTCGCGCCTCATCGAGTACGGCGATGCCGACGTGATGATCGCCGGCGGCGCGGAATCGACCGTCTCGCCGCTCGGCATCGGCGGTTTCGCGGCGGCGCGCGCGCTGTCGCAGCGCAACGACGATCCCGCGACGGCGAGCCGCCCGTGGGACAAGGACCGCGACGGTTTCGTGCTGGGCGAGGGCGCAGGCGTGATGGTGCTCGAGGAGTACGAGCACGCGAAGGCGCGCGGCGCGAAGATCTACGCCGAGATCGGCGGCTATGGGATGAGCGGCGACGCCTATCACATGACCGCGCCGCTCGAGGATGGCGACGGCGCGCGCCGCTGCATGGTCGCGGCGCTGCGCAACGCGGGCATCAATGCCGAGCAGGTGAACTACCTGAACGCGCACGGCACGTCGACCCAGCTCGGCGACCTCGCCGAGACGATCGCGATCAAGCGCGCGTTCAACGACCACGCGAAGGGCATCGTCGTCAATTCGACCAAGTCGATGACGGGCCACCTGCTCGGTGGCGCGGGCGGTCTCGAGTCGGTGTTCACGGTGCTGGCCGTGCATCACCAGATCTCGCCGCCGACGATCAACATCCTCAACCAGGACCCCGAGTGCGATCTCGATTACTGCGCGAACGAAGCGCGGGACATGAAGATCGACGTCGCGCTGAAGAACTCCTTCGGCTTCGGCGGGACTAACGGCACGCTGGTCTTCAAGCGCGCCTGAAGCAGGTTCACTTGACGGATCCTTCCCGCGCCGGCCTCGAATGCGCGCCGCGCATCGCGCTGCGCGCGTCGGCCGGGCTGGCCGGCGCGCTGGCCGGGTGCGTGGCGAGCGCGGCGTGGGCCTGCCGGGTAGTCGCGGGGCCTCTCATCGGGCCCTCCGGCGCGACGCTCCTCGCCTTGCTCGTGGCCGCCTGGCTTGCCCTGCGGGTCGGTGCGGCATGGCGCCGCAGGGTGCCTGCGCAGCTCGGCATCGACGCCGGCGCGCGCACGCTCGCGGGGTTCGACCGCGCGGGCCGGCTGCTGGCGGAAGGGCGCGTGGTCGGCGGCGTGCAGTGGAGCGATCTGCTGCTCGCGTTGACCGTACGCGGCCGGACGAAGCGCGCGGCCACGCTGCTCGTGGCCGCGGATTCGGTCGACGTATCCACGTTTCGCGTACTCTCCGTGCTGGGCCGTCGCGCGCGTCGCGGCGACCCGGCACGGGCGTGAACGCGCGCGGCGCGAGGGCGGGGCGCTACAATGGCGTTCCGCGTTGCATCCCTAGTTAACGGATTTGTCAGGTGAGTGAAAAAGAAATCGATCAGGCGCTGGTCGAACGCGTACAGAAAGGCGACAAGGCGGCGTTCGAACTCCTGGTCACCAAATACCACCGCAAGATCATCCGACTGATTTCGCGCCTCGTGCGGGATCCCGCGGAGGTCGAGGACGTGGCCCAGGATGCCTTCATCAAGGCGTATCGGGCGTTGCCGCAATTTCGCGGCGAATCGGCGTTCTACACGTGGTTGTACCGGATTGCCGTCAATACGGCGAAGAACTACCTTGCGACCCAGGGTCGCCGGGCGCCCACCTCGACTGAAGCGGATGCCGAAGAAGCGGAAACTTTCTCCGACGCCGACCAACTAAGGGATATCAACACGCCCGAGTCGATGTTGATGAGCAAGCAGATCGCCGAGACGGTGAACGCCGCCATGGCCCTGCTGCCGGAAGAATTGCGCACGGCGATCACGCTGCGCGAGATCGAAGGCTTGAGCTACGAGGAAATCGCGGAAATGATGGGATGTCCGATCGGCACGGTCCGGTCGCGGATCTTCCGCGCCCGCGAGGCCATCGCCACGCGGCTGCGGCCGTTGCTCGATACGCCGGAAGGCAAGCGCTGGTAAGCGCATGGCGGGCCGGGACGGCCCGGGGTCTAGAGGTATCACAGAAAGTCGTGGATCACGACGGGGTAGGTAAGATGGGGAGCATCATGGGGTCGGTTTCTACTCAATCGCAAGCATGCTCGCAAGGCGAGCGCCTGTCCGCACTGGTCGACGGCGAGCCGCTCGACGGGCTTCCGCTGGGGCAACTCCTGGCCGGGCTCGGCGAGGCCGAGCGCGCGACCTGGGCGCAATACCACGCGATCGGCGATGCGCTGCGCTCGGATGAGCTCGCGCTGTCGCCGGCCGTCAGCGAAACCTTCATGACACGCTTCTCCACGAGCTTCGTGGCCGAGCCGCACCTGCTCGCGCCTGCCGCGACCAGCCCGGTGGCGCGCACGCTGCTGTCGTGGCGCCGCCGCGTCGTGCCGGCGTTCGCGGTGGCGGCGGCTGCCGCCACGCTGACCTGGATCGTCGTGCCGCAGCTGCAAGGCACGGGCGGCCAGGCGCAGATCGCGTCGGCGGGCGCGCCGCAGGGCGGCGTGCAGCGCGTCGCGGCCGTCCAGGCGGGCGCGCAGCCGGCATTGCAGGATGCCAACATCATCCGCGACGCGAGCCTCGACCAATATCTCGAAGCGCACCAGCAGTTCGCGCAGCAACCGGTCGTGACGGGCTCCATGCCGCTCATTCGCGCCGCCGTGACCACGCAAGGCCAATAAACTCGATGCGGACATTGCAGTTGATGCACGCCATTCCCGGCTGGAAGCGGCTGCCGGCGCTGTTGCTTTGCGCAGCCGCGCTGTTGTCCGTTCAATCCCACGCCGTCGCGCAGCAGCCCGACGACCTCGTCGCCACGCGGCGCGCCGCGGCAGACTGGCTCGACCGGATCCAGCTGGCCGCGCAGCAGCAAAGCTACGAAGGCACCTTCGTCTACCAGCGCGGCACCTATGTGCAGTCGTCGCGCATCGTCCACGTGGCGGTGAAGGGCGACGGCGAGTACGAGCAGATCGAGACGCTCGACGGCAAGCCGCGCAAGCTGCTGCGCCATAACGACGATCTCTACACGTTCGTGCCCGAGCGGCGCCTGTGCGTCGTCGAGCGGCGCCAGAACAAGGATTCCTTCCCGGCGCTGCTCGGCGCGAGCGGCGAGCAGGTGCTGGCCGTCTACGAGCCGAAGCTGCTCGGCCAGGACCGGGTCGCGGGGCTCGACGCGCAGGTCGTCGAACTGATGCCGAAGGACGCCTACCGTTTCGCCTACAAGCTCTGGACCGATGCGCGCACCGGGCTGCTGCTGCGTTCGCAGACGCTCGACGCGGACGAGCGCGTACTCGAGCAGATCGCGTTCTCGCAAGTGCAGATCGGCGCGGGCAATGCCGCGCAGAAGGGCGCGATCGCGGCCGGCATGCGCAACCTGACCGGCTGGACCGTGGTGCGGCCGCCTGTCGCCCCGGTCGACATCGAGGCGCAGGGCTGGCAGATCGCGCCGAGCGTCGCCGGCTTCCGCAAGATTCGCGAAGTGCGCCGCCCGATGGCGTCGCGCGCTGCCGGCGATCCGCCGATTCCGGTCGACCAGGCGGTCTATACCGACGGCCTCGCCACCATCTCCGTATTCATCGAACCGGCCGAGAAGAACGTCCGCAAGGAAGGCGCGGGCAGTACCGGCGCGACCCACGTGCTCGTCAAGCGCCGCGGCGACTACTGGATCACCGCGCTGGGCGAAGTGCCGCCGGCGACCTTGCAGCAGTTTACGTCTGCCATAGAATACAAGGCTTCCAAGTAACCTTCCTCCGGTCCGACATGAAGAAATATTCGCTGCGCAACTGGCTGGCCGCCGCGGCGGTGGCCGCCTGGGTACCGTTCGTCCCCCACGCATCGGCGGCACCCGCGGCGAGCGCCGTCGGCGCGAGCGCGCCCGTGGCGCCGGCGCGCGCAGGGCTGCCCGATTTCGCCGATCTCGTCGAGAAGGTCGGGCCGGCGGTCGTCAACATCCGCACCACGGCGAACGTGCCGACCGACACGCGCGGCATGCTGCCGCCGGGGATGGACAACGGCGACATGTCGGAATTCTTCCGCCGCTTCTTCGGCATCCCGCTGCCGCAGGCGCCGGGCAATCCGAAGGGCGCGCAGCCGAACCCGCCCGACGCGCCGGACACCGAGCAGAACCGCGGCGTCGGCTCGGGCTTCATCCTGTCGTCGGATGGCTACGTGATGACCAATGCGCACGTGGTCGACGATGCGGACACGATCTACGTGACGCTGACCGACAAGCGCGAGTTCAAGGCGAAGCTGATCGGTGTCGACGAGCGCACCGACGTCGCGGTCGTGAAGATCAACGCGACCAGCCTGCCGAGCGTCGCGATCGGCGATTCGAACCGGGTCCGCGTCGGCGAATGGGTGGTCGCGATCGGTTCGCCGTTCGGGCTCGACAACACCGTCACGGCCGGCATCGTCAGCGCGAAGGGCCGCAATACCGGCGACTACCTGCCGTTCATCCAGACCGATGTGGCGGTCAACCCGGGCAACTCGGGCGGTCCGCTGATCAACATGGCGGGCGAGGTGATCGGCATCAACTCGCAGATCTACAGCCGCACCGGCGGGTTCATGGGCATCTCGTTCGCGATTCCGATCGACGAAGCGATGCGGGTGGCCGATCAGCTGAAGGCCTCGGGCAAGGTGGTGCGCGGCCGCATCGCGGTGGCGATCGGCGAGGTGACGAAGGACGTGGCCGATTCGATCGGCCTGCCGAAGGCGGAAGGCGCGCTGGTCAGCAGCGTCGAGCCGGGCGGTCCGGCCGACAAGGCGGGCATCCAGCCGGGCGACATCATCCTGAAGTTCAACAATCGCCCGGTCGATACGGCCACCGACCTGCCGCGCATGGTCGGCGACACGAAGCCCGGCACGCGCGCCACGGTCACGATCTGGCGCAAGGGCCAGGCGCGCGACCTGCCGATCACGATCACCGAGGTGCCCGTCGACAAGAACGCCAAGGCGGACGCGGGCCAGAGCCAGCCGAAACCGCGCCAGAGCAACTCGCTCGGGCTGACGGTGAACGACGTGCCGGCCGACCAGCTGAAGGCGCTCAAGCTGCGCGGCGGCGTGCAGATCGTCAATGTCGACGGTCCGGCCGCGCGCGCGGGCCTGCGGCGCGGCGACATCGTGCTGCGGGTCGGCGATACCGACATCACGAGCGCGAAGCAGTTCGTCGACCTGACCGCACAGCTCGATCCGCAGAAGGTGGTGGCGGTGCTGGTGCGGCGCGGCGACAACACGCAGTTCATCCCGATCCGGCCGCGCCAGAAGTAGGCGTATCGTGATCTTCACGCTGTACGGCCGCGGCTGGTGCCATCTGTGCGACGACATGCGCGACGCGCTGGCGCCCGTCGCGGCCGAGTTCGGCGCGCGCGTCGAGGTGCTCGACATCG
>NZ_JAAGNW010000021.1:0-733 GCF_010645215.1 Burkholderia multivorans | reverse complement strand
TCGATGCGGACCCCGCGCTGGTCGCGCGCTACGACGAGGATGTGCCGGTGCTGCTGCTCGACGGCGTCGAGGTCTGCCGGCATCGTTTCGACGCGGCGCGGGTGGCGGAAGCGCTGCAGCGGGCCGCGCGGCGCGGCTAGCCGCGGGTTCCACGCAAAGGCCGCCCCTGGCGGGGCTTTTCGGCTAAAATAGGCTGTTTTTTCACCGACTTACACAAGGCGTGCTCTGCGATCGTCGAGCGCGCCTTTTTCGCTTGATCGGACGGAATGGATCATATTCGCAACTTTTCGATCATCGCGCACATCGACCATGGCAAGTCGACGCTCGCGGATCGCATCATTCAGGTATGCGGCGGCTTGTCCGACCGCGAAATGGAATCGCAGGTGCTCGACTCGATGGATCTCGAGCGCGAGCGCGGCATCACGATCAAGGCGCAGACTGCCGCGCTGTCGTATCGGGCGCGCGACGGCAAGGTCTACAACCTGAACCTGATCGACACCCCGGGGCACGTCGATTTCTCGTACGAGGTGAGCCGTTCGCTGTCCGCGTGCGAAGGCGCGCTGCTCGTGGTGGACGCGAGCCAGGGCGTCGAGGCGCAGACGGTCGCGAACTGCTACACGGCGATCGAGCTTGGCGTCGAGGTCGTGCCGGTGCTCAACAAGATCGACCTGCCCGCCGCGAACCCGGAGAACGCGATCACGGAGATCGAGGACGTGATCGGCATCGACGCGAC
>NZ_JAAGNW010000209.1 GCF_010645215.1 Burkholderia multivorans | reverse complement strand
GTCGGCTGGGTCGATGCGCCGGTGTCGGGCGGCGTGCCGGGCGCGCAGGCGGGCACGCTCGCGGTGATGGCGGGCGGCGCGGCGGCCGAGGTGGACGCGGTGCGGCCGCTGCTCGGCGCTTACGCGGCGCGCGTCACGCACCTCGGCGAGGCGGGCGCGGGCCAGACCGCGAAGCTGTGCAACCAGGCGATCGTGACGGCGACCGTCACCGCGATCGCGGAAGCGGTCGGCCTCGCGCAGGCGAGCGGCATCGACGCAGCGCGGCTCGCGGAGGCGCTCGCGGGCGGCTGGGCGGACTCGGTGCTGCTGCAGACTTTCGTGCCGCGCATGACGGGCGCCGCCGCGCCGCCGCTGGGCGCGCTCAGCACGTTCCAGAAGGACGTCGACGCGATCGCCGATGCGGCGCGCGAGACGGGGGCGGTGATGCCGGTGGCGGGCGCGGTGCAGCAGGTGCTGCGGCTCGGTGCTGCGCTCGGGTTGGCCGATGCGGACTTCGCTGCGTTGGCGCGGATCGTGCGGCCGCAGTCCTGACGTAGGTGCGATACGTGCGGCAGGTGGCGGGCGCGCTGCAGTTCGGCGCGGCGCTCGTTCAGGCCGATGCGGATTTCGCTGCGCTGGCGCGGATCATCGTGCTGCGGCGGCCCCAAGCCCTCGCGCGGCGTGTGCGATATGACACGGGCCGCTTGCGCGGCCCGTCAGGGGAAAGGTGTCAGCCCAGCGAACGAGGCGTGGTATCGCCGGCGTTCTGTCGGCCGATTCCGCTGCGCAAGCTCGCCTTCACGCCTGCACCAAATTCGGGCAGGATGCGCGCGCGGGCGCGGCTCGCGAACACCAGGAACCCGAAGCCGTTGGCCTCGTACCAGTAACCGCCGTTCTCCAGGCCGTCGATCGGCTGTTCGAGCGCGTTCGCGATCGAGTCGATGCAGCGCTTGCGCAGCTCGGCGATCGCCGGGTACGGCGGCTGCGCGCCGCGCACGCTGCACAGCAGGACGTCGAGCCCCGGCAGTACGTGTGCGTACAGCACCGGCTCGTCCTGCGCGCGGGCGCGCGCAATTTTCGTGTCGAGTTGCGCGAACGGTTTCGCATGATGCAGCACGGCGAGAAATGATTCCTGGCCGTCCTGCTGCGCCCGTCTGCGTTTTTTCGGGAAGGACATAAACACTCGCCTCAAAAACATTTGCAAGAAATGCGGCTTCCTCATGCGACCCACTCCCGGCTATGCGCGCCGCATGTCGATCTTTTATAGCATACGAAAATGCCGGCTTCACGAAGCCCGATGGCATCGGACCGCGCCACGCCCAGGAGATCGCCACAGCCAGCGCTATTGCGCCTGCACTGTCGTTTAGTCTCAATAATAGACCTGCTCGTGCCGCGCGTGCGACCGGTGTGCGCAAAAAAGTGGAGCGATACGTCATGTCGAAGGCGGCGGCGCGCCAAAAAACAAAGCCCGCGCGAGGCGGGCTTCGGAACGGAGCGGGGCGGGGCCGCGGATCAGCGCTTGTTGAGCGCGTCGCGGATCTCGCGCAGCAGCACCACGTCCTCGGGCGTCGCGGCGGGCGCGGCGTCGTCCGGCTTGCGCAGCTTGTTGATGAACTTGACCATCAGGAAAATGATGAAGGCCAGGATGATGAAGTTGATCAGCACCGTGATGAACGAGCCGTAGCCGAACGCGGCGACGCCGGCTGCCTGCAGGTCCTTGAACGAATCGGGATTACCCTTGAAGCTCGCCGGGATCTGGCCGAGCAGGACGAACTTGTTGGAGAAATCGAGGCCGCCCGTCAGCACGCCGATCACCGGCATGATCAGATCCTTCACGATGGAATCGACGATCTTCGAGAAGGCGGCGCCGATGATCACGCCGACGGCGAGATCCATCACATTGCCCTTGACGGCAAATTCCTTGAATTCCTTGATGATGCTCATATGTGGCGTTCTCCTGAGTGAGCAGAAAGAGGGGGCGCGGCCGTGATTCGTGACTGCGCGTCAATGGACGCCATCATAACGAACCCGATCCTTTATCGGTAGTCATCTTAAGAAGCTTGACAATACGACGCCCCGGAACGAATCAAAAGAAAAATGGGCCATTGCTGGCCCATTTCGTCGTTCTAAGCGTCCGTTCAGCTGTTGCTGCTCCAGTCGTCGCCGCTGCCGAGGTCGACATCCCCGCCGCCGCCGCTACTGCCGCCTGAATCCCAGTTGTCGCCCTGGCCCATGTCGAAGCCGGGGTCGTCCGCGCGCGGGCGGGACTCGTCGTTGACGATCACGTCCCGCTCGATCACGCGCTCGCGGCCGCCCGACATGGCCTCGCCGAGCAGCACGCCGGTCAGCAGGCCGCCCATGCCGCCGCCGAACCCGCCGCCCTGCTGGACCACCACGGTCGGCTGCTGCTGCGGCGGATACGGCGCCGGCTGCGGCGCGCCTGCCAGCCGGTCGGCTTCCTGCGCGTAGACCGAGCCCGGGCCGCCAGGGGCCGGCGCAGCGGTCGCGGCCGGGTCCGGTCGGCCCTCGACGCGCGCCTTCAGGCTCGCGAACTGGCGTTCGAGTTCGTCGAGCTGGTAGGGCGGCACCGGGTTCTTGCCGTTCGACAGCGTCTCGACCAGCGTGCGCGCCTGGGTCTCGACGTTCTCGATCTCGCCGTTGAACGCCGCGGCGCCGGGCGCCGTCGACAGCCGCGCGTCGAGCTTGAGCGGCCGCACCTCGTTGAGCAGGTCGGTCGCGCGCTTGAGCTGCGCACGGCGGTCGTCGTCGCTGCGCTGGTTGTCGGACGAGCGCGCGCGGCGCAGCGTCCAGCGCAGCACCAGCGCGACCGCGCCGATCAGCAGCGCGAAGGCGATCCACATGCCGGACGAGGGTTCATGCCTGGCCGCGGCGGCGGGCGCGAGCTGTGGCTGGCCGACCTGCGGCGGCAGCACCTGGCCGCCCGAGGTGGCCGAGCGGCGGGCCTGCGCGCTCAGGCGCTCGACATCGGCGCGCACCTTGGCCTCGGTCCGCGCGAACTTCGCGGGATCGGTGAAGCGGATCTGCGGATCGAGCGATTTCGCGCGCTCGATCTGGACCAGCGCATCGGCCGGGCGGCCCTCGCGGTCGAGCACCTGGCCGTACAGGTAGCGTACGCGCGGGTTGTCCGGGTTGGCCGCGACGACCTGCGACAGTTGCGCGTCGGCCTGCTGCCAGTTGCCTTGCGAGATCGATTGCTGGATCTGCTGCTGCGACGGCACGGCGGCGAACGCCGAGCCCGACGCGACGAGGAGGGCGAGACTCGCGGCTGCGAGAAACTTTTTCATGATCGAACCGGGCCGGGGCCCGTCTCCTTGCAAGCGGCGCCGTGCGCGGCCCGCGACCCGGGGCGGGTGCGCGGCCGGGCGCGGCGCGCCGGCGCCCTTACTGGGCCGGCGTGTTCAGTTGCTTCTTCAGCGCTTCGAGGCGGTCTTCGACCGACGGCCCCTTGCCGAGCGCCGCGAGCTTGTCCTCGAGCCCCTTGCCGCTCGCGGTGTCGGCCGAATTGAGGCGGGCGTCGGAACGGGCGTTCGACAGCGCGACCTTGTCCTCGAGCTTCTGGAAATCGCCCGACAGGTTCTTGCCGCCGATGCCGCCGAGCGCGGTGGCCGCGACGTCCTTGGCCTGCGCGATTTCCTGTTTCGCCTGCAGGATGTTCGAGCGGGCGTTCAGGTCGTTGCGGCGCTGACGCATGTCGGCGATCTGCGCTTTCAGCTTGTCGACCGACGGTTCGAGCGTCACGAGTTCGGCGCCGAGCGCGTCGCGCTCCGCCTCGGCGTTCGCCTGCGCGCCGAGCGCCTCGCGCGCGAGCGCTTCGTCGCCGGATTGCAGCGCGCGCTTCGCGCCGTCCTCGTACTTGCGCGCCTTGTCGTCCGCCGCGTCGCGCTTGCTGCGCTGGGTGGCGACCTGCGCCTCGATCTCGATCAGCGAGTTTTCCGCGCGGCCGATGCTGTCGTCGAGCTCCCGCACGATCTGGCGTGCGTCGCGCGACGGATCCTGCACCGAATCGGCCGCATCGTTGAGCAGGCCTTTGAGCGTGCGCGAAATAGAGTCGAAGAGCGACATGAATACCTCCGTGGATGAATGGCAATGCGCGCGTCGGCATGGGCCGACGTCGGCGGATATTACACCACCGGTTCGCTTAAAACCCGCTTAAAAACGGGCCGGAAGAAGCGTGCCGGTGAGCGCCAGATAGGGACGGTCGCGTGAATTTCCAGTCGTACGTCCGGGCTTTTTTCATATCTCGTTTCTTTCAATTCGAAAGCATTGCCGGAGCCTCGCGCATTCCGCTTCCATCATAGGCGCGCGGCGCGCCGGGCGCGGCCGCGCGGCGTCGGGGCTAAGGATTTTTTACAAAAAATCGAGGAGGGGGCGGGGCGATTTCATTAAAATGCGCTGTTACGTCGCGGGAACGGATCACCGCATGCCGGGGTCTGTCGACGTGATACGCTTCACGACGCTACGTTCAACGATCCACGCGCGGCTTTCTGCCCGCGCCCGAGGCGCGCGCCACGCGCCCGCCATTCCGACATGCCTATCATTAAACGACCGTCCTCTTCTCGCCCCACGAACGAACACCATTACTCGCTGCGGCGGGCGCCGTCGGGCGCCTACTACACCGACGAAGATGACGACGATGCCCGCGACGACCGGCGCGGGCGCGGCGGCCGTTCGTTCGGCTCGCGCGTCGCGCTGTGGTTCGCGGGCCTGTTCGCGATCGCCGCGGTGGTCGGCGCGCTGATCGTCGGCTACGCGCTGGTGGTGATGGCGCCGCAGCTGCCGTCGCTCGACGCGCTGACCAACTACCAGCCGAAGGTGCCGCTGCGCGTCTATACGGCGGACCACGTGCTGATCGGCGAATTCGGCGAGGAGCGTCGCAGCCTCGTGCGCTTCCAGGACATTCCCGACGTGATGAAGAAGGCGGTGCTCGCGATCGAGGACTACCGTTTCTACGATCACGGCGGCGTCGATTTCCTCGGCATCCTGCGCGCGGGCGTGGCCGACCTGATGCACGGCGGCGCGCGCCAGGGCGCGAGCACGATCACGATGCAGGTTGCGCGCAACTTCTTCCTGTCGAGCGAGAAGACCTATACGCGCAAGATCTACGAAATGCTGCTCGCGTACAAGATCGAGAAGGCGCTGACGAAGGATCAGATCCTCGAGCTGTACATGAACCAGATCTACCTCGGCCAGCGCGCGTACGGCTTCGCGGCCGCCGCGCGCGTGTACTTCGGCAAGGACCTGAAGGACATCACGCTCGCCGAGGCGGCGATGCTCGCGGGGCTGCCGAAGGCGCCGTCCGCGTACAACCCGGTGGTCAATCCGAAGCGCGCGAAAGTGCGCCAGGAATACATCCTGAAGCGCATGCTCGAGGTCGGCTACATCACGCAGCCGCAGTACGACGCAGCGCTCAAGGAGGAACTCCACACGCGCACGCCGGGCAACCAGTACGCGGTGCACGGCGAGTACATCTCGGAGATGGTGCGCCAGATGATGTACGCGCAGTACAAGGACGAGACCTATACGCGCGGGCTGACCGTGACGACGACCGTCAATGCGGCCGACCAGGAAGCGGCGTACCAGGCGGTGCGGCGCGGCATCATGGATTACGAGCGCCGGCACGGCTATCGCGGGCCGGAAGGCTTCGTCGCGCTGCCGCAGCCGGGCGACGACCGCGACGAGGCGATCGACGACGCGCTTGCCGATCACCCGGACAACGGCGACCTGCAGTCGGCCGTGGTGCTGAGCGCCGCGCCGAACGCGGTGCAGGCGCAGTTCGTCGGCGGCGCGACCACGGCGATCGGCGGCGCGGGCCTGCGCTTCGTCGCGGCGGGGCTGAGCCCGCGCGCGTCGGATGCGCTGCGCATCAAGCCCGGTTCGATCGTGCGCGTGATGAAGGACGCGAAGGACGCATGGCAGATCGTGCAGCTGCCGCAGGTCGAGGGCGCGCTCGTCGCGATCGCGCCGCAGGACGGCGCGATCCGCTCGCTGGTGGGCGGCTTCGACTTCAACAAGAACAAGTTCAACCACGTCACGCAGGCGTGGCGGCAGCCGGGTTCGTCGTTCAAGCCGTTCATCTATTCGGCGTCGCTCGAGAAGGGCCTCGGGCCGGCCACGATCATCAACGACGCGCCCTTGTATTTCCCGCCGAGCGTGCCGGGCGGCACGGCGTGGGAGCCGAAGGACGACGACCAGCCGGACGGCCCGATGCCGATGCGCACCGCGCTGCAACGTTCGAAGAACCTCGTGTCGATCCGGATCCTCGCGTCGATCGGCACGCAGTACGCGCAGGACTACGTGACGCAGCGTTTCGGCTTCGATCCGGCGAAGACGCCGCCGTACCTGCCGATGGCGCTCGGCGCGGGGCTCGTCACGCCGCTGCAGCTGGCGTCGGGCTACGCGGTGTTCGCGAACGGCGGCTACAAGGTCGACCCGTACCTGATCGCCGAAGTCGACGACGCGCGCGGCCAGGCGCTGCAGAAGGCGCAGCCGCTGGTGGCGGGCAGCAATGCGCAGCGCACCGTCGAGGCGCGCAACGCGTACGTGATGAACAGCCTGCTGCACACGGTCGCGACGGCCGGCACCGGGGCGGGCACGAACGTGCTCGGCCGCGGCGATCTGCAAGGCAAGACCGGTACCACCAACGATGCGAAGGACGGCTGGTTCGCCGGTTATCAGTCGTCGCTCGTCGCGGTCGCGTGGATGGGCTTTGACCAGCCGAAGAGCCTCGGCAGTCGCGAATTCGGCGCGCAGCTGGCGCTGCCGATCTGGGTCAACTACATGCGCACGGCGCTCAAGGGCGTGCCCGAGCAGCAGATGCCGATGCCCGACGGCCTGACGACGATCGACGGCGAGCTGTATTACGCCGATCGCACGCCGGGCAACGGCTTCATCGGGAGCGTGGACATCAATCCGGCGGCGAACCCGATGAGTGCGAACGACGCGCTCGGCGCGGCGGGTGCGGCGGGCCTCACGCCGCCGCCCGTGACGCAGCAGGAGAAGCAGCAGATCATGGATATGTTCGAGAGCAACAAGCCGTGATGCGCTGAGCGCGCGTCGCGACTCCGAAGGGCGCCTGCGGGCGCCCTTCGTCTTTTGCGGCGGGGCGGGGCCGTTGAGGAAATGCTGAGGAACCTTGGGACGCGCGTCGCCGCGCAGGACACTGGGCGCTTTTTTGCACGGGGCGGCGCGCGCCGTCTCCGTCCGAGGAGCCTTGAACCATGTCAGCTGTCATGCAGCCCGCCCGCATGCCGACCGCGCCGCGCCACCGCTACGACGCGCTGTCGCGCGTCTTGCACTGGATTTTCGCCGTCGTGATCCTCTACACGATGGCGGCCGGATTCTCATTGCACGTCATCGAGCATCCCGCGCTCTGGAAGTTCGTGTCGACGCTCAACATGTCGCTTGCCTCGTGCCTGATCGCGCTGTTTCCGATTCGTTTCCTGTGGTCGTTCTTCCGCGAGGCGCCGGCCGAGATCGACGCGATTCCGGCGCCGCAGCGCGCGATCGCGCACGTCGTGCATGCGCTGATCTATGCGCTCGTCGCCTTCGTGCTGTTCAGCGGCTTCGTGATGGTGCCCGACGGCTACTGGCTGTTCGGAGTGCTGTATATCCGCACGCCGTTTGCGGCGGGCCCCGTCACCGAACACTGGTTCGTGTTGCACAAGATCGCCTGCTACACGCTGATGGCCTTGGTCGCGCTGCATGTCGGCGCGGCGCTCAAGCATCACTTCATCTCACGCAACGACGTGCTCAAACGCATGCTGTGACGCCATGCGCATTCAGAACGACGCGCAGGTCGGCGCGAGCAGCAGGCCGACCGACTCCTGCTTGAACTGCGCGATGTACGCGCGCCGGATCTCGGCGAGACGCGCGTGCGTGGCGGGCGTGTCGGGGGCGATCACGCGGATCACGAAGCTGTCCTCGCGCGTGATGGCGCCGCTCGCGCGGTCGCGCCACTGGCCATGCGTATCCCAGTAGGTGAGCCCGTCCGGAAAGCGCGGCGTGACGACGTTCGCGAGGAAGGCCGTGCGTTCGGCGTCGCTGACGGGGCCGCGCCCGGCGACGTCGCGGCCGAACAGCAGCTCGGCCTGCAACGCCCGGCTGCCGCCGGCCTGCGCGCAAGCCGTGGGCGAGATCGTGGCCGAGCCTGTCGGGCCGGAGAGGGCCGCGCAGCCGGAGAGCAGGAAGATGCAGAACACGAGGCCGGACAGTCGGGAAGACATGGTGGCGATCCGAGGAGGAAGGAAGCGGGCGGCGCGCATCGCGCGACGCGGTTCGTGAGTGTGGCATCGATGGCGCGACCTTCCAAGCATGCTGTATCGGCGGGCAGTGCACCGTTGCGGTGGCAGCCGCATAAAACGTCGCGTGTTCAATGACTTGGGTGCTTGTTCCTTGGCTTATCAACAAGGCTGTCAACACAATCTGTGCATAACTCCGCATGCGGTCCGACGGGTCTCGCGCATCCCCGCATGCATGATCGTCACCTTAGCGACCGTCGACGCGCGCTTCGCTCGCCTTGTTTGTTTCGCCGAGCGCCGTGATTGCGACGGATCTCATGCATCGGCGCAAAGGACTTCTACGGGTTGCCCGCCATGCGATCGGCCTCGGGCGCGATATGTCGGTGTGCTTGATGTCGAGCGCAAGCCGACGGGCAGCCGCCGCGCCGTCTTTGCGCGCATGCCGAGGCAGCGACGCAAAACGTTGCGCATTCAAGCGCTTGCGCGTTTGTCCGGGCGGTTATCAACAGGGCTGTCAACACAAAGTGTGCATAACCCGGGTTGCCGGGACGGCGCCGTCGAATCCGGCGCAATCGTTCCGGAGATGCGTCGTGAGCGCGATCGCGCCACCCTGCGCACCAGCCGGCACGAAGCGAGGCGGATCAAGGACTTGGCGCGGCTGCCCCATGCTTATCAACAGGACTTTCAACAGAAACTGGGGATAACCGGCGCGCCTCGCATTACGCCGCCACGCGCCGGCCCGATACCGCGTCGTGCCGGCCGAAGCCGACGCCGAGCAGCACGAGCAAGGCGAGGAGTCCGATCCACAGCGCGCCGAGCGGCATGCCGACTTCGGCCTGCTGCTCGATCACGATGCGCTGGTAGCCGAGCCCGTTGGCCCAGATCAGCAGCGCGCCGCACAGCAGCGACAGCATCAGCCGCTGGGCCGTTCCGCCGCGCGTGAAGCGCGCGTAGGCGCGGCCGAACTCCGAGCCGATGAAGAAGGCGAACACGAGGGTGAGCGCGATGTAGCTCCAGGGATGGTCGAGCCACTCGCGCCCGGGCGGGGTGTGGCGCAGGTTCCAGAACGCGGCGCCCAGCGTGCCGGCTTGCAGCGCCCAGATCGTGGCGGACAGCAATCGAGTCATGCGTGCTCCATTCGGGCGCGGCGCCGGCCGGGCCGGGACCGCTTTTGCGGCGCGATGGAAAAGGGGCGATGGTTCAACGGCTTAGCGAGCTTGTCAGGCGCTTGTCCACATGCTCTTCAACAGAATCTGGGGATAAGCGCCGGGGTTCAGCGTTGCAGGCGCGCATGCTCGAGATGCGTCGCGAGCGTGACGGGATCGGTGTTGGTGCCCGACAGCAGCACGCCGACCCGCTTGCCCTGCAGCGTTTCGCGCAGCGGGCCGAGCAACGCGGCCGTGGCCGCCGCGCAGGCCGGCTCGACGGCAACCTTCAGGTAGGTGAACAGGAACAGCATCGCCGCGCGCAGCGCATCGTCCGATACCGTGACGAGCCGGTCGATGTGCCGCCGGCACAGCTCGTAGCTGTATTCCTCGGTGTGCGGCGCGGTCAGCGAATCGGCGATGGTCCGCATGGGGCCGATCTTCACCGTGTGGTTCGCCGCGAAGCTGCGGCTCATCACGTCTGCGCCCTCGGGCTCGACGCCGTACACATGGACGCGCGGATTCGCGAGGCGCAGCGCGGTCGACACGCCGGCCGCGAGGCCGCCGCCGCCGATCGGCAGGATCACCGCATCGAGATCGGGCGTTTGCGTCGCCCACTCGTAGCCGAGCGTCGCGGTGCCGAGGATCGTGTGATAGCCGCTGAACGGATGCACGAAGAAGCGGCCTTCCTCGGCCTCGATCGCGGCGTAGGCGACCGCGGCCGCGTGATTGCCGGCCGACACGCAGGTCACGCCGACGCTGCGCCGGCTCTCGTCGAGCGCGAGCAGGTTGGTGAACGCGCCGCGCGCCTTGAAGCTGCCGCTCGCCTGCAGCAGCTCGAACTTGAAGTTCACGTGGGTATTGTCGAGCGCGGGCAGGCCGGTGCGCTCGAATACCGGTGTGCGCGTCACCCACGGCGTGAGCGCGAAGTGCTGCGCGGCAATTTCGTCGAGCGTCGGAATCGGCTCGCCGTTGATCGTCAGATGAGCGTTGCTCTGTTGTGAAGTCGGCATGGCCTTGCGCGGTGGGTGACGAGAGCGCCGGTCGCCCGGCGCGGCAGTGCGTCCGTCGTCGCGGAATCAGGCGAGCGTCATGCTGTGGATGAACTTGCGCAGAAAGCGCTCGCATGCGTCGAGTTGATCGAGCGACACGTATTCGTTCGGCTTGTGCGCTTGCTCGAT
>NZ_JAAGNW010000208.1:721-10574 GCF_010645215.1 Burkholderia multivorans | reverse complement strand
ACCTCGCCTCGCGCCTCACGGCGGCGAACCAGCCGATGCAGTCGATGCTGAGCGGCCTCGGCTCGCACCTCGGCGACGTGCTCGGCTCGCCGCAGGCCGGCCAGGCCGCCGCGCTGCGCCAGCTGCACGACCTCGCGTTCCGCGAGGCGCAGACGATGGCCTACGGCGATGCGCTGACCACCATCATGATCGGCTTCATGTTCGCGACGCTGATCGTGCCGCTGATGCGCAAGGTCGTGCCGCCGCCGCCGCCCACGACGTCCGCCCCCTCGACCCCTGCTCACTAAGAATCCGGACATGCCGACGATCCCTTTTCCCCGCCGCCTCGCCGCCCTGCCGTTCGCCTGCGCGCTCGCGGCCGCGCTCGGCGGCTGCATGGTCGGCCCCGACTATCGGGGCGTCCAGAACCCCCTGCCGGCCAGCTATGCGAGCCGGGACACGCTGCGCACGCTGCAGGGCGCAGCCGCGCCGGCAGCCGCGCTCGACACCTGGTGGCTCGCCTTCGACGATCCGGCGCTGACCCGCATCATCGACCGCGCGCTGTCCCAGAACCTCGACCTCGCCGCCGCCGAGGCGCGCGTCGCGCAGGCGCGCGCGGCCGCATCGGAAGCGGGCGCGCAATATCTGCCCGAATTCAATCTGCAGGGCCAGGCGGCGCGCCAGCGGCAATCGCTCGAATCGCCGCTCGGCCGGATCGGTTCCGCGCTGCCCGGCTACGAGCGCGGCCAGAGCCTCACCCAGCTCGGCCTCGGCGCCAGCTGGGAACTCGATCTCGCGGGCGGCCTGCGGCGGCGCGCGCAGGCGGCGGGCGCCGAGGCCGAGGCGGCCGAGGCGCTGCATGCCGGCTCGCGCGTGTCGGTCGCGGCCGACGCCGCCGACGCCTATTTCCAGCTGCGCGGCCTGCAGGCGCGCATCGCGATCGTGAATGCGCAGATCGACGCGAATACGCGTCTCGTGTCGCTCGTGCGCGACCGCGTCGCGAACGGCGTCGCGACCCAGCGCGAAACCGCCGAAGCCCGGGCCCGGCTCGCGCAGACCCGCGCGCAGCTGCCGCCGCTGCAAGCCGAGCGCGCGCGCCAGTCGAACCGGCTCGACATCCTGATGGGCGCGGCGCCCGGCACCTACGCGGCCGAACTCACGGGAACGGGCGACGCCTATGCGGGGGCCGCCCATGCGGTGCCGGGCCTGCCGGCCGACATCCGCCCGGACGCGCTGCTGCGCCGGCGGCCCGACGTGGTGGCCGCCGAGCGGCGGCTCGCGGCCGCCAACTCGGGCATCGGCGCGGCGCTCGCGGAATACTATCCGCAGGTGTCGCTGTCCGGGATCCTGGGCTTCGAGGCGCTGAACGGCCCGCTGTTCAAGTCCGCCGCGTTCCAGCCGGGCGTGCTCGCGGGCCTGCGCTGGCGCCTGTTCGACTTCGGCCGCGTCGACGCGGAAGTCGGCCAGGCCAAGGGCCGCTATGCGGAGACGCTCGCGCAATACCGCCAGACGGTGCTGCGCGCCGCGGAGGACGTCGAGAACGCAGTGACGACCTGGGCGCAGATCGCCGCCGAGCGCGACGAGGTCAGCCATCAGGTCGACGCCGAGGCGGTCGCGCAGCGCGCCGCGCGCGAGGCCTACGCGCAGGGCGACGCGAGCCTGGTCGAGGTGCTGATCGAGGATCAGCAATGGCTGTCGGCGCGCGGCGAGCAGGCGCGCCTGAACGCCGATTCCGCGCGCGCGGCGGTCGCGACCTTCCGCGCGCTCGGCGGCGGCTGGCAGCCGCCGGATGCCGCCGCGACGCCGGCCGTCGCCTCGGCGCACTGAAACAATGGACGGTCGGTCAACTCGCGCCGCGCAACAATTGGCGCGCGATGGCATAAAATGATGGGCAACCTGTCTTGCAACTTCATTTCCGACAAGGAGCCTGTCATGAGCCCTGGCCCGCTGAGATTGCAGTGCCATTGCGGCACGTTGAGGCAAGCCGCGCGGGCCGTCACGGCGCTGTACGATGCCCACCTGGCGAAACACGACATCCGCATCACGCAGTTCACGCTGCTGATGGCGCTGCGCGGCACCACGGCGATGCCGATGCGCCTGCTGTCCTCGCTGCTGCTGCTCGACCAGACCACGCTGAGCCGCACGCTCGCCACGCTGCGCACGCGCAAGCTGGTGCGCGCGCAAGCGGACGAGGCGGACAAGCGGATGCGGCTCTGGTGTCTCACGCGCAAGGGCGAAACGCTGCTCGAAGCGTGCCTGCCCGACTGGGAGGCGGCCCAGAAGGAAGTCGCGCGGCGCAACGGCAAGCGCGACATGCAGGCGTTCGACGACCGCATTTTCGAACTGACCGAGGCGCTCGCCGCCTGACGCTCCCCCCACCCGCCCCCTTTCCCGACGCGAGGCCATCATGCGATACGACCCGGAACACAAGGCGAGAACCCGCGAACGCATCGAGGCCGTCGCCTCGGCGCGCTTTCGCGAGGAAGGCATCGATGCGGTCGGGGTGGCGAGCCTGATGGAGACCGCCGGGCTCACGCACGGCGGGTTCTATGCGCATTTCCCGTCGAAGGAGGCGCTGGTCGCCTCGGCGGTCGCGGTCGGCTTCGAGCAGACGGCCAACCGCCTGCGCGAAGGCATGACCCGCCGGCCCGCGCGGCCGCGCCCGGTCGCGTTCATGCAGACCTACCTGAACGAGCAGCATCGCGACCAGCCCGATTCCGGCTGCGTCGCCGCCACGCTCGGCGCCGAGATCGGCCGCAGCGGCGACGCCGTGCGCCAGGTGTTCACCGAACAGCTCGAATCGCTCGTCGCCTGCGCGACGCCCGACGACGGCGCGCCGCGCGAGCGCCGCGAAACCGGGCTCGCGGCCGTCGCGCTTGCCGTCGGCGCCCTGATCCTGTCGCGCGCGGTGGACGATCCCGCCCTCTCGAAGGAACTGATCGCGGCCGGCGTCAACGCCTCGAAGAAGCTCGCCGATTGAGCCGCGCCCGCGCGGCGTCGCTTCATGACGCCGGTCAGCGGAAGTGTCGGCAGCCCCATCCCGTTTCGCGCCGCCATGTATGATGTTCACGCGGCACATATATGTATATGCATTCAATTCGCTGCACTGTTTTCCTCAATCATTCTGGAGCCTGCCATGTCTACCGATCCGATCGTGATTCTGTCCGCGGCGCGTACGCCGGTTGGACGCTATCTCGGCAACCTGTCCCCGAAGAGCGCACCCGAGCTGGGCTCGACGGCGATCCGCGCCGCCGGCGAGCGGGCCGCGATCGATCCGGCCAGTGTGGAAGAAGCCTACATCGGCTGCGTGCTGTCCGCGGGCCTCGGCCAGGCGCCCGCGCGCCAGGCGGCGCTCGGCGCCGGCCTGCCCCGCTCGGTGGCGGCCGTGACGGTCAACAAGGTATGCGGCTCCGGGATGCAGTCGATCCGCTACGCGTTCGACGCGCTGTCGAACGGCAGCCTGGATGTGGCCGTCGCGGGCGGCATGGAAAGCATGACCAATGCGCCGTACCTGGCGCTGAAGGCGCGCACCGGCTATCGCGCGGGCCATGCGATGTTCTATGACCACGTCGCGCTCGACGGCCTCGAAGACGCCTATGAGCGCGGCCGCGCGATGGGCGAATTCGGCGAGCAGTGCGCGGCGCACTACGATTTCACGCGCGCGGCGCAGGACGCCTACGCGACCGAATCGCTGCAGCGCGCGCAGCGCGCGCAACAGGAAGGCCGCTTCGACTGGGAAATCGCGCCCGTCGAGATCGCCACCAAGCAGGGCACCCAATCGATCTCGGCCGACGAGCAGCCGCAAACCGTCGACGCCGCGAAGATTCCGAAGCTCAAGCCCTCGTTCAGCCCGACCGGCACGATCACGCCGGCCAGTTCGAGCCCGCTGTCGGACGGCGCCGCCGCGCTCGTGCTTACGCGCGAATCGGTCGCGAAGCGGCTCGGCAAGCAGCCGATCGCGCGCATCCATGCGCACAGCGTGCACGCGCAGGACCCCGAGTGGTTCACCACCGCGCCGATCGGCGCGCTCAAGAAGCTGTTCGCGCGCACCGGCTGGCAGCCGAACGACGATCTCTACTACGAGGTGAACGAGGCGTTCGCCGTCGTGCCGATGGCGGTGATGCGCGAATTCGGCATCGCGCGCGAACGCATGAACGCGCACGGCGGCGCCTGCGCGATCGGGCATCCGATCGGCGCGTCGGGCGCACGGATCGTGGTCACGCTGCTCGGCGTGCTGCGCGCCCATCACGCGAAGCGCGGCGTCGCGAGCCTGTGCATCGGCGGCGGCGAGGCCACGGCGCTCGCGGTCGAACTGCTGTAACGGCAACGCCCCCAAGGCGCGCGCGGCGGCCGAGTGCCGCGCGCGCATCCCGTCCCCTTCCTCCCGATCGCGCAATCCCCCGTCCCGCGCCTTTGATGCGCGACGCGGGCGTCGCGCACCTGGTCGACTCGATCGCCGAGATCAGCGTCGATCTGCTCGACCGCATCGACGCGGCCCTGCTCGCCGGCAGCTTCCGGTAAGCACGCCCGGCGGCGGCCGGGCGCGGCGCATCGGCGTGCATCGGCGGCGCATCAATCCGCTTCGATCAGCACCTTGAGCGCGTGCGTCTCCGCCGCATGGCTGAAGGTTTCGTACGCGCGCCCGATCTCGTCGAGCCGGAAACGGTGGGTGATCAGCTGCGTCGGATCGAGCCGGCCCGCGCGCACCGTCTTCATCAGCATCGGCGTGCTGATGGTGTCGACGAGCCGCGTCGTGATCGAGACGTTGCGATCCCACAGCCGTTCGAGATGCAGGTCCGCCTTGGTCCCGTGCACGCCGACATTCGCGACGACCCCGCCCGGTCCGACGATCGACGTGCACAACTCGAAGGTGGCCGGAATGCCGACCGCCTCGATCGCGCAATCGACGCCCACGCCTTCGGTCAGCCGCAGCACCGCGCCCGCCGGATCGCCGTCGCGGCCGTCGACGCAGTCGGTCGCGCCGAAGCGTCGCGCGATCTCGAGGCGATTCGCG
This sequence comes from Burkholderia multivorans, assembly GCF_010645215.1. Classification (GTDB taxonomy): domain Bacteria; phylum Pseudomonadota; class Gammaproteobacteria; order Burkholderiales; family Burkholderiaceae; genus Burkholderia; species Burkholderia multivorans_A. The sequence goes on along the minus strand of NZ_JAAGNW010000208.1, from coordinate 5,581 downwards.
TCGGGATCGATCATCACGATCCGCGCCGGCGAGTAGAACTGCGCCGTCAGCAGGGCGGCCAGCCCGATCGGCCCCGCGCCGACGATCGCGACCGAATCGCCGGGCTGCACCTTGCCGTTGAGCACGCCGCATTCGAAGCCGGTCGGCAGGATGTCGGACAGCATCACGAGCGCATCCTCGTCCATCCCGGACGGGATCCGGTACAGGCTCGTCTGCGCGTGCGGAATGCGCACGTATTCCGCCTGCGTGCCGTCGATCCGGTTGCCGAGAATCCAGCCGCCCGTTTCGCAGTGCGAGTACATGCCGCGCCGGCAATAGCCGCAGCGGCCGCACGACGTGATGCACGAGATCAGCACGTGATCGCCGGGCGCGAGCGACTCGACGGCCGCGCCCACCTGCTCGATCACGCCGACGCCCTCGTGCCCGAGCACGCGCCCGGGCTCGCAGCTCGGCACGTCGCCCTTCAGGATGTGCAGATCCGTGCCGCAGATCGTCGTGCGCGTGACGCGCACGATCGCATCGGTGGCGGCCAGCAGGGTCGGCTTCGGCCGCTCGTCGAGCGACTTGCGACCGGGGCCATGGTAGACGAGTGCTTTCATCTTGCGTTCTCCGAGTGAAACCCTGGGAGCGCCGCCCCGAAATCGCCCGGGCGATCCGGAGCGCGGCGCGCCGCTTAGTCTGAATATGCGCCCGCGGCGGACCCGTTCGGCCGCGCGCCGAACGCGGCAGCCCAGTCGCGCCACGGCATCGAGGCGTCGCGTGCGTCGAACGCGTGTTGCCAGCGTTTCGTCCAATCGCCCTGCCAGGCATGCAGCCCGTCGCGCAACACGGCGACCGACGTCTGTTGCGCGCGCATGTTCAAGGCGCCCGCGTCCTGCCACAGGCTCGCGCTGGCCTGGAGATAATCGCGCCACGCGTGCTGGCAGGCTTCCGTCAGGTCGCGGGCATCGGCGGACGGCCCGAGCGCGTCGCCGACGCGGCGCAGCGCCTCGCGGTCGCGCTCGATGCCGCGCCCGACCAGCGCGTGCCAGTCGCGCCGCCAGTCCTGCGCGCACGCCAGCGCGCGCAGCGTCGCTTCCCAACCGTCCCGGCAGCCGTCGAGCGGTGTCGTGTTCCCCGTCATCATCGGTTCTCCCCTTTGATCGAATCGGCGGATTCCTGCATCGCGTCGCCAGGCAGGCCGGCGACCCATTCACTGTGCGACGTCCGCGCCGGGTGGCCGTTGACGCACGTCAAGCACGCGAACGCAGCGGGCGCGCGACATCGGCGCACATGCGGCGCGGACGCTGCGACGAGGAGAAGGCGTGCCTGGAGCGGCACGATGACGGGCGGCGTCGCCGCCCGCGTGCATCACGCGAGACGCCCGCCGTGCGAGCGCCCTGCGCAGGCGGTGCGCGTCAGCGCGTACCGGTGACCGTGGTCGTCGCGAGCATGGGCATGCCCGCGATCGGCGCAGGCGATTGCTTGCGCAGCGCCACGAAGAAGTTGTAGGTGCCCTCGGCGATCCACGGGATATAGACCTTGTACTGGTTGCCCGGATGCTCGCAGTCCACCACGTAGGCATTCGGATCGCCGGGCGTCGTGACCCACAGGCAGGCGTACTCGGCAACCGGCCGGCCGCGATCCTCGTTCCAGGTCCAGTGAATGGTCGTGCTGCTCGTGCCGTTCACCGGCACCGTCACGCGCTGCGGATCCGCCGACAGGCTGCCGTACGGCGGCGGGCAGTTGTACAGGCAGATCGTGCCGGGATTCCACATCAAGCCCGGCGATTTGGCCAGCCACTGCACCAGCTGCGCCTGCTGTTCCTGGTTCATGCTCGATTGATCGAGGCCGTCGCTCGCGCGGGTCATCGTGCCCGCCACCGCGGCGCGCAGCTGGTTCACGTCCACCTCGCCGGCCGCGTGCGCCCAACCTGCGCCGAACACCGCCGCTTGCACGGCGAACAGCACGGACAACACGCGTCGTTTCATCTGTCTCATCTCCTGCTCCTTGTTGGTTTGCCCCTGGATATGGTCGTTTCGGGAAAGCCGTTGCGCGATGACCGACTTGACCGGCGCATTTCAATCGCAACAAACCGCCCAGGGTAATGAAAGGATAAAAATCAGGAAATGAAAGAAGCGCGACTGGAAAATCAACTCGAAACAATCGCGAATCCTGTGCGCGCTTTCGCACCTCGCGTCGTCGACTCAGGCTGAACCGCGGCCTGCCGCGAGGGCAGTCGATGGTCCGTCGTCTCGCGGATCGCTCGGCGGCGACGCGAAGCCGGAATGGGAACGGCCCTCGCATGCCGCCTGCTTCTTCCGATCGGAAACCGTTCCCAGGGTCACGGTGCCGCGGCGCATCCCGATGCTTGCGCGCGCATCGATCGCATGACACTCCACGTCCGTTCGATCCATCGCACCGCAACCCTAGCGTCGCCGCGCCGCGTTCAACCGATCGCGCACACGCCGCAGCGCGAACACGCGCACGTAGTCGTGAATCCGCGCGCCCGCTTCGAGCCGCGTGCGTTCCTCGTCGTACCAGCGCGTCAACGCGTCGTCCGGGATCGCCAGTTCCCGGGCCGCGTCGCGCAGCGCGTCGGTCAGCCATTCGTGTCGCATCGGATCCTCCTTCGTGCATGGTCCGCCTTCACCCTAAGCCCGTCGTGCGCGCGGCGCGCCGCGCGCCATGCGTCGCGCTTGACGTGCATCAACGCGCGCCGGCGCGACCCCGGCACGATACCCACGTGACGGCTCCGCCACCCGACAGGAGAAAGCCGATGCCTCCCGACGCCCTGCCTCTGTCCGACGAAGACGATCCGCGCGGCGCTTCGCTGCACGCGCTGCTGCGCTACGCGATCCTCGCGCCGTCGAGCCACAACTCGCAGCCCTGGCGCTTCGTCGTCGACGACCACACGATCGCCGTGTGCGCGGACCGCGTGCGCGCGCTGCCGGTGGTCGACCCCTACGACCGCGAACTGCTGATCAGTTGCGGCGCGGCGCTGCTGAACCTGCGCGTCGCGCTGCATCACGTCGGCTTCGCGCACACGATCCAGTCCTTCCCGTCCGACGTCGATCCCGACGTGCTCGCGCTCGTGCGCGTCGCCGCGCGCGGCCGCCTCGATCCGGCGCTCGCGGCGCTGCTGCCCGCGATCCCGCTGCGCGTCACCACGCGCCTGCCGTTTTCCAGCGCCGCGGTACCGGAACGCGTCGTGCAGGCGCTGATCGAAGCAGGTTCCGCCGAGGGGGCGGAGGTGGTCTGCGTGAGCGATACGGACGAGCGCGCGCGGGTCGCGGGGCTGGTCGCGCAGGCGGACCGCGAGCAGTTCGCGGATCCGCGCTTCCGCCGCGAGCTGGCCAGCTGGATCGATGCGCGCCGCCACGGCGACGGCATGCCCGCCTACGCGGCCGGTGCGCCGGCGCTGCTCGATTTCTCGACGCCGCTCGCCGCCTCCGCGATCCGCACCTTCGATCTCGGCGACGGCCTCGCGGCGCGCCATCTCGCACTCGCGAACGGCGCGCCGCTGCTCGCCTGCATCGCGACCACGCGCGACGACCGCGACGCCTGGCTCTCGGCCGGACAGGCGCTCGAACGCATGCTGCTGGTCGCCGCGCAAGCCGGCTTCACGGCGTCGTACCTGAATCAGCCGATCGAGATCGAGACCTTGCGCGCGCGCCTCGGCCAGATGCTCGGGCTCGACGGCATGCCGCAGTTGCTGCTGCGCCTCGGCCAGGGGCCGCGCACGCCGCACGCGCCGCGCCGGCCGCTGGATGCGGTGGTGTCGTGACGCCGGCGACGGCGCGCGAAGCCGGTCCTGCCATCGATCGGCTCGCGCCGTGGCCGGCCAACGTCCTCATGCTGATCGCTTCACGGCGCGCGCTGCGCGCACTGCATCACGAACGGGCGCCGTGTCGCCTCGCGTCCGCCCTGTCCCGCCATCCTGACTGACTGGAGATCACCGTGCGCATCACCGTTCATCTCGATGCATTCGACCAACACCCGAACACCTACGCGATCCTGTGGTTCGACAAATCGCATCATCGCTGGTCGCGCGAAGGCCATGCGGGGCTCAGCCTGCCCGCCGGCGGGCTGCTTGCCTGCATCCACGGCGCGACGCGCCTTGCCGCGCAGCCGGGCGGCGCATTCGACTGCGTGCTCGAAGGGCTCGACCTCACGCATGCCGATGGCCCGTTCGAAGGCGAGAGCGGCATCGCGCGCTGGCGCGCGGCGCCCGATGCGCGCGCGGCGCTCGGCGTCTGGCACGTGCAGTGCATCGACGCGGATCGCGCGCCGTCGGTCAACCTCGCCTGACGCGCGCCGCCCGCCCGCTTCAGATCGGCGTCAGCAGCGCGTCGCCGGCGAAATGCCGCGCGGCGTTGTCGATGAACAGGCGCACCGCCGCGTCGATCGCCTCGGGCGAGGTGCCGCCGACATGCGGCGTCAGCACGACGTTGTCGAGTTCGAGCAGCGCGGCGGGCGGCTGCGGCTCGCCCTCGGAGACGTCGAGCCCCGCGCCCGCGATGCGCCGCGCGCGCAACGCGTCGGCAAGCGCGGCCGTGTCGACGACGCTGCCGCGCGACACATTGACGAGATAGCCTTGCGGGCCGAGCGGATCGAGCACGCGCGCGTCGACGAGGTGCCGGGTGGCCGCGCCGCCCGGCGTCGACACCACGACGAAATCGGCCCAGCGCGCGAGCGCCTCGGGCGAATCGAAATAGCGATGCGCGACGCCGTCGCGCCGTCGGCGGCTGTGATAGCCGAGCGCCAGATCGAAGCCGAGCGCGCGCCGCGCGACATGCGCGCCGATATGACCGAGCCCGAGAATCCCGAGCCGCTTGCCGGACAGGTTCGGCTGCAGCGGCAGCGCATCGCGCCCCACGC
>NZ_JAAGNW010000208.1:0-711 GCF_010645215.1 Burkholderia multivorans | reverse complement strand
GTGATCGCGCGCGATGTTTTCATGGCCCGCGCCGAGCGCGCCGATCAGCTCGACGCCCGGCAGCCGGTCGATCTCGTCCGCGCGCAAGCCGGTGGTGCCGTTGGTCAGCACCACGCGCACGGTGGGATCGGGCGTGGCGAACGCCGCCGCGCGCGCTGCCGGATCGGCAGCGTGGCGCAGTTCGAATGCATGGGATAACGCCGCGTGCGCGGCCGGGCGCAGCGGAATCAGCACGAGCAGCGTCGGCTTCATGATGGAAGGGCGGCGAGGAAGGGAATGGGCAGTGTAGCAGCGCGCCGCCGCCGCTGCCGGCCCGGCCCGGGCTTACTCGGGCGGATGCGCGTCGAGCCACGCGACGATCTGCTGCGCGGCCTGCAGCGGCGTCACGGTTTCGCCCGTCGCCAGGGTCTCGTACTTGAAAGGGTCCGAACCATCGAGGTTATCGAGTTCGGGCTGCGCGATCGTCCAGAGCCAGTCGATCCGGTCGGCGATCGGCGACGGCGCGCCCTCGATGCTGCAACGGCAGCCTTCGATCTCGGTCACGAAGCCGGTGGCGGTAGGTGCAAAGCTTGAAAACACGACGACTCCCGTCGAGATGCGCCGCTGCGCGGCCGGGTAGCGAGTATCGCACGATGGGCCGGCCGCGGCGCGCCGTTACGCGAGCCCGCTGCCGGACGCGTACAGCACCAGTTCCGCATCGCTCTTCAGGCC
>NZ_JAAGNW010000207.1 GCF_010645215.1 Burkholderia multivorans | reverse complement strand
CGCCGCCTCGACGGCGCGATGGCGAACCTCGACCTGCTCGACGGCGAAGGCCGTGCCGTGCGCCGGCTGCTGACCGACGACGCGCAGGGGCGCACCTTCATGTTCGTCGCGCCGGCGACCGGCCGCTACATGCTGCGGACGACGCCGGCGGCCGACGCGTCGGCGTTGTCCGGCGCGCAGCGCTGCCGGATCACGCTCGACGCCGTCGTGCCGCGCGCGCAACAGCGCCGCCCGGCGCCTGCGCTCGCGAGCCCGCGGCTCGCGGCGCTCGCGCGCAGCGTGCAGGCGGGCGGCGGCACCGACGCGTTCTGGCGCGAGATGGCCGAGCGCGGCACGCCGCTCGTCGAGGCCGCGCCCGCCGAGCCGACGCGCACCGATGCGAGCCTCGCACGCGGCGCGACGCCGGCGGACGAACCCGTGCGGCTCGTCACGTTCCTGTGGCGCGGCGCGCGCGACAACGTGCGCGTGCTCGGCAGCCCGTCCGGCGAGCACGACGCGCTTGCGCGGCTGGCCGGCAGCGATGTCTGGTACCGCAGCTACGTGGTGCCCGCGAGCACGCGGCTCAGCTATCTGCTCGCGCCCGACGTGCCCGAGCTTGATCAGCCGGAGGGCGAGCGGCGGCGCGCGATTCTCGCGACCGCGCAACGCGACCCGCTGAATCCACGGACCTTCATGCGCACGGGCACCGACCCGTACCAGGGCAAGTCGGTGCTGGAACTGCCCGATGCGCCGCCGCAGCCGTGGCTCGCGCCGCGCCCGGGCGTACCGGCGGGCACGCTCGCCCGCACGCGCTTCACGAGCTGGATCCTCGGCAATACGCGCGACGTCTACCTGTATCGGCCCGCCGGCTATCGCGCCGACGATCCGGCGCGCGCGCTCGCGCTGATCTTCGACGCGCACGCCTATGCCGATCCCGACACGGTGCCCACGCCGACGATCCTCGACAACCTGATCGCGGAAGGTCGTCTGCCGCGCACGGCGGCGCTGATCATCGGCAATCCCGACGGCGCGGCGCGCGCTCGCGAGTTGCCGCCGAATCCGGCGTTCGCGCGCTTTCTCGCCGAGGAACTGATGCCGTGGGCGCGCGGGCAGGGCGTGAGCGCCGCGCCCGCGCGTACGGTGGTCGCGGGGTCGAGCTATGGCGGGCTCGCGTCCGCGTACGTGGCGCTGCGTCATCCGGAGCTGTTCGGCAACGTGCTGAGCCAGTCGGGTTCGTTCTGGTGGGCGCCCGCGCAAGGCGACGCACACACCCGCGCGGCCGAGTGGCTGACGCGCGAATACGCGGCTGCCGAGCGGCTGCCGGTGCGTTTCTATCTGGAAAGCGGGCGCTTCGAGGACGGCAAGGGGCCGACGGGCATCGGCACCACCAGCCGCCATCTGCGCGACGTGCTGGTCGCCAGGGCATACCCGGTGACCTACGCGGAGACGGCGAGCGGCCACGACTATCTGCACTGGCGCGGCTCGCTCGCGTGCGGGCTGATCGCGCTGCTCGGCACGCCGGCCGGGCAGGGGGAGCGGCCGCCGGGCGGTGTCGACGCGGCGACCGCGCGGCGCGCCTGTCCGACCCTGTAACGCGCTGGAGCGCCGTTCAGCGCGCGGCGAGTTCGACCGCCGCGCGCGCGTGCAGCGCCGTGGTGTCGAACACCGGCAGCGCGACGTCGTGCGGGCCGATCAGCAGGGTGATCTCGGTGCAGCCGAGGATCACCGCCTGCGCGCCGCGTTGCGCGAGCCGCGCGACGATCGCGGCAAAGGTCGCGCGCGATTCGGGCGTGACGATGCCGTGGCACAGCTCGTCGTAGATGATGCGGTGCACGTCGTCGCGCTCGGCCGCATCGGGCGTCAGCACGTCGAGCCCGTGGCGCGTGCGCAGCCGCTCGGCGTAGAACGGCAGCTCCATCGTGTAGCGGGTTCCGAGCAGGCCGACCCGCTCGACGCCGGCGGCCGTCAGCGCCGCGCCGGTCGGATCGGCGATATGCACGCAGGGCAGCGCGACCGCCTGTTCGAGCGCGTCGAACACCCGGTGCATCGTATTGGTGGTCAACACCACGAAATCCGCGCCGGCGCGTTCGAGCTGACGTCCGGCCTCGGCCATCCGCGCGCCGAGCGCATCCCAGTCCTGCGCGCGCTGCAACGCCTCGATCTCGGCGAAGTCCACCGTCACCATCACGCTCTTCGCGTTATGGTGGCCGCCGTGGCGCGCCTTCGAATCCTGGTTGATCATCCGGTAATACTCGGCCGACGATTCCCAGCTCATTCCGCCGATCAATCCGATGGTACGCATCCGTGTTCTCCTGCTCATGCCGTAATCGTTTGAGTATAGGGAGCGATCGGGCGCGGCGGCGGTACGGTTCGACGGGAATCCGGCCGGTACGGCGCCCGGCTGCACACCGGGCCGGACCGGCGCAGTTGAAACTTGTACTGTGTTTTTGTACAGTGTCGACACCTTGGACACCACCGCCGATTCCTTCCCCGCCACACCGCCGCCTTCGGGCGACGCGGCGCCGCGCGCGCGCAAGATCATCCACTGCGATTGCGACTGCTTCTACGCGTCGGTGGAGATGCGCGACGACCCGTCGCTGCGCGGCCGGCCGCTCGCGGTCGGCGGGCGGCCCGACCAGCGCGGCGTGATCGCGACCTGCAACTACGAGGCGCGACGCTTCGGCGTGCATTCGGCGATGTCGTCCGCGCTCGCGCCGCGCAAGTGTCCGGAGCTGCTGATCCTGCCGAGCGCGATCCACAAGTATCGCGCGGCGTCGCGGCTCATCATGGCGATCTACCGCGACTACACGCCCGACGTCGAACCGCTGTCGCTCGACGAGGCCTACCTCGACGTGAGCCGCACGCAACGGTGCCAGGGCAGCGCGACGCTGATTGCGCGCGAGATCCGCGCGCGGGTGTTCGAGACGGTCGGCGTGACGGTGTCGGCGGGCGTCGCGCCGAACAAGTTCGTCGCGAAGATCGCGTCCGACTGGAACAAGCCGGACGGGCTGTTCGTCGTGCGGCCGCATGAGGTCGACGCGTTCGTGGCGGCGCTGCCGGTGCGCAAGCTGTTCGGCGTGGGCAAGGTGACCGCCGCGCGGCTCGAGCGGCTCGGCATCCAGACCTGCGCGCAGTTGCGCGCCTGGTCGCTGTTCGACCTGCACCGCGAGTTCGGCGCGTTCGGCCGGCGGCTCCACGACCTCTCGCGCGGGATCGACGAGCGGCCGGTGCGCGCGGACCAGGAGCGCAAGTCGGTCAGCGTCGAGACGACCTACGTGCAGGACCTGACGACGCCCGCGCAATGCGCGGACGAGATTCGCCGGCTGACCGTGCTGCTCGAGGCGCGGATCGAACGGGCCGGCGCGGCGCGCGCGATCCGCAAGCTGTACGTGAAGATCCGCTTCGCCGATTTCCAGCGCACGACGGTCGAGTGCGTGGCCGATGCGACCGACGCCGACACGGCCGTCGCGCTGCTCGAGCGGGGCCTGGTGCGGCGTCGCCAGCCGGTGCGGCTGCTCGGCGTGGGCGTGCGGATCGACGAGGACAGCGCCGAGCGGCACGGCCAGATCGCGCTGTTCGACGATCCGCCTGCCGGCGCCGCATGAAAAAACGGCAGCCCGCGCGTGCGGGCTGCCGTTTCGGAACGGCGCGGCGGCGCGCCGCTCAGTGCGCGGCGTCCGTCATGCCGTTGTGGCCGAGCAGCGCGTCGATGCTCGGCTCGCGGCCGCGGAACGCCTTGAACGATTCCATCGCCGGGCGGCTGCCGCCGACCTCGAGGATCTCGCGGCGATAGCGCGTGCCGGTCGCGGTGTCGAGCACACTGCCGCCCGCCGCCTGCGCGGCTTCCTCGAACGCGGCGTACGCGTCCGCCGACAGCACCTCGGCCCACTTGTAGCTGTAGTAGCCGGCCGCATAGCCGCCTGCGAAGATGTGGCTGAAGGTGTTCGGCCAGCGCGAGAACGGCGCTTGCGGGATCACGTGGTAGCGCTCGTTGATGTCGCGCGCGAATGCGTTCACGCCGGTCGCGCCGGCCGGGTCGAAGTCGACGTGCAGCAGGATGTCGAACATCGAGAACACGATCTGGCGCAGCATGCCGAGGCCGCTCTGGAAATTCTTCGCGGCGAGCATCTTGTCGAACAGCGCGCGCGGCAGCGATGCGCCGGTCTCGACGTGCGACGACATCGTCTCGAGCACGTCCCATTCCCAGCAGAAGTTCTCCATGAACTGCGACGGCAGCTCGACCGCATCCCATTCGACGCCGTTGATGCCCGACACGCCGATCTCGTCGACCCGCGTCAGCATGTGATGCAGCCCGTGGCCGAACTCGTGGAACAGCGTGATCACTTCGTCGTGCGTGAAGCAGGCCGGCTTGCCGCCGATCGGCGCGGAGAAGTTGCAGGTCAGGTAGGCGACCGGCGTCTGCACGCCGCTCACGCGTTTCGCGCGGGCGCGCGCGTCGTCCATCCAGGCGCCGCCGCGCTTGCCTTCGCGCGCGTACAGGTCGAGGTAGAACTGCGCGACGAGCGAGCCGTCGCGGTTCTCGACACGGAAGAAGCGCACGTCGTCGTGCCACACGGGCGTGCTGTCGGGCTGGATGCGCACCCCGAACAGCGTTTCGGCGACCGTGAACAGGCCCTTCAGCACGGCGGGTTCCGGGAAGTACTGCTTCACCTCGTTCTCGGAGAACGCGTAGCGCTGCTGGCGCAGCTTCTCGGCCGCGTAGGCGACGTCCCACGGCGCAAGCTCCGCCATCTCGAGCGTCTGCGCGGCGAAACGGCGCAGCGCGTCCCAGTCCTGTTCCGCGTGCGGCCGCGCACGCGTGGCGAGATCCTCGAGGAACGCGGTGACCTGCTGCGGCGACTCGGCCATCTTCGGTGCGAGCGACACCTCCGCGAAGTCGTGGTAGCCGAGCATGCGCGCTTCCTCGCGGCGCAGCCCGAGCTGCTCGGAGACGATCGCGGTGTTGTCCCAGTCCGCCTGGCCGCCGCCGTACTGCGGGCCCAGCTCGGACGCGCGCGTCACGTAGGCGCGGTACAGCGCCTCGCGCATCGCGCGGTTGTCCGCGTATTGCAGGACCGGGAAGTAGGACGGGAAGTGCAGCGTGAATTTCCAGCCGGCCTTGTCCTCTTTCTGCGCGGCCTCGCGCGCGGCGGCGATCGCGTCGTCGGGCAGGCCGGCCAGTTCCGCTTCGGTCTGCGCGTAGAACGCATAGCCGTTGGTGGCGTCGAGCACGTGGTCGGAGAAGGTCTTCGAGAGCGCCGCCTGCCGTTCCTGCAGTTCCGCGAAACGCGGCTTCTGGTCCTCGGGCAGTTCCGCGCCGGACAGGCGGAAATCGCGCAGCGCGTTGTCGAGGATCTTCTTGCGCTCGACCGACAGCGCCGGGTACGCCGCGCTCGCGGCGATCGCCTTGTACTTCTCGTAGAGCGCGAGGTTCTGGCCGACGCTCGACCAGAATTCGGTTACGCGCGGCAGGTTCTCGCCGTAGGCGGCGCGCAGCGCCGGCGTGTCGGCCACCGCGTTCAGGTGGCCGATCACGCCCCAGGCGCGGCCCAGCGGCTCGGTCGCGTGTTCGACGGCTTCGACGATCTCTTCCCAGGTCGCGGGCGTGGCCGGGTCGGCCGCGCGTTCGACGGCGGCGTTGGCGGTCTCGAGCAGTGCGTCGAGCGCCGGCGTGACGTGTTCGGGGCGGATTTCGCCGAAACGGGGCAGGCCGGTGAAATCGAGAAGGGGATTGGCGGTTGCGCTGGCGGACATGATGCTCCCGGGTGATTTCGGATGGAAACGGAGAGTGGCGCGCGGCGTGCGCGCGGCATCTCCTTATTATTGGGGCGTGGTGTGCGCTTTCCAATCGAAAGTTTCTACCGGCTCGATTGGGGCGGTATCGGCGGCGGAGTGCGCCGCCGCTCGCGTCAGGCCGCGTTCGCCGCGCGCTCGGCCGCCTCGACGGTGTTGATCAGCAGCATCGTGATGGTCATCGGGCCGACGCCGCCCGGCACCGGCGTCAGGTGGCCGGCCACCTGGCTCACGCCGGCGAACTCGACATCGCCGCACAGCTTGCCTTCGTCGTTGCGGTTCATGCCGACGTCGATCACGGTCGCGCCCGGCTTCACCATGTCGGCCGTCAGCACGTCGCGCTTGCCGACCGCCGCGACGACCACGTCGGCCGCGCGGGTGTGCGCGGCGAGGTCGCGGGTCTTGCTGTGGCAGATCGTGACGGTTGCGCCCGCTTCGAGCAGCATCAGCGCCATCGGCTTGCCGACGATGTTCGAGCGGCCGATCACGACCGCGTTCGCGCCCTGCAGCGGGATCCGGTAGGCCTCGAACATCTTCATCACGCCGTAGGGCGTGCACGGGCGGAACAGCGGCTTGCCCGTCATCAGCGCGCCGGCGTTCGCGACGTGGAAGCCGTCGACGTCCTTTTCCGGGGCGATCGCCTCGATCACCTTGTGGCTGTCGATGTGCGCGGGCAGCGGCAGCTGCACCAGGATGCCGTGGATCTTCGGGTCGCGGTTCAGCTCGTCGATGCGCTTGAGCAGGTCGGCCTCGGACAGCGTGGCCGGGTAGTTGTCCTTCAGCGAGTGGAAGCCGTGGTCCTGGCAGGCCTTGATCTTGTTGCGCACATACACCTCGCTGGCGGGATTCTCGCCGACGAGGATCACGGCGAGTCCGGGCTGATGGCCGCGCGCGGTGAGCGCTGCGGCGCGCTGTGCGGCTTCGCCGCGCAAGGTCTTCGAGAGGGCGTTGCCGTCGATGAGAGTGGCTGTCATGGTGATTCGCGTGCGAGTTGGAAAGCGGGGGCGCGCGGCGCGGGGAGTGCGTCGCGGCGAAGGAGGGAATTATACCGGTCGGCCGGTGCCGCGGTCGGCCGATGCCGCGGTCGGCCGATGCCGCGGTCGGCCGGTGCCGCGGTCGGCCGTCGCCGCGCCCGCCTGCCGTCGCGCGGCTCCGCCGGCGAGCCGACATGAAACGGGCGACGAGTGAGACCGGTGCAAGAGACGGGGACGCGCAACGGGAACGGTCGCGCAAGCGGCGCGTCCGGCGGGTAGGCCCGGACGCGCGCGGGTGAGGCGGGTCAGGCCTGCTTCTTCGACAGCGCGAGGCGCAGCAGGTCGGCCACGGTGTTGACGTTGAGCTTTTCCATGATGTTCGCGCGGTGCGCCTCGACCGTCTTGATGCTGATGCCGAGATCGTCGGCGATCTGCTTGTTGAGGCGGCCGGCGACGATCCGCTCGAGCACCTGCTGCTCGCGCGCGGTCAGTTTCGACAGGCGTTCGCTCGCGGCGCGCTGCTCCTGGACGCTCTTGCTCTCGCTGCGCGCCTTGTCGAGCATGCGCTCGACGAGCTTGCGCAGCTCGGCTTCGTCGAACGGCTTCTCGATGAAATCCATCGCGCCCTTCTTCATGGTCGAGACGGCCATCGGCACGTCGCCGTGGCCCGTCACGAAGATGATCGGCAGCGCGGCGTTGTCGGCGATCAGGCGTTCCTGCAGCTCGAGGCCGCTCATCCCGGACATCCGCACGTCGAGGATCAGGCAGGCGATCTGGCCCGCCTGCTGCGCGGGCTGGTACGCATCGAGAAACTGCTCGGCGCTCGAGAAGCATTGCACGCGATAGCCATTCGCCTCCAGCAGCCAGCGCAGCGAGTCGCGCACGGCCTCGTCATCGTCGACGACAAAGACGGATTCCTGAGTGGTGGTGACAGGGCTATTCATATATCTCCCGTTACGGTTTGTGATGTCGATGCCTCGGACCCGCCGCGCCCGAGCTCTTCGGGTTCCCCCACGGGCAGGCTGCAGTGGAACGTCGCGCCGGCGATGCGGCCATCCGCCTCGACGTTGTTGACCACCCACAGACGCCCGCGATGCGATTCAATGATCGAACGACAGATGTTGAGCCCCATGCCCATGCCGTCGGACTTGGTGCTGTAAAACGGTTCGAACAGCCGTTCGGCCGTTGCTTCGTCGACGCCCGGCCCCTGGTCGATCACGCGGATGTCGACGAACCCCGCCTCCAGGTCGGCGACCACGCGGATCGCGCCGTCGACCGCCTGCGGGCGCGCATCGTGCATCGCCTCGGCCGCGTTCTTCATCAGGTTCACGAGCACCTGCTCGATCAGCACCGGGTCGACATAAATAATAGGCATTCTTGCGCGGATTTCGGTGACGATCCGGATCCGGCGCTTTCTCGCCTCGATCTCGGCGAGGCCGACCGCGTCCGCGACGATGTCCGCGACCCGCGCGGGCTCGCGCTTCGGCTCGCTGCGCTTCACGAACTCGCGGATCCGCTTGACGATCATCCCGGCGCGCAGCGCCTGCTGCGCGGTCTTTTCGAGCGCCGGCAGCAGCGTCTCGGGGGTCGCGCGGCCGCCCTTGACGAGCGCCACGGTGCCCGAGCAGTAATTGTTGATCGCCGCGAGCGGCTGGTTCAGTTCATGTGCAATCGACGACGCCATTTCGCCCATCGTCATCAATCGGCTCGTGAACTGGAGCTTCTCTTCCTGCTGGTGCGCCAGCTCCTGCGCCTTCTTGCGGGTCGTGATGTCGGTCGCGATCTGCATCTGGGCGAGGTGGCCGTCGACCCACTGGATGTACTGGCGACGCACCTCGAACCATTTCTGGATGCTTTCGACGTACACCTCCTGCGCGTCGGCCGTGCTCTCGGTGAGCGCGGCGGCGGGCAGGCCGGCGTAGGCGTCGACGAGGTCGATCGAGTCCGACGACGCCTGTGCGCTGTCGAAGCCGCCGCCCGACAGTTCCAGGTGGCCGTCGGGCCGGATCCCGAACAGGTGGCGGTAGTAGCGGTTCGCGAACAGCAGCTCGGCCTCGTCGGCGGCGAGCACCGACACTGCGGCGTCGAGGCTTTCGAGCACGGTCGTGAAGCGCTCGTGCGCGGCGGCCAGCTCTTCGCGCGCGCGCTTCGGCTCGGTGATGTCGGTCATCGACGACATCCAGTCGATCTGGCGCCCGGCGCTGTCGATCAGCGGCGAGACGTAGAGGCGCGCATGGAACATCGAGCCGTCCTTGCGCCGCACCCGCAGCTCGAAGCCCGACGACGGCGCCTTGCCGCGCAGCGTCATGTCGAGCTGGCGCTGCATTTCAGGGTAGGTGTCGCGCGGCCAGTACGGGAACGGCGCGACCTTGCCGACGAGGTCGCCTTCGTCCCAGCCGGTCATCCGGCAGAACGCGGGATTCACGTGCGTGATGCGGCCGTGCATGTCGAGCACGCGCATCCCGATCAGCACCGAGTTCTCCATCGCGCGGCGGAAGAACGCCTCCGCGTAGAGCGCCTGCTGCGCCTCGAAGCGCTGGCGGGTGTGCTTCCACAGGCTCCAGAGGCTCCACAGCACGAAGCACGACAGCCCGGCGACGAGCCAGACGAGCGTGTTGTTGGTCAGGTTGGTCATCTGCGGATACGCGTACACGCGCACCGTCAGCCCCTGGCCGGGCGGGTCGAGCGGCAGATCGTAGTGGGCGTCGCGCGGCAGGCGCGGGCGCGACGAGGTCGACGCGAGTTCGCGGTTGTTCGCGTCGGTGATCGAGATCTTGTACTTGGCCGACAGCTCCTGCGGGATGTCGTGCTTCAGCATGCCCTCGACCGAGAACACCGCGGCGATCGAGCCGAGATACTCGCGGTCGCGCATCACGGGCGTCTGCAGCGCGAGGTAGCCGTTGCCGAAGTCGTCGTAGACGAGCGGCGAGTACACCTGGCGGCGCGTGCCGCGCGCCTCGGCGAACGCGCCGCGCGCGGCGTCCTCCATCTGGGTGTCGTTCGGCTTCGCGAAGCGCTGGCCGACGAGCGGCAGCAGCATCGCGGGCCAGCGGCGCTGGCCGGGCGACGTATACCAGTTCAGGTAGAGGATCTCGGGGTGCGCCTGCATGATGTCGCCGACCGCCATCTGGAACGCGTGTTCGTCGATGCGGCCCGCCGCGAGATCGCGCGCGAACGCCTGCAGCTGCTCCTGCGCGCCCGTCATCGACAGGCGGATCTGCTGCTGCGCCCAGGCGACGTTGCGATACAGCGTGTCTTCCTGCTGCTGCTGCTCGCGGCGGTTGAGGCTCCACAAAATGAGGCTCATCACCACCAGGAACACCAGGATCGACAGCAGGGGAGTCAGTAGATAGGAATTGGACCACCACGGTCCGTGGTGCCAGCGGGACGGCTGCGTATCCGCCGGCGAACCCGACGGCCGCGCCGAACGTGCGAAAAGCCGATCGGTCAACATGGCTGGATTGTAGCGCAGCGCATCGTGCGCAAAGGGCGTACAAGAATTATTGAACCAAAAGCGAAATTATCTCCAGGCCGTCCCGCGGTGAGCCTTGTCGGATGGGTGCGGCGCAGCAATATTTCACATTGCGACAAAAGATCTCACTATTCGAAAATTTTGTTGCACGCAGCCCGCGACGCTCTTTACAATCCGCGGGAGCTTGCCGCAGGCGGCCGGAATTCCGTCGTCTGCAACCAGAGCGATCCTCACATTCAAGGCCCCAGGAGACGAGTATGTCCGCCGTACCCAACGAAGTGATGAAGTATGTCGTCGCCGATCGTGACGACGATCCCCAGGAAACCGTCGAATGGCTCGAGGCGCTCGACGGCGTGATCTCCTCCGTCGGCCCGGGCCGCGCGCACTACCTGATCGAGAAGCAGATCGAATTCGCGCGCATGCACGGCGAGCACCTGCCGTTCTCCGCGAACACCCCGTACATCAACACGATTCCGGTTGAAGGCCAGGCGAAGATCCCGGGCGACCAGGACATCGAGCACCGC
>NZ_JAAGNW010000206.1:9587-11005 GCF_010645215.1 Burkholderia multivorans | reverse complement strand
ACCCGGTGCCGCACGCCGATTTCGTCACGACCACCACCCACAAGAGCCTGCGCGGCCCGCGCGGCGGCGTGATCCTGATGAAGGCCGAGTACGAGAAGCCGATCAACTCGGCGATCTTCCCGGGCATTCAGGGCGGCCCGCTGATGCACGTGATCGCGGGCAAGGCGGTGGCGTTCAAGGAAGCCGCATCGCCGGACTTCAAGGCCTACCAGGAACAGGTGCTGCGCAACGCGCGCACGCTCGCGGACGCGTTGATCGCGCGCGGCCTGCGCATCGTGTCGGGCCGCACCGAGAGCCATGTGATGCTGGTCGACCTGCGCGCCAAGCAGATCACCGGCAAGGAAGCGGAACGCGTGCTGGGCGAGGCGCACATCACGGTCAACAAGAACGCGATCCCGAACGATCCGGAAAAACCGTTCGTGACCTCGGGCATCCGCCTCGGTTCGCCGGCGATCACGACGCGCGGCTTCGGCGAGGAAGAAACCCGCCTGACCGCGAACCTGATCGCCGACGTGCTCGACAACCCGCACGATGCGGCGACGATTGCGCGGGTGCGTGAGCAGGTGGGCGCACTCACGCGACGCCTGCCGGTATATTGCTGATCTCAGCCCGGCGAGGCCGCGTGCGGCCGCGCGATTACGTGCTATCCCGGGCCATCCGGCCCACTTCGGGCGACGCCGGAGCAAAGCGTCGCCCGGCCAGGCATCCGTCATGACCTCCGACCTCAACCGCACCCCGCTCCCGCTGCCCGGCGGCCATCGCAAGGTCCTGCTGCACTCGTGCTGCGCGCCGTGCTCCGGCGAAGTCATGGAAGCCATGGTGGCGTCCGGGATCGATTTCACGATCTTCTTCTACAACCCGAACATCCATCCGCGCAAGGAATACGATCTGCGCAAGGACGAGAACATCCGCTTCGCGGAGCAGTTCGGCATTCCGTTCATCGACGCCGACTACGACCGCGACAACTGGTTCGAACGCGCACGCGGCATGGAGCACGAGCCCGAGCGCGGCGCGCGCTGCACGATGTGCTTCGACATGCGCTTCGAGCGCACCGCGCTGTACGCGCACGAGCACGGCTTTCCGGTGATCACCAGTTCGCTCGGCATCTCGCGCTGGAAGAACATGCAGCAGATCAACGACTGCGGCGTGCGCGCCGCGTCGCGCTACCCCGACCTCATGTACTGGGAATACAACTGGCGCAAGGGCGGCGGTTCGGCGCGCATGGTCGAGATCAGCAAGCGCGAGCAGTTCTACCAGCAGGAATACTGCGGCTGCGCGTACTCGCTGCGCGATACCAACCTGCATCGCAAGGCGAACCGGCGCGAGCCGATCCGGCTCGGCGTGCTGTACTACGGGGATACGCCGGAGGATCAGGGCGGGGGTTGATGCGCCCGCCCCGGCGGGCCGCAGGATGAGCC
>NZ_JAAGNW010000206.1:0-9577 GCF_010645215.1 Burkholderia multivorans | reverse complement strand
GACCGTCGCGGGCGCGATGCTGGAGGTGCCGGTATCGGGTATTGCCATGGTTGTCCCTGGCATGAAGCGCTGCTTTGATGAAGTTTAGCCAGTTTATACATAAAAAATAAACTGGCTAAACTTCATTCAACTACCCAGATCCGGCATGACACGCCTCATGAATTCGTCGAACAATGGAACGGTGAACGCTGTGTCACCGTAGGTCGGGCTCCAAATCATCCCCTTGCCGATGAGCCCACTTCGCGTGGGGCCCAACGATTCGACCCGTCTCCCCATTTTCGCGGCAATATCGCCCGAGCGATGCGGGCCGGGCCCGAGTTCGGCCATGGTGCGCAAGTACTGCTTTTCGGCCGGAGTCAAGCGATCAAACCGGACACGGAAGAAACTCTCATCCAGTGCCGCAATCGCCAGATCCGACGCGCTCGCCACATCATCAAGCGTAATCGGACTGGCATCAGCCACATCCCAGGCGCTCTTGCCCCATTCCTGCAAAAAGTAGGGATAACCGGCCGTGACGTCGACGATGCGGGTAACCGCGGCAGCCTCAATCTCTACCCCCTCTTCCTGCGCCGGCAGGATGATGGCGCGCTCCGCATCTCGGGTCGGTAGCGGCCCAATCTCGACGAAGTCGAACAGTCGCTCTGCGTAGGATTTCGCCTCCCCCATCCGACCACGCAATTGAGGTAAGCCGGCCCCCACGACCGTCACCGGCAACTGCTGCTGCGAGCAACGATGAAGGGCCGAAATGAGCGCCGCCAGTTGATCCTCCTCGACGTACTGAAGTTCGTCGACGAAGATCGACAACACCGTCCCTGCCGCCTGAGCCGACCGGCCGACCTCCTCCAGTAACGCGGACAGATCCCCCTCAAGGTCACCATTGTCCGCCAGGCCTGCCTCAGGGGCATAATCGAGCCCCACTTCGATATCGTTGTACTTCACCTTGAGCTTGCCGGCGAAGCCGGCCAGCGCCTTCAGGCCCCTCACGGCCGCATCGCGCGCGGCTTCGACCCGGTTCAGGCGCAACAGAGCGAGCCGCAATTGCGGCGCCAGCAGCGCCGGCAGCGAGCGGTTTTCAGGAGCTTCAATCCGCACCGAATGCACGCCGCTCTGCTCGGCGTCGTGCCGCATCTGGTCAAGAAGCACGGTTTTCCCAACGCCTCGCAATCCAATCAGCAGGACGCTCTTGGCAGCCCGGCGACGGCGTAATCGCTCAAGACATACACGCACTTGCTCACGTACCTCGTCGCGACCGGCCAACTCGGGTGGAGGGCTCCCTGCTCCGGGGGCGTACGGATTACGAATCGGATCCATCTTGTATCGAGTTTTGGTAGTTTATCGAAAAATCATAAACTCCATGTTAGCGTGGGCCGGCTACATGTCAAGCCAGCTCTGCCTACAGCTTGTCGACTGGATTGGTGCACGGACGAAGCAATCCGATCCGACCGTCGATCCGCTGCGATCCCCACTCTCGAGATTCATATGACGCTGTGCGTCGCGCCGAAGCAGTCTGGCGGCCGCAGTCGGCACCGCGCGATCATCAGATCCACCTCGGGTATCGAATGATCCGCAATATGGCATCGATTGATACCTCATTGGGGAGGGTCGTCATGTCACTCGTTACCCCGGAAGCCGTGGCTGCGGTCATGGAGCTTCAGCCAGTCCCGCATACGCTTGCGGAGCTAGAGGCGCTCGTGCGCGACGGTCTACCGAAATCCGCCCTGCCCGCGGGTGTCGAACACGCGACCCAAAGCGCAGACGCCCGCCGTTCGCTGCTCGCCCGCATCATTCCCGAGGCAACCTACAAGCGCCGCCGGGACCGCCTGACACGGGATGAATCCGAGAAAACCGAGCGCCTCGCGCGGATTGTTGCCACGACCACTTATGTCTGGAGCGACGAAGACGATGCACGGGAATTTCTGTCGACGCCGCATCCCGAGCTCGAAGGGCGCGCGCCGCTCGATGTCGCGCTCACGGAACTGGGCGCGCGCCGTGTCGAAGAACTGCTCTGGAAATTGTTCTACGGCCCGCCCGCTTGAAGTTGTTTCGCATCGCCGACACACGGCACACGATCTGGAGCGGCACGGGCGCGATGCGCGTCGGCGGCCGCTTCAACAGTCCGGGCCGGCCGGTGATCCATGCGGCGCTGACCTTGGCGGGCGCGATGCTGGAAGTGCTGATGCATGCCCGCATCGGCAAGGTGCCCAAAGCCCATGCATGGATCGAAGCGACGGTTCCTGACGACGTCCTCGTCGAACACCGCAGCGCCGATACGCTCCCGGGAGGATGGGACAGCCCGGCGCATCAAGCGGCACGGCAGTTCGGCGATGCGTGGCTCGCCGAATCCCGTTCGGCAATTCTCGTCGTTCCTTCTGTCGTTGCCCGGGCGGAATTCAACGTCCTGGTGAATCCCGCGCATCCCGATGCCGCACGCATAGTCGTTTCGGATCCGCAGACCGTCTGGGATGAGCGGCTATTTTCGGTGCCGCCCACTGGGCAGTCATAGATCTTGCTGGTAGCTCGCTGACCGGATACAGGCAGGCGCTTGGCGTTCCGCCAAGCGCCTGCATACGCCATCACCGTGGCTGAACCGCGCCATCCGCGCACGGCGACCTGTGAGCCGAAACCCCCAACCGCCAGGCAGGTCAGATGGGGGCCGCTTCCCCCCACCGCAACCTCACCCCGCCAACAACCCCCGCTTGCGCAGCATCGGCCCGGCCTGCGGATCGCGGCCCCGGAACGCGCGGAACGCCGCGCGCTGCTCGCGGCTGTTGCCCGCGCTGTAGACGTAGCGATACAGCTTGCTCGCGAGCGTCGGATCGAACGCGTCGCCCGCCTCCTCGAATGCGTCGAACGCTTCCGCCTCCAGCACCTCCGCCCACATGTAGACGTAGTAGCCCGCCGCGTAATGCGCGCCGCCGAACATGTGGCCGAAATGCGGCAGCCGATGCCGCATGCCGATCTCGCGCGGCACGCCGAGCCGCGCATACTCGGCCGCC
The DNA here is from genome assembly GCF_010645215.1 of Burkholderia multivorans. GTDB lineage: Bacteria > Pseudomonadota > Gammaproteobacteria > Burkholderiales > Burkholderiaceae > Burkholderia > Burkholderia multivorans_A. The sequence goes on along the minus strand of NZ_JAAGNW010000206.1, from coordinate 6,581 downwards.
TCGAACGCGGCGAGATCGAGGTTCGCCGGATCCGGATGCTGGTGCAGCGCGAGATCGATCAGCGTCGAGGACGTATAGGCGACCGTCGAGAAACCCTGATTGAACAGTTGCGAGGCGCGGATCCGCTCGATCAGCGCCGCCGGGATCGGCTCGCCCGTCGTCACGTGCCGCGCGTGGCGCGCCAGCACCTCGGGCACGGTCGCCCAGTTCTCCATCAGCTGCGACGGCAGCTCGACGTAATCCTGCGGCACGGCCGTGCCGGCCAGCAGCCGGTACGTCACGTTCGACAGCAGCCCGTGCAAGCCATGGCCGAACTCGTGGAACAGCGTACGCACGTCGTCGAAGCTCAACAGCGTCGGCCCGTCGCCGCCGCGCGCGAAGTTGTTGTTGTTGACGATGATCGGCACCGTGACGCCGCCGTTGCGACGCTGCTCGCGGTAGTCGCTCATCCACGCGCCGCCCTGCTTGTTCGGCCGCGCGTAGTTGTCGCCGAGGAACAGGCCGACCAGTTCGTCGCCGCGCCGCACTTCCCACAGCCGCACGTCCGGGTGGTAGAGCGGCACGCCCCTCTGCTCGACGAAACGCACGCCGAACAGGCGATGCGCGCAATCGAACATCGCATTCAGCATCGCCTCCAGGCTGAAATACGGTTTCACCTCCGCATCGTCGAGCGCATAGCGTGCAACCCGGACCTTCTCGGCCAGGTGATGCCAGTCCCACGCCGCGATGTCGGTCGGTTCGCCCAGCGCCGCGGCCTGTTCGACCAGCGCCTGACGTTCGCGCGCGGCGCTCGCCTTCGCCGGCTCCCACACCTGATCGAGCAGCGCATGCACGGCGGCCGGCGTGCCGGCCATGCGATCGGCCAGCGCGTAATCGGCAAACGTCGCATAACCGAGCAGGCGCGCCTGCTCCTGCCGCAGCACGAGGATCTGGCGGGCGATCGGCCGGTTGTCGCGCGCGGCGCTCTCGCCGCGGCCGCTCCAGGCGCGCCACACCTGCTCGCGCAGGTCGCGCCGGGTCGACCAGGTCAGGAACGGTTCGACCAGCGAACGCGACAGCGTGATCACGTAGCCGTCCACGCCGCGTTCGCGCGCCGCGCTCTGCGCCGCCTGCCGCAGGAACGGCGGCAGGCCCGCCAGATCGGCCTCGCCTTCGAGCTTCAATTGATACTCGGTCTCGTCGGCCAGCACGTTCTGCGCGAACTGCGTCTGCAGTTCCGCCAGCCGCTCGACGATCTCCGCGAAGCGCACGCGTTCGGCGCCCTCCAGGCGCGCGCCGGCCCGCACGAAGTCGGTATGCACGCGCCGCAGCAATTGCTGCTGTTCCTCGTTGAGCTCCAGTTCGGCCGCGCGCTGGTGCAACGCATCGAGACGTGCGAAGAACCCCGCGTGCATCTGCACCCGGCTCGTATGCGCGGCGACCACCGGCGCCATCTCGCGCTCGACCGCCTGCAATGCGGGCGGCGATTGCGACGCGCACTGGTTGTAGAACAGGTAGAGCGCGCGATTGAGCCGCAAGCCCGTCGCGTCGAACGCGGCCACCGTGTTCTCGAAGCTCGGCGGTTCGGATTGCGCGGCCAGCGCGTCGATCTCGGCCAGGTGTTCGGCGCTCAGCACGGCGAGCGCGGGCGCGTAATGCGCGGGCTCGACCTGCTGGAAGGGAGGGAGTTGATAAGGCGTGTGCCAGTCTTGCAACAGCGGGTTGCCGTGGGGGGTCATCTCGTTCCGCCTCGTGAGCGTGAAAGTGTGAGACCGCAATCATAAGACAACACAAAATTCAGCGCCGAACACAATTCGAGGCTGGCCTCGACCGCGCCGCCCGCGCGCTCAGCCCCGCTGTTCCAGCAGAAATTCGCAGACCGCGTGGTGCATCGCGGCAACCCGTGCGCTCGTATCGAGCGCCCGCCAGCAGCCGTGCACCAGCCCCGCGCCGAGCACGAAGCGGGCGCGGCCGCCCGCCGCCTCGATCCGCTCGACGTAGGCGCGCGCGTCGTCGCGAAGCGGATCGTGCTGTGCGCCGATCGCGAGCGTCGGCGGCAAGCCGTCGAAGCGAGCCGCGTCGAGCGGCACGGTGTTCGACGGAGGCGGCGCATCGCCCCAGTAGGCCTGCCGGCAGGCGCGCACGTCGGCGAGCGTCAGCAGCGGCGCCTGCGCCTCGGTCCGCGCGGCGGGCAGGCGCGGCGCGTAGCCCAGCAGCGGATAAACGAGCGCGAGCGCGGCAACGCCGCCCTGCCCCGCGTCGCGCAGCGCCGCCGCCACGCACGCGGCCAGCGTGCCGCCCGCGCTGTCGCCCGCGAGCATCAGCGGCGCGGCGCTCACGCCGAACGGCAGCCGGCCGTGCAACGCGGCCACGGTCACCTCGAGACAGTCGTCGCGCGCGGCCGGCGCACGGTGTTCGGGCGCGAGCCGGTAGGCGACCGCGATCACGTCGAGGCCGGTATCCGCCGCGAGCCGCGCGGCGATCGCGTGGTGGCTGTCGAGCGAGCCGACCACGAAACCGCCGCCATGGAAAAACAGCACGGTGCCGCGCGCCGCGCGCGCACGAGCGCGATAGCGCCGCACCGCGAGCGCATGCCCGGCGCGCGCCGCGTACACCGCGTCATCGATCTCCACGCCCACGGGCAGGCTCGGCGCGAGCCGCGCGGCGAATCGTTCGTACAAGCGGCGCTGCTCGGCCGGCGAACGCGCGGCGGCGTCGGCCGGATAGCAGACCGCGACACGCGCGACGAAGGGATCGAGCGCGGCGTCGAGCGGCGGCGCGCCGCGCGCGCTCGACGTCATCCGCGCCGCGCCGGCAAGCCGATCACGCGGCCCGCATAGGCCGGCGCGGGCGCGTCGCGCTGCTGCGCCGCGAGCGCGGCCACCCGCTCGGCGACGTCCGCATCGAACGGCGCCGAGGCCGGCCCGCGCGTGTCGACATGCAGCAGCATCTGCTCGCTCGCCGCCACCGCGCCGTCGACGCCCGCAGCGAACATCTCCAGGTACAGGTGGACCCGCTTCGCGTCGTGCGCGAGCACCCGCGCATCGATCCGCACGCGCGCCCCGGCCTTGACCTCGTGCAGGTAATTGACGTGCGCTTCAAGCGTGTACACGGAGCGGCCGCGCGCGCGGCGCGCCGCGTCGTCGAGGCCGATCCGGTCGAGCAGCGCATCGGTCGCGAAGCTGAAGATCAGCAGGTAATAGGCGTCGCGCAGGTGGCCGTTGTAGTCGACCCATTCGTCGCGCACCACGTCCTCGTGCAAGGTCGGCATCGTCGTCATGTTCAATCAGGTCTCGTCATGGATGCCGTGACGCGCCTTCACGGCGGCGATCGTCGCGAGCACCTCGGTGATGCACTCGTCGCGATAGCGTTCGAGCGCCTTGATGCTGTGGCCGCCCTGCTGCGCGGCGGTGCCCTCCACCACCCGATCGATCAGCGCGTCGGTCAGCGGCGGCGCGGCGAGCCGGGTCCACGGCAGTTCGAGCGCCGGCCCGAACTGCCGCATGAAGTGTCGCATGCCGGCGTCGCCGCCCGCGAGCGTGTAGGTCAGGAAGGTGCCCATGAACGACCAGCGGATGCCCGCGCCGAAGCGGATCGCATCGTCGATCTCGCCGGTGGTCGCGACGCCGTCGTTGACGAGGTGCAGCGCCTCGCGCCACAGCGCTTCGAGCAGGCGATCCGCGATGAAGCCCGGCACTTCCTTGCGCACGCGCAGCGGCCGCATGCCGAGCCGGCGATAGATCGCCATCGCGGCCTCGACCGCTTCCAGCGCGGTGTGCTCGCCGCCGAGCACCTCGACCAGCGGCAGCAGGTACACCGGATTGAACGGATGCCCGACGAGGCAGCGCTCCGGATGCGTCGCGCGCGCGTAGAAGTCGGTCGGCAGCAGCCCCGACGTCGACGACGCGATGATCGCGTCGGGCTGCGCCGCCCGGCTGATCTGCTCGTGCAGTTCGAGCTTCAGCGCCTCGCGCTCGGGCGCGCTCTCCTGGATGAAATCGGCATCGGCGACGCACGCTTCGATCGTCGACACGAAGCACAGCCGCGCGGGATCGGCGCCCGGCGCGAGGCCGACGCGTTCCAGCGCGGGCCACGCATTCGCGACGTTCGCGCGCAGTTGCTGCTCCGCGCCCGGCGCGGGATCCCAGACCACCACGTCGAGACCGTGCGCGAGCGCGCGGGCCACCCACCCGCTGCCGATCACGCCGGTGCCGATTGCGGCGAACGTCTTGATGTCGGTCTTCACTGCCATGTCAGCACATCCTTCCAATCGAGGGGAATCGAACGGCGGGCGCACACGCGCCCCGCCGGCGTATGTCAGGGGGTGAGGCAAGGGGCTGCGCTCACGCGAATTCGGTGAGCGCGCGGCGTTCGAGCGGACGCGCGCCGCGCGCCGGCAAGCCGAGCGTGCGGCGGCCTTCGGCCGGCGTCAGCACGCGGCCGCCGAGCCGCTCGACGATGTCGCGCGCGCGCTCCACCAGCGTGCCGTTGCTCGCGGGCACGCCGCGATCGAGCCACAGGTTGTCTTCGAGGCCGACGCGCACGTGGCCGCCGAGCAGCATCGCCTGCGCGACCATCGGCATCTGCATGCGACCGATGCCGAAGCCCGCCCAGTGCGCGCCGGGCGGCAGGTTGTCGACCCTCGCCTTCATCGTGCCCGTATCGGCCGGCGCGCCCCACGGGATGCCGAGACAAAGCTGGAACAGCGGCGGATCATCGAGCAGCCCTTCCTTCAGCAACTGCTTCGCGAACCACAGATGGCCCGTGTCGAAGATTTCCAGCTCCGGCTTCACGCCGAGTTCCTGGATACGCTTCGCGCCGGCGCGCAGCTGCGCGGGCGTCGACACGTAGATGGAGTCGCCGTCGCCGAAATTCAGCGTGCCGCAGTCGAGCGTACAGATCTCGGGCAGCAGTTCCTCGACATGCGCGAGGCGCGTGAGCCCGCCGACGAGGTCGGTGCCCCGGCCGAAACGCATCGGTTCCTCGCCCGCGCCGATTTCGAGGTCGCCGCCCATGCCGGCCGTCAGGTTGATGATCACGTCGACATCGGCCGAGCGGATCCGGTCGACCACCTCGCGGTACAGCTGCGGATCGCGGCTGCCGCGCCCGGTGTGCGGATCGCGCACGTGGCAGTGCGCGACCGTCGCGCCCGCCTTCGCCGCCTCGATCGCGGCCGCCGCGATCTGCTTCGGCGTCACCGGAATCGCCGGATGCTTGCCGACTGTATCGCCCGCGCCGGTCACCGCGCAGGTCACTATCACTTCGTGATTCATCGTCGCCTCGTTTCAGTGGGGCGCGCGGGCGCTCGCCCGCGCGGATTCGCTTCGCGGCATCGTTCAAAGGCCCAGATAGGCGCGCACCGCCGGCAGGCCTTCCTTGCCGTCATAGGTCGTCACGCCGGCGAGCCACGCATCGAGCACCTGCGGGTTCTGCCTCAGATAGGCGCGCGCCGCCTCGGTGGGGCGCGTCTTGTTCATCACCGCCTGCATCAGCCGGTTTTCGAGGTCGGTCGTGAACCGCAGGTTCGCGACCAGCCGGCCCGCGTTCGGGCAGCGTTTCAGGTAATCGGGCGCGGTCAGTGTGTAGACGCGCGCCTCGCCGTAGTTCGGGCCGAACGCGGCGTCGCCGCCCGCCAGGTAGTTCATGCCGATCTGCAGGTTCATCGGGTGCGGCTCCCAGCCCAGGAACACCACCCACTTGTGCTCGCGCACCGCGCGCTCGACCGTCACGAGCATCCCCGCCTCGCTCGACTCCACCAGCTTGAAGCCGCCCAAGCCGTATTGATTGGTATCGATCATCTTGCGGATCGTCGCGTTCGCGCTGCTGCCCGCCTCGATTCCGTAGATCTTGCCGTCCAGTTCCGCGCGATGCTTCGCGATGTCCTCGAAGCGCTTCAGGCCCGCCTCGTAGACGTAGCTCGGCACCGCGAGCGTCGCCTTCGCGCCGGACAGGTTCGGCGGCTCGATCAGGTCGATCGATTTCGCGTCGAGGAACGGTTGCAGCTGCGCCTGCTGCACCGGCCACCAGTAGCCGAGCGACACGTCGATCTGCTTGTTCTTCAGGCCCGCGAACGAGATCGGCACCGAGGCGATCGTGGTGGCCGGCTTGTAGCCGAGCCCGTCGAGCAGCAGCGACGCGAGCGCCGTCGTCGACGTGATATCGGTCCAGCCGATGTCGGCGAAGCGCACCGTGCGGCAGGTGTCCGGATCCTGCGCCTGGGCCGCGCCGGGTAGTGCGCAGGCGGCGGCAAGCAATGCGCCGAGCAGCGCGGTGGGGATCGGCTTCATGGTTACTCCCGTTCGTCGGATTGAGCGGGCGCGGCCGGGATGGCCCGCGCGACGGACTCCAAAGTAACGGGCCAGATTAGTCTGAAAGCGACCGGGGGCGACTTTTTCTTGACTGGGGGCGACGCTGGGGGGAAACCACTAGGCGCGCCGACACAGCCACAAGCCTTCGACGATCAAAATAACGTTGACAAAGACGCGTGCGTTGCCGGGTTTCGCTGCCCTCGTACGCTTTGTCCATCAGAAGATGAGTGGCCGATTCGGCGGCCCCGGGCTTTCGAACAGTGTGCGCCGTCACGGAGCATCGCCAGTCCGACC
>NZ_JAAGNW010000205.1:2983-11023 GCF_010645215.1 Burkholderia multivorans | reverse complement strand
CCATGTTCAGGCGATGCTGATTCTCCGCCGAGTCGAAATCGGGCGGCGTCGCCGCATCGGCGTGCATCTCGCGGATCCGCGCCTCGATCAGCACGCGCGCCTCCGGATGCAGCTCCAGCGGCACGTCGAGCGCGGCCGCCGCGCACTGACGCGTGTGATCGTCCGGGGTCGCGCCGATGCCGCCCGTCGAGAACACGAGGTCGCCCGCCTCGAACGCGCGGCGCAGCGTCGCGGTGATGCGCGCCGGATCGTCGCCGACGTATTCGGCCCAGCCCAGCGCGAGCCCGCGCGCGGCGAGCAGTTCGATGAGCTTCGCCAGATGCTTGTCATGGCGGCGACCGGACAGGATCTCGTCGCCGATGATGATGATGCCGATGGTCATGCGTGCCTCGTCAGGTCGAAAGGGAAGGTCCGGCGGCGGCCTGCGCGCGCTGGTCCTGCAGCGCGCGCAGACAGTAGAAGCCGAACCACAGCGCGGAAAACACCAGGATGAACGCGTACACCCAGATCATCGCCGCCGCGACGAACGGAAACAGCACCATCATCCAGATCGACGACACCCAGATGAAAGTCGGCACGGTGCCGAGCAGCCCGCTCGCCACGCCGATGCCGATCAGCGGCCAGCGATGGCGGCGCAGCAGCGCGCGCCGCTCGTCGCTGCTCGCGTGCAGCGCGAGCGCGTCGTAGGTCATCACGCGATAGGTGAGCCAGCCCCAGATCACGGGCGGCAGCAGCGCGAAGAACGGCGGGATCAGCCACAGCGGCAGGGTGACGATCAGGAGCACGAGGCTCGCGAGCGCCGCCCCCAGCGAATTGAACACGCTGCCGTACCAGGTGCCGCCCCGCTTCATCTCCAGCGCCGCGAACTGCCGCTTCGACAGATGGGTGACGACGACCGGCATCGACAGCGTCGCGATCAGGGTCAGCACCGTCAGCACGATCAGCGGAATCGTCGCCGCGACGACCACGAACGGCGCGACCACCGCCTGCAGCTGCGGCGCGCCGATCGCCTGGAACAGCCGGTACAGCAGCCCGGTGAGCGCGAACCCGTCGAGCGCCGCGCGGGCGCCGTCGATCAGCGGCTGCCACGCGAACCACAGCACGACGCCCCAGAACACCGCGGCGACGATAAACGGCATGAAGGTGAGCCAGAGCATCCGCGGGTGCAGCGCACTCGCGAGCGCCCGGCCGAATGAGCGCAGCAGGTCGTTCATGCGGGCCTGTCAGAAAGGGGAAATCGGAAAATGCGCAGAAAGGATAAACCACGCGGCGCTCGCGCGCCAAAGGCCTCGCCGAACGGCCGCGCCGAATGGCCGCGCCGAACGGCCATGCCGAAGCCGGGAATGCCGCGCGACGGCGGGCACCCCGGGGCCGCGCGCAGCGGCGCGGGGCCGGCGCGCGCCGGCGCGCGCCGGCGGGGGCGCGCGCCGCGCGGGTCAGGCGGACGCCGCGCGCTTCTTCGGCGCGAGCCGCTTCGCGATACGCACGAACGCGAGCCAGTGCTGCGACCAGAAGCCGTCGCCATACGACATGCCTTCGTACTGCGCGCGGATGCCGGTCGGCTCGACCGTGCGGTTCCACGATGCGGTGCCGAACAGCATGTCCCACCACGGGAACAGCACGCCGAAGTTGCAGCCGTACTTGGTGCCCTCGTGGCCGTAGCCGACCGCGTGGTGACGCCGATGGAAGATCGGGCTCACGAGCAGGCGCTCGCCGAGCCGGCCGAACGGCAGCTTCGCGTTGGTGTGCTGGATGCTCTGCGCGAAGTTGGTGAGCGCGGTCAGCACGACGTACTGCGACGGCGGCACGCCGATCACGAGCGCGATCGCCGCGAAGAAGCACGCCTGGATCAGGTCGTCGAGCAGGTGGTTGCGATCGTCGGCCCACAAGGACATCTGCCGCTGGCTGTGATGCACGGCGTGCAGTTCCCACCACACGCCGAAGCGGTGCTGCCAGCGGTGATACCAGTAACCGGCGAAGTCGAGCACGATCAGGTAGATCGCGAACGACACGATCGGCTGCGAGGTGACGCCCGGCCACAGCGAATCGAGGTTGTAGTTCGCGACGCCCTGCAGGCGCAGCCAGGCCTGGAAGTTGTCGAACAGCGGCTGCATCGCGAAGAAGAAGAACAGGCTGAAGATCCCGAGCTTCGCGATCAGCGTGTAGAGGATGTCGACCCGCGCCTCCTTGCGGTTGCGCCAGGCCTCGATCGGCCGCCAGGCCTCGAGCGGGCGCAGCAGCACGTACATCACGACCACCTGCAGCGCGCCGACGATCACCCAGTAGAGCGCGTCGTAGGTGTCCTCGTCGTAGTCCATCAGGTCGAAGCGGTACATCAGCGGCTGCACGACGTCGACGTACAGCCAGGTCTGCAGGTTCGACACGAAGCCGTCCAGCGCGGCGGCGATCATATGCAACATGCTGCGCCCTCCGCGTGCGTCAGGCGCCGTTCGGCGCCGTCACGGGCGCGCGATCGAAGAAGTAGATGCCGTGCGGGGAGCGCCCGACCGGAATCGTCTGCACCAGCTTGCGGGTGGCGAGGTCGATGATCCCGACCTTCTTGGCGAAGCGGAACGTGACCCACAGCGACTTGCGGTCGGCGGACAGCTCCATGTCGTCCGGCCCCGGCAGGAGGCCCGTGATGTCGCCGACATTGGTCAGCGTGTTCTCGTCGATGATGCTGATGGTGTTCGCCACGCGGTTCGTGACCGCGACGTGGGTGCCGTCGGCGAGCGAGCGGAAGTTGTGCGCGCCCTTGCCGGTCTGGATCGTCTTCACGACCTTCTGGTTGCGCCAGTCGACCACCGCGACATAATCCGCGCCCGTCATGCCGACCAGCACGTACTTGTCGCCCGGGGTCATCCACAGGCCGGCCGGCACCTTGCCGACCTTCATCTTCCACTTGACGGTCTGGGTGGCCAGGTCGATCGCGGCCAGCTCGCCCGACACCTGCAGCGACACCAGCACGGTCTTGCTGTCCTTCGTGAACGCCAGGTGGCTCGGCATCACCTCGAGCGGCACGCGCTTCGCGAGCTTCACGTCGCGCCCGTCGTAGCTGTAGATGTCCACCCGGTCGAGCCGCAGCCCGGCCGCGACGAACCACTTGCGATCGGGCGAGAAGCCGAGCTGGTAGGGATCGTCGATCCCCTCGACGGTGCGCTGCAGCTTGCCCGTCTTCGGATCGAGGAACATCAGGCTGTTCGAGACCGAATTCGCGACGATCAGCGAGCCGTTGTCGGGCGTCGCCATCAGATGGTGCGGTTCCTTGCCGGTGGGCATCGTGCCGATCACCTGGCGGGTGTTCTGGTCAATCAGGGACAACGTCGCTTCGGCCGAATTCAGGACGATCACGTTGTTCGCGAAGGCGGCGACGGGCGCCAGGACTGCTGCGGCCAGCGCGCACGCGCGGCCGAGGGAAAAAATAGTGCGCATGAAGACTCACGTCGTGGAACAACCGTCATTGTAGAACGTCCGGGGGCGCCGCCCGGTTGACGCGCGGCGCCCTGCCCCCGGTTGCATCAACGCTGCATCGATTCCCAGACCTTGTGCAGACGCTTCACAGAGACCGGCATCGGCGTGCGCAGTTCCTGCGCGAACAGCGAAATACGCAGCTCCTCGAGCAGCCAGCGGAACTCCGCGAGCCGCGCGTCCGCGACGCCGCCGCGCTGCGACACCGCGCGCTGGTAATGCTGCGCGAGCGGCTGCAGGTCGGTCATCTGGCGCGCGTCGCGGGCCGGATCGGCCTTCAGCTTGTCGATCCGCAGCGCGATGCCCTTCAGGTAGCGCGGGAAATGCGCGAGCTGCGGGTACGGCGTGTCGATCACGAAACGCTTGCCGATCAGCGCGCCGAGCTGCGCCTGCATGTCCGCGTGCGGCGCCCCGAACGCCTTGGCCTGCGCGAGCTTCTTCGCGAGCCCCGCGTATTCGGCGAGGATCTGCCCGACCAGGCGCGCGATCTCCTGCGCGAGCAGGTTCAGGCGGCTGCGCCCCTCGTCGCGGCGCGCGTGGAAGCTCGCGTCGTCGGCCGGCAGGGGGTCCTGCAGGCAGGCGCGGTCGAGCGCGGTCTCGATCAGCTGGTCGCGCAGCGCCTCCTGGGTGCCGAGCGCCATGTAGTGCATCGCCATCTCGCGCAGCCCCGGCAGGTTCTTCTCCAGGAACTTGATCGGCTCGCGCAGCTGCAGCCAGAACAGCCGCCGCAGCCCCGCGCGATGGATGCGCGCCGCCTCTTCCGGCGAATCGAACACCTCGACGTCGCAATGCGCGCCGCGATCGACGAGCGCCGGGTAACCGAACAAGGTCTGGCCGCGCCGCCGGATCTCCAGCAGCTCGGGCAGCTTGCCGAAATTCCAGGTCGTCAGGTTTTCGTAAAGCGCGGTCGCACCCGCCTCGGCGCCCGGCGCGCCGGCGGGCGCCGCCGTGCCGCCCGCCGGCGCGGTCTGCGGCCCCGTCGGCTTGCCCTGCGCCGCACGCGCGGGCCGCGCGCCCGGCGCAGGCGCGTCGTCGGCGGCAGGCTCGCCCGCCGGCGCGAGCGTCGCGCTCGCCGCGATCTTCTGGAAATGCTGCTGCGCCTGCGCGCCCAGCTCGGCGCGCAGCTGCGCGAGATTGCGGCCCATCGCGAGCTGGCGGCCGTGCTCGTCGATCACCTTGAAGTTCATGAACAGGTGCGCGGGCAGCGTCTCCAGCTTGAAGTCGCCGCTCTTCATCGCGATCTGGGTCTGTTCGCGCACGTCGGCGATCAGCACCTCGACCAGCCCGCCCGCGCCGAAACGCGCGCCGGCCGTGCGCTCGACGAAGCCCGCCGCATACTCCGGCAGCGGCACGCAGTGGCGGCGCAGCTTCTGCGGCAGCGACTTGAGCAGCAGCTGCACCTTCTCCTTCAGCATGCCCGGCACCAGCCATTCGGCGCGGCGCGCGTCGACCTGGTTCAGCGCGAACAGCGGCACCGCGAGCGTCACGCCGTCGCGCGGCGAGCCCGGCTCGAAGTGATAGCCGAGCGTCATCTCGACGCCGGCCATGGTCGCCCGCTTCGGGAACAGGTCGGTCGTCACGCCCGCCGCCTCGTGGCGCATCAGGTCGTCGCGCGACAGGTACAGCAGGCGCAGCTTGTCCTCGGGCTGGCCGCTCTTCTTCACCTCGTCGCGATACCAGCGCTCGAACGCCGCGCCGGTGTGGATGCCCTCCGGGATCGCCTGATCGTAGAACCCATGGATCAGCGCGTCGTCGACCAGCACGTCCTGGCGGCGCGACTTGTGCTCGAGCTGCTCGCTGTCGGCGAGCAGCTTGCGGTTGTGCGCGAAGAACGCGAGCTTGGTGTCGAACTCGCCCTCGACGAGCGCCCCGCGGATGAACAGCTCGCGCGCGCGCACCGGATCCTGGTGGCCGAACGCGACCCGCCGCCGGTGATAGATCGTGAGCCCGTACAGCGTCGCGCGCTCGAACGCGCTCACCTGCGCGGGCCGTTTCTCCCAGTGCGGCTCGGACAGCGATTTCTTCAACAGGTGCGCGCCCACCTTCTCGACCCACTCCGGCTCGATCTTCGCGATGCAGCGCGCGTACAGGCGGCTCGTCTCGACCAGCTCCGCCGCCATCACCCAGCGCCCCGCCTTCTTGACGAGCGCCGAGCCCGGCCACAGGAAGAACTTGATGCCGCGTGCGCCGAGGTAATGCGGCTCGTCGTCCGCCTTCAGCCCGAGATTGCCGAGCAGGCCCGTCAGCAGCGCGAGGTGGATCTGCTCGAAGGTCGCCTCGGTCTCGTTCAGGCGCCAGCCGTGCTCGCGCACCACGGTCAGGAGCTGCGAATGGACGTCGCGCCACTCGCGCAGCCGCACGTGCGACAGGAAATTCTGGCGACAGGCGTCGATCAGCTGGCGGTTCGACTTCTTGTGCGCCACCGCCTCCTCGAACCACGCCCAGATCCGCAGCCATTGCAGGAACTCCGAGCGCTCGTCCGCGAAGCGCCGGTGCGCCTGGTCGGCCTGCTCCTGCGCCTCGATCGGCCGGTCGCGCGGATCCTGCACCGACAGCGCGCTCGCGATCACCAGCACCTCGCGCAGCGCCTGCTGGTCGCGCGCGGCCAGGATCATCCGGCCGACCCGCGGGTCGAGCGGCAGGCGCGCCAGCTCGCGGCCGAGCGGCGTCAGCGCGTTGTCGTCGTCGACCGCGCCCAGCTCGTTGAGCAGCTGGTAGCCGTCGGCGATCGCGCGGCCGGGCGGCGGCTCGATGAACGGAAACGACTCGATCGCCGACAGATGCAGCGACTTCATCCGCAGGATCACGGACGCCAGCGACGAACGCAGGATCTCGGGATCCGTGAAGCGCTGCCGCGCCTGGAAATCGCTCTCTTCATATAGACGAATGCAGACGCCGTCGGCCACCCGGCCGCAACGGCCCGCGCGCTGGTTCGCGGCGGCCTGCGAAATCGACTCGATCTGCAGCTGCTCGACCTTGTTCCGGTACGAATAACGCTTGACCCGCGCGAGGCCGGTATCGACCACGTAGCGGATCCCCGGCACCGTCAGCGAGGTCTCGGCGACATTGGTCGCGAGCACGATCCGGCGCGCGTTCGAGGCCTTGAACACGCGCTCCTGCTCCGCCGCCGACAGCCGCGCGAACAACGGCAGGATCTCGGTGTGCGGCGGATGGTGCTTGCGCAGCGCCTCGGCCGCGTCGCGGATCTCGCGTTCGCCGGGCAGGAACACCAGCACGTCGCCGGGGCCTTCGCGGCACAGCTCGTCGACCGCGTCGACGATCCCGTCCATCAGGTCGCGCTCGGCCTCGCGCGCGCTCTTCACGCGGTCGCGGCCCGACGCCGCGCCCTCGGCGTGGCGCACGGCGGCCGGGCGATCCTCCGCGATCGGCCGGTAGCGCATCTCGACCGGATACAGACGGCCGCTCACCTCGATGACCGGCGCGGGCCGCTCGTCGCTGCCGAAATGGCGCGCGAAGCGGTCGGCGTCGATGGTCGCCGAGGTGACGATCAGCTTCAGGTCCGGCCGCTTCGGCAGGATCTGCCGCAGGTAGCCCAGCAGGAAGTCGATGTTCAGGCTGCGTTCGTGCGCCTCGTCGACGATCAGCGTGTCGTAGGCCTTGAGCAGCGGATCGGTCTGGGTCTCGGCGAGCAGGATGCCGTCCGTCATGAGCTTGACGGACGCGCCCGGCGCGAGATTGTCGGTGAAGCGCACCTTGTAGCCGACCACCTCGCCGAACGGCGTGCCCAGCTCCTCGGCGATGCGCCGCCCGGTGGACGACGCGGCGAGCCGGCGCGGCTGGGTGTGGCCGATCAGGCCGCTGCCGCCCGCGCCGAGGCCGCGGCCGAGCGCGAGGCAGATCTTCGGCAACTGCGTGGTCTTGCCCGAGCCGGTCTCGCCGCAGACGATCACGACCTGGTGGGCGGCGATCGCCTGCGCGATCTCGTCGCGCTTGCCGGAAACCGGCAGGCTCTCGGGAAACGTGATGGGCGGCACCGGGTTCGGCTCGACCTTCGGACGGGCGGCGCGCGGGGCCTGGGCGGCGCGCGGCGGCTGGCCGGAAGGAGGCTGCGGGCGCGGCTGCCGCGCACGCGGCGCCGGCGCGCCGTCGGGGCGCGGCTCCGCCTGCGCATCTGCCCGCTTTTGTGCGGGGCTTTTGGGTACATTCGACATGGGGGCGCATTATAATCCCGCCCATGAATTCCCAAACCGACCTCCCCACCGCCCAGTCAGGCGTCGACGACGCCGCCGGCCACGCCCAGTTCGTCGACTGGATGCGCTCCGTCGCGCCCTACATCCACAGGTTCCGCAACAGCACGTTCGTGGTCGGTTTCGGCGGCGAAGTCGTGCAGCAGGGCCTCCTCAACGCCCTGGTGTCCGACGTCGCGCTGCTGCAGGCGATGGGAATCCAGATCGTGCTGGTGCACGGCTCGCGGCCGCAGGTCGAGGAGCAACTGAGCCTGCACGGGGTCGAGTCGTCGTTCTCGCACGGCCTGCGCATCACCGACGCGCGCGCGCTCGAATCCGCGAAGGAAGCGGCCGGCGAAGTGCGTCTCGACATCGAGGCGGCGAT
>NZ_JAAGNW010000205.1:0-2973 GCF_010645215.1 Burkholderia multivorans | reverse complement strand
CAGCGGCGTGCCCGGCAGCGACGGCGCGGCGGCGATCAGCCAGGGCCTGCCGAACACGCCGATGGCGCACGCGCACATCAGCGTGGTGTCCGGCAACTTCGTGACCGCGCGCCCGGTCGGGATCCTCGACGGCGTCGATTTCGCGCACACCGGCATCGTCCGCAAGATCGACGCCGAATCGATCCGCCACTCGCTCGCGAGCCGCAAGCTGGTGCTGCTGTCGCCGCTCGGCTTCTCGCCGACCGGCGAGGCGTTCAACCTGTCGCTGGAGGATGTCGCCTCGGCGGCGGCGATCGCGCTGCGCGCCGACAAGATCATCTTCCTGACCGAGACGCCCGGCATCGTCGACGAGACGGGCGAGCTGGTGCGCGAAATGTCGCTCGATGCGGCGGCCGACCTGCTCGACTCCGGCGACCTGCAGGGCGACGACGCGTTCTTCCTGCGCCATTCGATCCGCGCGTGCCGCGGCGGCGTGACCCGGGCGCACCTGATTCCGCAGGCGCTCGACGGCAGCATGCTGCTGGAGCTGTTCCTGCACGACGGCGTGGGCACGATGATCTCGTACGAGAACCTCGAAAGCCTGCGCGAAGCGACGCCGGACGACGTCGGCGGCATCCTGACCCTGATCGAGCCGCTGGAGACGGACGGCACGCTGGTGCGGCGCGGCCGCCACCAGATCGAGCGCGACATCGATCACTTCTCGGTGATCGAGCACGATGGCGTGCTGTTCGGCTGCGCGGCGCTGTATCCGTATCCGCTCGAGAAGATCGGCGAGATGGCCTGCCTGACCGTCGCGCCCGAAGCGCAAGGTTCGGGCGACGGCGAGCGGCTCCTCAAGCGGGTCGAGCAGCGCGCCCGCGCGCGCGGCCTCACGCACATCTTCGTGCTGACGACCCGCACCGAACACTGGTTCCTCAAGCGCGGCTTCGTCAAGGCCACGGTCGACGACCTGCCGGAAGACCGCCGCAAACTCTATAACTGGCAGCGCAAGTCGCTCGTGCTGATGAAGCAGCTCTGAGCGACGCCGAGCGCCCGCCCTCCCCCAGTCCGATTACAGGAGAAGTACACGATGGCCCGTATGATTCAATGCGCGAAGCTCGGCAAGGAAGCCGAAGGACTCGATTTCCCGCCGCTGCCCGGCGAACTCGGCAAGCGCCTTTATGAAAGCGTCTCGAAGGAAGCCTGGCAGGGCTGGCTCAAGCAGCAGACCATGCTGATCAACGAGAACCGCCTGAACATGGCCGACCCGCGCGCGCGCCAGTACCTGATGAAGCAGACCGAGAAGTATTTTTTCGGCGAAGGCGCGGACCAGGCATCCGGCTTCGTGCCGCCGCCCCAGGCCTGACCGACCGATCCGGCGGGCCGCGCGCGACGCACGCACGCCCGCCCCCTGCGCCGCTGCCCGCCCGGGCGGCGGCGGCTCAGCCGGCTTCCAGCCCCTTGGCCCCGCCGGCCGCGCCCTGCGGCCGCGCCGCCCCCGCCTCCCGCTCCAGTTCCAGCTCATCCGCCCGCTCCACCGTGGACAGTTCGTTCGCGCGATGGCCCGTGCGCGCGAGCAGCGCCAGCATGCAGGCGAGCGACACGAGCGCATAGAGCGCCGATACGAGCGCGACCGCGCCGATGCCGCCCGTCGCGTTGAGCAGCGCCTGCGCGAGCACCGGCGTGCCGCCGCCGATCAGCAGCGAGCACAGCTGGTAGGACAGCGACAGCCCCGTATAGCGCACGTTGACCGGGAACACCCGGGCGAGCATGCCGCCCACCGCCGCGTAGTACATCGCCGACGGAATCGTCGAGAGCACCATGCCCGCGAGCGCGATCGCATAGGAACGGGTTTCGATCGCGTGGAACATCACGGGCATCAGCACGCACTCGGGAATCAGGATCGCGCACATCGCACGCCGCATGTCGACCCGCGACACGAGCCACGCACCGATCGGCTGCACGCAGAACTGCACGATGATCGAGATCGCCAGCATGCCGAGAAAGGTGCTCTGCGCATAGCCCAGCTCCTTGGTGGCCCAGGACAGCGCGAAGGTGCTGCGGAAGTAGGTGACGTGAATCACGGGCAGCGCGCCCGCCGCGAGCAGCACGACCGGCCAGTGGTGCCGCAGCACCTCGGCGAGCGGCAGCTTCACCGTGCGGTTGCGCTTGAGCACGCGCTGCATGTCGGCCGATTCGACGAGCTTGAGACGGATCACCATGCCGACGATCACGAGTACCGCCGACAGCAGGAACGGGATGCGCCAGCCCCAGCCGACGAAGACGGGCGTCGGCAGCATGCTCAGCGCGAAGAACGCGCCCGTCGCCAGCAGGTTGCCGGCGGGCGAGCCCTGCTGCGCGAACGCCGCGTAGAGAATGCTCTTGTGGCGCGGCGCGTTCTCGCTCGCGATCAGCACCGCCCCGCCCCACTCGCCGCCGACCGCGATCCCCTGCAGCACGCGCAGCAGCACGAGACACACGGGCGCCCACGCGCCGATCCGGTCGTAGCCGGGCAACAGGCCGATCGCGGTCGTCGCGAGCCCCATCATCACCAGCGTGATCACGAGCGCCTGCCGGCGGCCGACCCGGTCGCCCAGGTGGCCGAACACGATGCCGCCGATCGGCCGCGCGACGAAACCCGCCCAGAACGTGACGAACGCGAGCAGCGTCGCGACGCCCGGCGCCATCTGCGGCGAGAAGAACACCTTGCCGAACACGAGCGCCGCCGCCGTGCCGTAGATGTAGAAGTCGTACCACTCGATGGTCGTGCCGACGAAGGCGGCGATCGCCGCCCGGCGCGGGGAATTGCCCGGCGCGCGGGGTTCGTGCTGAGGGTTCATGCTTGTCTCCTGATTGCTGAAGGCGTGGCGCGACTGGCGCGCGCCTTGCCGGGGGTGGCCGGTTCGCCGCCGGCCGGCGGCGCCGTCATGGATCGACGGCCGACTCCTTCAGCACGCCCGCGTCGAACAGGCGCTGCTGGGTCGCGGCATCGAT
>NZ_JAAGNW010000204.1:10403-11172 GCF_010645215.1 Burkholderia multivorans | reverse complement strand
GCGCTAATTCTCGGCTTTCTAACATTCCTGATCGGGCTTCTCCAATTGATCGGAATAGCGTGGATTCGCAGCGTTCAGTCGAAGCAAAAGGAATCTGAGAATCGCGACGCCTCGACTCAACGAGAACTGTCCGCTATCCGGGAAGCGATGGGACGTGACTACGTTCCACGAGGTGATCTGCGTGATTTGCGCGACGAATTTCGTGACGGCCTGGTGCGTGTGAATCAGCAACTCGCCGACATCATCAACAAACTGGACCGGAAGCAGGACAAGCAATGAGCGAAAGCGAAGTGAACACGAACGACAGCGCCGAAATGGTGATGCTGAAAAAGATCGAGGCGGGGGTCGGCGAGCTGAAGAGGCACGTTGCCAATTCCGAGAAGCGGGCGATCAAGTACGGAGCTGCCGCTGGCGCAGGTGCGGGCGCAGTCGCGGGCGCGATCGTCGCGATGGGCGTCTCATTTGCGCGTGCGAAGCTGGGGTTCTAGCACGCATGGCCTATCCGAAGGAAGTGCGCGATAAGGTGCGTCGAGCCTTTGTGTTCGACCGCCTGTCGCTCGAAGTCGCCGCCATGAAAAGCGGCGTCAACTATTCCACCGCCCGGCGCTGGAAGGATGACGCGCGTTCGGCCGGCGACGATTGGGAGAAGGCGCAGGCAGCGCAGCTGCTCGCGGGCGGTGGTATCGAAGGTGCTGCCCGGCAGATGCTGGCCGGCATGATCACGCAGTATCAGGCGACCATGGATCAACTCGACATCGATCGCGACATG
>NZ_JAAGNW010000204.1:1427-10335 GCF_010645215.1 Burkholderia multivorans | reverse complement strand
ATCGAAGCGCGTGCTCCCGGAGACGAATGAGCTGGCGATCGCGATGGGCGTCGTGCAGAGGCTGGCTGCGTTCATCAAGGAACGGCATCCGGAACACGTCGGAGCGTTCGCTGACGTTCTTGGCCCGTTCGGCGACGAGCTGGCCACAGCTTACGGCTAATGGAGAGTCACGTGGAAAATCAACATCGCATGATCGCTGGATACCGCGAATTGGGTCAGTCTGAGATCGAACTGATCAACGAGATCAAATTGCAGGGCAACAATCTTGGTCTGGTATTCGACATGCTCGAACAGAGTCCGGACATTGATAAACGCTGGCTCGCGATCGCGAAGATCGATCTGCAGAAAGGTTTCAGTGCACTGATTCGCTCGATCGCGCGACCGACCACGTTCGTGTAATGGTCCAGAAATTCACCGAAAAGGATTTCCACAAGGAAATCTCCGAGCTGCAGGCCGAGCTGCGGCGCGACAGCGAGGCCCACTCAACGGGCCTCGATCCGTCGCCGGCCGCGCGCCTGGAACGGCGTCGACGCGTACTCGTCGACGGGGACTATCAGTTCTTCGCGTACACGTACTTTCCGCACCACATTCGCGGCACGCCGTCGCTGTTCCAGGGCCATTTCTGCGGACGTTTCCCGAAGCTGCTGCGCCAGGCCGGCGGCACGCGTGAATGGTGGGTCGCGCCGCGTGGCGAGGCGAAGTCGTCCATGTGCACGAAGATCGGTCCCGTCTACATCATCGTGCAGGGGTTGCTCCAGCGCGAGGACGTCCGGCGCGAAGTCGGCTGGACGGACGCGCTGCCGCCGTTCCTCGACTACGTCATCCTGCTCGGTGCGGAAACGTCGCTGCCTACCAAGCTGCTCGAAGTCGTTAAAACCGAGCTGATCGCTAACGCGGCACTCCAGCTCGATTTCCCAGAGGTGTGCGGCAAGGGACCGACTTGGAGGGTTGGCGAATTCGTCACGAAGAACGGTGTCAAGGTCGAGCCGTTCGGTGCCGAGCAGGCGATTCGAGGCACGTTCCACGGCGCGAGCCGCCCAAAGGTACTGATGGGCGATGACCTGATTACTGACGCCGAGGCGAAGAGTCCGACCGAACGTCAGAACCGCTGGACCTGGCTGGAAAAGGCGATCGACTACCTCGGCCCGCCCGATGGCAGCGTGAAGTACATCGGCGTCGGTACCGTGCTGGACAAGGATGATCCGATCTCGCGCGCGAAGCGCACGATCGGCCACATCGTCCACCACTTCCGCGCGATCGCGCAGATGCCGACGAACATGGATTTGTGGCAGCAGTGCGAAGCGCTGATGCTCAACGATGACAAGCCCGCGATCGAGACGGCCGCGCAGCGCGGCGAGACGATCGCTGATTCCGACCTGCCGTCCTATCGGTTCTACCTGGAACACCAGGTCGAGATGGACGCTGGCGCCGTCACGTCATGGCCGTCCGTGCGCACGCTGTTCTATCTGATGCGCCAGCGGGCGAAGTCACCCCGCGCGTTCGCGACAGAAATGCAGGGGGATCCGCGCACGGAAGAAGACAAGGTGTTCGGCAACATCACGTTCTGGGTGCAGCGCCTGCAATCCTGGTTGATGTTTGGCGCATGCGACCCGTCGATGGGTCTCGGTAGGAAATCCGACCCGTCGGCGATTCTTGTCGGTGGGCTGGACATCGTCAGCCGCAAGCTGCACGTCATCCACGCGGAGATCAAGCGCCGCGTGCCGTCGAAGCTCGAAGCCGACCTGATCAGCGCCCAGCGCGAATTCCGTTGCCGCGCGTTCGGTTTCGAGAACAACAACGCATATGAATGGGCGCGACTTGACCTGATCAAGGCCGCCCTTCGGGCCGGCGTACCGCTGCCACTCGTCGGTGTGACGGCCAGCGTCGCGCCCGAGGTACGGATCGATTCGCTGGAGCCGTTCATCACGGACCGCATCGCGCCGTCGCTGCTGTTCCATTCGACGCAGACCGCGCTGCTCGCCGAGCTGGACGAATGGCCGGAACCACAGGGACATCACCACTTTGACGGCCTGACCGCGCTGCACATCCTTTGGATGATCGCCCAGTCGCGCGGCTACGGCATCTCGGACGGCTACGAGGCGGCCACGTCCCGGCCGATCGAGCGCGGTACCGATGAAGATGACGACGACTATGACTATCCGCTGTCGAGCCGGCGCGGCTATTGAGGGAACTGACCATGGCTCAAATTGTTGATATGTACGGGCAGCCGATCCAGCGCGAGGTGCTGTCCGAACCGCAGACGTCGAAGCTCGGCTGGATCACGCGCGATTTCGCGCAGCACCCGTCGCGCGGGCTGACGCCGAAGAAGCTGCATTCGATTCTGGAAGCCGCCGAGTATGGCGACCTGATGGCGCAGTCCGACCTCTTCGTCGACATGGAAGAGCGCGACGCGCACCTGTTCGCCGAGATGAGCAAACGCAAGCGCGCGTTGCTCACGCTCGACTGGAACATCGTCGCGCCGTCGAACGCCAACACCGAGGAGAAGAAGCAGACCGCGCAGTTGAAGGAATGGATTTCCGACATCGCGAACTGCGACGATGTGCTGCTCGACATGATGGACGCGGTTGGTCACGGTTTTTCGCCGCAGGAGATCGAGTGGCACACGCTCGGAAAGGCGTGGCTCCCGAAAACGCTCACCCACCGGCCGCAGCGGTGGTTCCGCACGCCACTGTACGACGGCAACGACCTGCGCCTGCGTGACAACTCGTCCGACGGCCAGCCACTCTGGCCGTTCGGCTGGCTTGTGCACAAGCATCGCGCGAAGGGCGGCTATCTTACCCGCGCGGGCCTGCACCGCGTGCTGGCGTGGCCGTATCTGTTCAAGACTTATGCCGTGTCGGACTTGGCCGAGTTCCTGGAAATCTACGGCCTGCCGCTTCGCGTCGGCAAGTACCCGCCCGGTTCTACGAAGGAAGAGAAAGCGACGTTGCTGCGTGCGGTGGCCGAGATCGGACACAACGCGGCCGGCATCATCCCAGAGGGGATGCTGATCGAGTTCAAGGAAGCGGCAGACGGCTCGAAAGATCCGTTCGAGGCGATGATCAACTGGTGCGAGAAGAGCGTGTCTAAAGCGATCCTCGGCGGCACGTTGACGTCGCAAGCCGATGGCAAGACGTCGACGAACGCGCTCGGCAAGACGCACAACGAGGTGCGACGAGATCTGCTGACGTCCGATGCCCGCCAGGCGCAGCGCACGCTCACGAATCTCTGCTACATGCTGACGGCGCTGAATTTCGGCGCATCCGATCCACGCCGCTGCCCGCGCTTCGAGTTCGACACCCGCGACGCCGAAGACCTGGCGCTGTATGCCGACGCGCTGCCGAAGCTCGTCGGATCGGGGATGAAGATCGGCCGCCAGTGGGCGCAGGACAAGCTCATGATCCCGGAACCGAAGGACGGCGAGGACATTCTGTCGGTGCCGAAACCGCAGATGGTGCTGCCGCCCGAGGAGCGACCGCAAGATCCTCCGCGCACCGCAACGATGCGGTATCGCGCCGTGCTGCGCAACGCCCACGGCGAGATCGTCTATCCCGACCAGGATGAGCTGGACCAGACGGTCGCCGCGTTGCCAGCCGACGAGATCACCGAGGCGCTGCGCGCATCGCTGGGGCCGGCGATTGCAGCATTGCGTCGAGGCGCAACACCTGACGAAGCAATCGAGATGTTGCTGGAAGCACAGCCGGAGATGGATGACTCGGCAATGCGAGAACTTCTCGCGCGCTGCATCTTCGTGGCCGACATTTGGGGGCGGTTGAATGGCGGTTGACCTGGGCTACGCGATCGGCCTCGAACCAGAGAAGGCGATCGCCTACTTCGAGTCGAAGGGCTATCAGATCGGCTTCCGCTGGCAGGACGTCGCCGCCGAGGCACACGCCAAGGCGTTCACGGTCGCGGGCGTGATGAAGAGCGACGTGCTGCAAGACATTCGCCAAGCGCTCGCGACGTCATTAAAAAAGGGCACGACGTTCGACGAGTTCAAGCGGCAGCTCTCGCCGGTCCTGGAACGTAAGGGCTGGCTCGGCCAGGGCATGATCGTCGACCCGGACACGGGCGAGATCGAGGGCAAGCGGCTCACACCCCGCCGGTTGCAGACGATTTTCCAGACCAACATGCAGTCGGCCTACATGGCCGGGCGCTATGCGACGCAGCTCGAACAGGTCGACACGCACCCGTATTGGGAATACGTCGCGGTGCTCGACAGCCGCACGCGGCCGGCGCACCGGGCGCTGGCCGGCCAGATTTACCGCTACGACGATCCGTTCTGGCAGACGTTCTATCCGCCGAACGGCTATCGGTGCCGCTGCCGCGTGCGCACCCGCACGCGTGCGTATGTCGAGCAGAACGGCATCCCGGTACGCGACAGCAGCGGGAACATCGTCGAGGTCGAGATCGTCGACCGGTCCGGCACGAAGCGACCGGCGCTCGCCTACCAGGACCCGGTAACGGGACAGAAGCTGCTGCCCGACCCGGGCTTCAGCTCGAACCCCGGCGCGCAATGGGCGAAGCCGTTCACGCCCCCGCCGATGGATTCGCTGCCGCAGACGCTGCCGGCCGGCGCTGCGCTGCCGCCGCCGGCCCCGGCGCGCGTGCGGCCGGACGCCATCATGCCGACTGGCTTGCCGCCCGAGCAGTACGCGCAGGGTTTCATGCGCCAGTTCGGCGCGACCGTCGGCAAGCCGGCTACGTTCACCGACGTCGCGGGCGAGGCGGTGCAGGTCAACCCGTGGCTGTTCCAGGACGGCGCAGGCCAGTGGGCGAGCCGCGCGGTCGAGGATGGCCGCTTCATCCAGCTCCTGGCCGACGCAGTAAAGGAACCCGATGAAATCTGGCTGTCGTGGGCGCAGCTCGACGGCGCGTGGTCGCTGCGCCGCCGGTATCTACGCACGCTGGAAACCGAGGCCGGCGATTGGGGCGTCGCGGTGTTCGACCAGGGCCAGGACGGTTGGGCGGGCAACGTGACGTTCCCGGCCGACGTCGGCGCGTCCGAGGACGAGCGTCGGGCATATCTCGACATGTTGCGCGGGACGTTCCTGCGTTACCGCCGCCCGAATGGAGCGTGACAGATGACCGCCATCATGATCGACGTCCAGATCGACGATCGCCAGTACGAGGCGGCGATGACCCGTGTGCGGGCGCTGATGCAGGACGCATCACCGGTGACGGCGTTGATCGCGGGGCTGATGGCCGACGCCGTCGAGGAGAACTTCGCGCAGCAGGGGCGGCCGGCGTGGCTGGGGCTGAATCCGAAAACGCTCAAGCGCCGCCGCGAGGAGGCCGGCACCGGCAAGATTCTGCAACGCTCGGGGCGACTGGCGTCCAGCGTCACGCCGGCACACGACGCCACAACGGCCCGCGTCGGCACTAATATTGTATACGCGGCGATCCACCAGTTCGGCGGCACCATCCAGCGCCATCCCATGTCCGGCTACGTCAGACTGCGCAAGGACCGCAACGGCATGCTCATGCGCCAGGCAGACCATCCGCACCTTGCGGTATTTGCCAAGAACAGCCATAAGCAGGTCAAGATCGTCAAATGGACCCGTACCGAGGGCTGGACGATCAAGATCCCGGCACGCCCATTCTTCGTGCTGACCGAGGCCGACAGCGCCAAGATCGAGACCGAGGTGTCCGCCTATCTGCGCCGCCTATTCGAGCAATGATCCGTCCCGCGATTTTGGGCGGTTTCGAAGGGTCGGATAGGCGCAGATAGCGGATCGGGGGCATGAGGGCCGTTAAACCCCCGTTAAAATCGATCCTAGCGGCATTCGCTTTCCGCTTCCCCTCCTGCATATGACAGCCGGTGCGTTCCCAGTGACACCGGTCCCGTTATTTTCCCGCCCGCCCGTCGCCACCATGGCGGCATGGCTACATTCTTCAGCGCGGCGCTTTCCGCACAAATCCAATCGACCGGCACGGCGCTCAAGCTGCTGCCGGCTGGCGACTTCCGTGCACGGGACGGTCGTCCGACCCAATGCGCCGCCTGGCGGCTCGATTCGGCTGGCGCGGAACGCCTGGTCGCGGCGGCCAACGCGCGCCAGACCCGCTATGTGATCGACTACGAGCACCAGACGCTCAATTCAGCGAAGAACGGTCAGCCCGCTCCGGCCGCCGCCTGGTTCAAGACACTGGAATGGCGGGAAGGCGACGGCCTGTACGCAACCGACGTGCAATGGACCGCCCGCGCCTCCGCGATGCTCGACGCGGACGAGTACGCCTATATCTCTCCGGTGTTCGTCTTCGACAAGGCGGGCAACGTGACCGCGCTGCTCAACGCGGCGCTGACCAATGACCCCGCGCTCGATTGCCTCGACGAAGTGCAGCTCACGGCTGCCTGCTCGGCGGCGATGCACGCATTCGATTCCGCCGCGCTCGCGGCGCTTTCCACTGTCTCACCTACCGAGGTTCCCAATATGGAAGAACTCCTGGAACAACTGCGCTGGCTGCTGAACATGCCGGTCGGCGCGACCGCCAACGATGTCACGGCCCAGCTCAAGAAGCTGATCGAGTCGCTGTCCGGCGGTCAGGGCGTCGCGGCCGCCAGTGCCAACCTGCCGGCGCTGCTCGACGCGCAGCGCAGCCAAATCGCCACGCTCTCGGCCAACCAGGCCGACCCGGCGCGCTTCGTGCCGGTCGCAGTGATGACCGATCTGCGCACCCAACTCGACGCGGCAAACGCGAAGCTCGCTGGCAATGAAGTCGAGGAGCTGGTGACGGCCGCCCTGAAGAACGGCCGCTTGCTGCCCGCGCAGGAAGGCTGGGCGCGCGATCTCGGTGCGAGCAACGTCGCCGCGCTGAAGCAGTTCATCTCGACCGCTCAGCCGATCCAGGCGCTCGGCGGCACGCAGACCGGCGGCAATCCGCCGTCCGGCGACAAAGCCGGCACGGCCACGCTGGCCGCTGAAGAACTGGCCGTGTGCAAGGCGCTCGGTCTCGATCCGGCGACCTACCAGACGTCGCAGCCGACCGCCTAACTGTCTGGCCACATCCACCAGGAGATTCACATGACTGCATTGACCGCCGACCGCGACACCGTCAACCGGAGCGGCCTGCTGTTCAGCTATCCGGCCAAGGGCGGCGTGATGTTCTTCGTCGGCGCGATCGCCGCGATCGACACGGCGACCGGCCTCGCAACCAAGGGAACGGAATCGACCACGCTCAAGGGCGCGGGCATCGTTCAGGAGCGGGTCGACAACACCGCTGGCGCGGACGGTGCTGCCAACGTGCCGATCCGGCGCGGCCTGTGGCGCGTCGCGAACTCGGCCGGTGCGGACCAGCTCACGCTGAAGGATGTCAACTCGCCTGGATACATCGTCGACGATCAGACCGTTGCGAAAACGGACGGCGGTGGCAAGCGCTCGGTGGCCGGCACCGTGATCGACATCGACCCGGGCGGCGTCTGGATCGCGTTTTAACGCGATCTGCCATACCACC
This sequence comes from Burkholderia multivorans, assembly GCF_010645215.1. GTDB lineage: Bacteria > Pseudomonadota > Gammaproteobacteria > Burkholderiales > Burkholderiaceae > Burkholderia > Burkholderia multivorans_A. The sequence continues at coordinate 2,883 of NZ_JAAGNW010000204.1, read as the reverse complement.
TCGACTACTCCATAAGGAAAGCACATGGAAATCAATCGCGCCAACCTGCGCGCCGTGTTCACGGGATACAACACCGTATTCCAGCAAGCCTTCGACGGCGCACCGTCCGACTGGAACAAGGTTGCAATGCCCGTGCCGTCGACGACGTCGCAGGAAGTCTATCCGTGGCTCGGCCAGACCACGCGTTTCCGCGAATGGATCGGCGACCGCGTGATTCAGAACCTGATGACGCACGATTTCTCGATCAAGAACAAGCCGTTCGAGAACACGGTCGGCGTCGACCGCGACGCCATCTCGGATGACACCTATGGCATCTACAAGCCGGTGATCGCGCAGATGGGCCTGGATGCGAAACAGCATCCCGACGAGCTGGTGTTCAACCTGCTCAAGCAAGGCACGACGAAAACCTGCTACGACGGCCAGTACTTCTTCGACACCGATCACCCGGTCCTGCAGGAAAACGGCCGGGTCGGATCGGTATCGAACTTCAAGCCGGGCGCAGGCCCGACGTGGTACCTGCTCGACATGACGCACGTCGTCAGGCCGATCATCCTGCAGCAACGCAAGCCGTACACGTTCGTTCCGATGGATCAGGAAAACGACGAAGTCGTGTTTTCTGCGAAGACGTACCGCTACGGCGTCGACGCGCGCTGCAACGTCGGTTTCGCCCTCTGGCAGCTCGCGTATGCATCGCAGGAACCGCTGAACGAAGACAGCTACCAAGCCGCGCGCGAAGCGATGACCAGCATGAAGGGAGACAACGGCCGCCCGCTGGGCATCCGTCCGTCGCTGCTCGTCGTGCCCCCGATGTACGACGGCGTTGGTCGGAAGCTGCTCCACGCCGACGCGAACAACTACGGCGCGACGAACGTCTGGAAGGGTTCGGCGGATCTGCTCACGACGTCCTGGCTGGCGTAACGCCGTCGCGAGACACGGCCGCGCGACGCCGATAAGCGCGGAGGAAGACTACCCCGGAGCTGCGGCGCGCCGGTGGGCTCCGGTCAGGTTCGAATTCACAGGAGAGATTCATGAGCAAGAAACACCCGGCGCTCAAGGTGGCGTCCTTGAAGGAAGGATTTCGCCGCGCTGGCCACGAATTCGGGGCCGTGCCGAAAACGATCCCGCTGGCTGCGCTTCATCCGGACGCACACGCCGCAATCGTCGCCGACAAGTCCCTGGTGGTGGTCGAGACGGCGGTTCATCTCAGCGACGAGGATGCGGCGGCGCTTCCGCACCGCGACGCCGCCCACGTGAGCGCTGCGCTCGCGAGCATCGACACGTTGACGCACGATCCGAGCGAAGACGACGCCGCTCGCGCGCTCGCGCTGGCGGACATCGAAGCGGAGCTGGTCCAGCGCGAGGCGTCGATCAAGCTGCGCGAGGCCGAGCTGAAGGCTGCCGAAAGCGAATTCGAGGCAAGCGAAGCGGACCTGAAGCGCCGCATCGCCGCGCTCGA
>NZ_JAAGNW010000204.1:0-1417 GCF_010645215.1 Burkholderia multivorans | reverse complement strand
CCGAGTTCGACGAGCGCCAGACGGGGCTGCTCGCACGCATCCAGGCGTTCGAGGCCGAGCAGGATGCCGCGAAGGCCGGTGGCAAGGTCGCGCAGACGAGCAAGAGGGGCGGACGCGCGATGTATGCAACCGTCGAACTGATGACGGATCGCCTCGGACGGCGTGAGGTAATCGCACTGTCCGATCGTGAGCGCACCGGCGAGCCGAATCCTGTCGTGCTGGCCGACGCGCTCGACGAAGCGTCAGCCGAAATCGACACGTATCTGGCCGGTCGCTACGCGCTGCCGCTCGATCCGATCCCGAAGATGCTCGCGGGCGTGTGCTGCGACATCGCACGCTAGCGCCTGTGTGGCGGCGAGACCGTCATGACGGACGAGATCGACAAGCGTTACAAGGCGGCGATCAGCTTCCTGAAGCTCGTCGCGGCCGGTGATGTCACGCTCGGATCGACGACGACGGGATCGATCCCGCAACCCGACAACTCGGTCCAGTTCGTGACCGGTACGCGCGTGTTTGCACGCGACAGGCGGTAGCGCCATGCCCTACGTTCCGATCGTCACCGCAGTCGAACTCGGCATCGTGGACCGTTTGACGCGCGGCCTCGGCAAGATGGTCACCGAGGTCAAGACATACGGCGGCGAGTTCGACGACGAAGACCTGGAGAACGTCGTTCGCCGCTTCCCAGCTGTATGGGTGACGTTCGGCGGCGTCAAGCGCACTGATCCCGTGTCGACCGGCCGGTCGAAGTGGAAGGCCGAGGCAACCTTCGCCGTCATGGTCGGCGCGCGCAGTGTACGGAGCGAGGAGACCAGTCGGCACGGCGGGCCGGCACGGATCGAGGTCGGCACGAATTTGTTGATCTCGGCGGTGCGTTATCTGCTGACCGAACAGGACATGGGACTGCCGATTCGCGAACTGAAGCCCGGCGCAATCCGAACGCTGTTCAACACGAAGGTCCGCAGCGATGCCATGTCGGTCTACGCGCTGGAATTCCATACCGCCTGGGTCGAGGAAACCCTGTTCGTCGGCGCGTTTCCACAAGGTGCCGAAGGTCCGTTGGGCGACGTGTTCGAGCAGTACGGCGGCCAGCTCGATCCGCCGACGCCTGACTGGAAGTCGACGCTGCTGCGTTACTACCTGAAACCCGGAACCGATCGGCCAGTTGACGCGGTGGATCGCATTGAAATGAAGGAAAAGCCATGAAAGTGAAAGCCCGTCCCGGGCTGCGTGTCCCGAAGGAACACGCGTCGCGCCAGTACATCACGGACGATGAAGCTGTCGATGTACCGGACACCGTCTATTACCAGCGACGGGTCGCCGACGGCGACCTGGTCGCCGCGAACTCGCCAGCCGCAGGGTCGCGTGTCGACGTCGAGCCGAATCCCGCAACTGATCCGAGTGCCAAAAAGGCCGCGAA
>NZ_JAAGNW010000203.1:9900-11242 GCF_010645215.1 Burkholderia multivorans | reverse complement strand
ACGACCCGCAACCCCTCGAGCCATGCACGCGCAGCCGCGCGCCGGCCGCGCCCGCCCCGCTACGCGCACGCCTCGAGCGATGCGAGCCGCCGTTCGTCGACCATCGATTCGATCAGCGACACCAGATCGTCGGTCAGCGGGTCGCAGATGCCGGGCGAGCGGTGCAGTTCGAGATCGGCGGCCGGCAGCGGCGGCAGCCCATCCGTTTCGTCGAGCACGCGCCAGTTCTCGGGCAGCGTGCAGCGATCGATCATCGTCACGGCTGCACCGTGGTTCACCGCGATCTTGATGCCGGTCGGGCTCTGGCTCGTATAGACGACGTGATACGGCCGCTCGGCCGTGGCGAGCGCCTGCAGCCCGCGCTGCCGGTAGCAGCAGGTTTCGGGAAACAGCGCGAGCGGCACCGACGCATGCGCGCCGAGCGCGAAATCCCGGTGCGCGGCCCACACGACCTCGTGACGGCCGAGCAGCCGCCCGCCCGCGTTCGGCCCGTGCCGCACGACGAGCGCGACGTCCAGCTCGCCGGCCTGCAGCCGTTCGAGCAGTTCGAGCGAGCTTCGGCAATGCACGTGCAGGCGCGCCCCCGGCCGCATCGCATAAAACGACTTCAGCAGATCGGGCAGCCACAGCTCCGCATAGTCTTCGGGCAGCCCGAAGCGGACGACGCCGCGGTCGCTGCTCGTCTGCTTCAACGCGATGATCGCGTCGTTGTGCACCTGGATGATCCTCCGCGCGTGAATCAGGAAGTTCTCGCCGTCGCGTGACAATTCGAGCCGCCGGCTGTTGCGCATGAACAGGTGCGTATCGAGCCGCTCCTCGAGCGTGCGGATGCGCAGGCTGATGGTCGACTGCGTGCGATGCAGCTGCCGGGCCGCCGCGGTGAAGCCGCCGCTTTCGACGACGGCGACGAATGCCCGGATCAGTTCCGGATCGAGCGAACTCAGCTTCGACCAGTCGGGCCGCGAGGAACCAGCGGGCCGCCCCAGGCTTTCCGCCCCGCAGGAAGTCCCCTTGGGGGCGTGCTCCCCCCGGGGGGGCTGGCGCGAATCGACAGGTTTCTCAATGACAGCCATCGGAATTACTCGCTTTCGAAAAGAAAAGGGAAGACGAAAGATAGGGCTCGGAGTACGCCGATTGTTGTCCAGATGCACGCGGCCCTCCAACCCCTGACCGGGTATGGCAAACCCGGAGCCGGTACGCGACCGCCCACCCGCCGCTCCCGCCCCGCTTGCCTCATGAGCGGCGGCCGCGGCCCGCCCGGCGGGCGTTTGCGCTCCGGATCCAGGGTTTTCCCGGGACGACGAAAACTCATACCTTGATCAGAAAACATCGATTCACCGGT
>NZ_JAAGNW010000203.1:4280-9890 GCF_010645215.1 Burkholderia multivorans | reverse complement strand
ATCGACAAGACACCGCAATGACCGCATCCCAACCCAGGCAGCTCTACATCGGCGAAGGCTTCGAAGGCCCCGGCGTCAACCTCGCGCACATCAACGTGCTGGTCGGCCCGCGCAACGGCCCGGCCGGGCAGGCCTTCGCGACGGCACTCGCGACGCCGTCGGCCGGCCATGCGCCGTTCGTCGTGATCGCGCAGCCGGGCGTGCCGACCAAGCCGCTCACGCTGTACGTGAACAAGGCGCAGATCGCCGGCGACTTCCACGGCAATGCCACGTGGGGCGCGTCGCAGGCCGGCATCGCAAAGGCCGTGGCCGAGGCGCTCGAGAACGGCACGCTGCCGCCCGAAGCGGAGAACGACTGGGTCGTCGTATCGGCGAACTGGGTGAACCCGCAGACCGACGACCTCGACGCCGTGTTCGAAAACAACTACCGCGCGTGCCGCAACGCGATCGTCGCCGCCATGGAAGGGCTGCCGCATCGCGACGCCGTGTTCGCCGCCGCGCGCGACGTGTCGAACCCGTTCTACACGCCGAAAAAGAACTGACGGACAACGAACGGCCGGCAGGGCCGTATCAGGAGGAAGCATGGAATACGTCCGCCTCGGCCAGTCCGGCCTGAAGGTGTCCCGCCTGTGTCTCGGCACGATGAACATGGGCACCCCCGCATGGAAGCCGTGGATCTTCGACGAGGCGCAGAGCGAGCCGATCGTGCGCCGCGCGCTCGACGCCGGCGTGAACTTCATCGATCTCGCGGATTTCTATTCGACGGGCGTCGGCGAGGAAGTGGTCGGCCGCATCCTCAAGCGCAACGCGCGCCGCGAGGAGCTCGTCGTGACCACCAAGGTCGGCTACGACATGGGCAGTTATCCGAACGCGGGCGGCCATTCGCGCAAGCACGTGCTCGACGGCATCGACGGATCGCTGAAGCGCCTCGGGATGGATTACGTCGACATCTTCATGCTGCACTTCTTCGACGTGAACACGCCCGTCGAAGAAACCATGAGCACGCTGCACGACATCGTGCGCGCGGGCAAGGCGCGCTACATCGGCGTGTCGACGATGTACACCTGGCAGTTCGCGAAGATCATGCAGGCCTGCGAACGCAACGGCTGGGACAAGCCGATCAACATGCAGCTGCAGCTCAACCTCGCGTATCGCGAGGAAGAGCGCGAGATGGTGCCGTACTGCCTCGACCAGGGCGTCGGCGTATCGGTGTTCAGCCCGCTCGCGCGCGGCCTCCTGACCTGCGAACCGCAATCGACGCGCAACCAGACCGACTTCTTCACCGCGCAGATGTACGGCGACGCATCGTCGCTCGCGATCGCGGAATCGGTCGCGAAGGTCGCGAAGCGGCGCGGCATGCCGCCCGCGCAGATCGCGCAGGCGTGGGTGCTGAGCCGGCCCGGCCTCGCGAGCATGCTGGTCGGCGCCGATTCCGTCGCGCAGTTCGACAGCGCGCTCGGCGCGCTCGAAACCCAGCTCACCGAAGAAGAACGGCACGAGCTGGAACGCAACTACACGCCGTGCGACCTGATCAACGACTACACGGCCGGCAAGCGCATCGCGCGCGCGTCGCGTCCGGCGCAGGGCAGCTTCGCGGCAGACTGAAACACGGAAGGAACCCCATCCAATGAACGAATTCCTGAGGACCGGCCATTACATCGGCGGTGAATGGCACGAATCGCATGGCGCGAGCGATGCCACCTATCCGGTGCTGAATCCCGCGACCGGCGAGACGATCGCGAAGGTCGCGAAAGGCGGCGCCGAGGACGCGCAGCACGCGATCGACGCGGCCGCCCGCGCGTTCCCCGCATGGCGCGCGCTGACCGCGAAGGAGCGCGGCGCGCGCGTGAAGCGCTGGGGCGAGCTGATGCTCGAACACCGCGACGCGCTCGCCGAGCTGCTGACGCGCGAACAGGGCAAGCCGCTTGCGGAAGCGCGCGGCGAAGTCGCGTACGCGGCGAGTTTTCTCGAATGGTTCGCGGAAGAAGCGAAGCGCATGTACGGCGACGTGATTCCGAGCCCGAAGCCGAACGCGCAGATCGTCGTCACGCGCGAGCCGGTCGGCGTCGTCGCGGCGATCACGCCGTGGAATTTCCCGCTCGCGATGATCACGCGCAAGGCCGGCCCTGCGCTCGCGGCCGGCTGCACGATGGTGCTGAAGCCGTCGGAGGAAACGCCGCTGTCGGCGTTCGCGCTCGCGGTGCTCGCCGAACGGGCGGGCGTGCCGGCCGGCGTGTTCAACGTCGTGTCGGGCGATGCCGTCGCGATCGGCGAGACGCTGACCAGCTCGTCCGCCGTGCGCAAGCTGTCGTTCACGGGCTCGACGCGGGTCGGCAAGCTGCTCGCGAAGCAGTCGGCCGACACGCTGAAGAAGCTGTCGCTGGAACTCGGCGGCAATGCGCCGTTCATCGTGTTCGACGATGCCGATCTCGATGCGGCCGTCGTCGGCGCGATCGCGTCGAAGTTCCGCAACACGGGCCAGACCTGCGTCTGCGTGAACCGCTTTCTCGTGCAGGACGGCGTGTACGACGCCTTCACGCGCAAGCTCGCGGACGCCGTGCGCACGCTGCGCGTCGGCAACGCGCTCGCGGGCGACGTCGACCAGGGGCCGCTGATCAACGCAGCAGCGCTCGACAAGGTCGAGCGGCACGTCGCCGATGCCGCCGCGAAGGGCGCGCACGTGCTCACCGGCGGCAAACGGCACGCGCTCGGCGGCACGTTCTACGAGCCGACCGTGCTCACCGGCCTGACGCCCGACATGCTGATCGCCGAAGAGGAAACCTTCGGCCCCGTCGCCGGCTGCTTCCGCTTCACGACCGAGGAGGAAGCCGTCGCCGCGGCCAACGACACGCCGTTCGGGCTGTCCGCGTACTTCTACACGCGCGACCTCGGCCGCGCGTGGCGCGTGTCGGGTGCGCTGGAAAGCGGGATGGTCGGCGTCAACGACGGGATCATCTCGACCGAAGTCGCGCCGTTCGGCGGCGTCAAGCAATCCGGGCTCGGCCGCGAAGGCTCGAAGTACGGCCTCGACGAATACGTGGAGCTCAAGTACACGCTGATGGCCGGCCTCGGCCGCTGACCGCGCCGCGCGGTCGATCTGCGGCGCGCGGCGTCATTCGACGCCCGCGCGCCGCAGGCATGACGCATCCCGATCCCGCGCACTACCGCTGTCGCGCGGCCCCTACCCCCGCCTCGCCGCCTGCTCCCGCAGCCACGCGGCAAACGCGATCACCTGCTCGACCGCGACGCTCTCCGGCTCGACATCGAGCCAGTATCCGAACGGCCCGATCGGCTGCACCGGCGACAAGCGCACGAGGCTGCCCTCGCCGATCTCCTCCTCGATCATGTTCAGGTCGACGACCGCGAGCCCCACGCCCTTGCGCGCCGCGCGGATCGCCTGTTCGAGCGTCGAGAATTCGAGGCCGTCACCGATCCGCGCCGCCGGCACGCCGGCCTGCCCGCACCAGTCGGCCCACAGCGTCAGGCGCTTGCCCTCGTGCAGCACATGCAGCGGCGGCAGCCGGGCAAGCAGCGCGTCGAGCGCGTCGCCGCGATAGCGCGGCGCGCCGACGAGCGCATGGCGCTCCATCATCAGCAGCGCCGATTGCATCCCGGGCCGCGCCGCGCGCCCGAAGCGGATGTGGCAATGGCAATCGTCGGCCGGCTCGGTGCGGATCGACAGTTCGACGTCGGGCAGCGCCTCCGCGAGCGTGCCGAGCCGCGGCGAAAACCACTGCGTCGCGAAGGTCGGCGGCAGCGACACGGTCAGACGCCGCTTCGCGCCCGGCCGCGCCGCGGCCACCTCGCCGAGGCCGCGTTCGATCGTATCGAAGGCCTGTCCGATGAACGGCAGCAGGCGCTGGCCCGCATCGGTCAGGCGCACGCCCTTGTGATCGCGCTCGAACAGGCGCACGCCGAGCGCTTCCTCGAGCAGCCGGATCTGCCGGCTCACCGCGCCCTGCGTCACGCACAGCGAAACCGCCGCACGATTGAAGCTCAGGTGATGCGCAGTCTCCTCGAAAAATCGCAGCGCGATCAACGAAGGCAGGTGTCGCATGATGGGTCATCCTCTCTTTCGTGTTGCTACCGGCCCTTCCGCGGGCAGTTTTATCGCAGAAAAGTACGCCGACCGTCAGGCCGTGAAAACCCGAATGCCCGGCGCATGCGGGCCCGGCGGCGCGCGCCGGCATGCGTCGCCCCACCGCACCGGCCGCCCGCGCCGGCGCGGCGCCGTCCTTGCCCGGCGGGCGATTCCGAGCGGTTCGCCGAGTAACGTGCATTTTTCTCATGCTCGACGCGAAATTAAGTCGTTTGTCGTGCGCTAAACGCATGAACAGAATGATCTCCATCCCGTAACACGCGTTTCGCCACCCGTAGCGATCCGCCCGCATCCGTCGGAGGAGTCACCTCATGCGCACCGAACGCAACTACGTGAACGGCCGTTTCGTCGCCCCGCACGACGACGCCTTCATCGTCGTCCACAATCCCGCCAGCGAAGCGCCGTTCGCGCGCGTGCCGGCCGCGACGCCGGCCGACGCGCTCGCCGCCGTCGACGCCGCGGCCGCCGCGCAGAAAGCGTGGCGCAAGCTGCCGAGCGCCGAACGCGCCGCCTACCTGCACCGCTTCGCCGACGCGCTGACCGCGCGCGCGCCCGACATCGGCGCGGCGCTCGCGCAGGAATCCGGCAAAAGCGTCGAGGACGCGTCGAACGAAGCCGTCTACGCCGGCCAGATCACCCGCTACCACGCCGAGTGGGCGCGCCGGATCGAGGGCGAGATCATCCCGAGCGACACGCCCGACGAGAACCTGTTTCTGCAGCGCGAGCCGATCGGCGTCGTCGCGTGCCTGATCCCGTTCAACTATCCCGTCTACACGCTGCTGCGCAAGATCGCGCCGGCGCTGATCGCCGGCAACACCGTGGTCGTGCGGCCGAGCAACCACACGCCGGTGTCCGCGTTCGAGATCGCGAAAGCCGCCGACGATGCGGGCTTCCCGCCGGGCGTCGTCAATATCCTGACGATGGACCACGCGACGGCGGAGACGCTTTGCACGCATCCGGCGGTCGGCATGATCACCCTGACGGGCAGCGTGAACGCGGGTCGCAAGGTGCTCGACTACTGCAAGACGAACATCGCGAAGCCGTCGCTCGAACTCGGCGGCAAGACGCCCGCGATCAGCGAGCCCGATGCCGACCTCGAACGCGCGGCCGCCGCGCTCGTCGCGTCGAAAACCACGCATTGCGGCCAGCTCTGCACGGCCATCGAGCGCGTGTACGTGCACGACAGCGTGCACGACCGCTTCGTCGCGCTGCTGAAGGAGAAGATGAGCGCGGTCCGCAGCGGCGACCGCGCGGCCGATCCGTCGCACATGGGCCCGCTCGTCAGCGCCTCGGCGCGCGCGCACATCCACGGGATGGTCGAACGCGCGATCGCCGACGGCGCGACGCTCGAAACCGGCGGCGCGATCCCCGCCGGCCCCGGCTTCTTCTACCCGGCCACGCTGCTGACGAACTGCCGGCAGGACATGGAGATCGTGCAGGAGGAAACCTTCGGCCCGATCATGCCCGTGCTGCGCTACCGGACGATCGACGAGGCCATCGAACTCGCGAAC
>NZ_JAAGNW010000203.1:0-4270 GCF_010645215.1 Burkholderia multivorans | reverse complement strand
ACCGCACCGCGATGACCGTCGCTAACGCGATCGAGGCGGGCGAGCTGTACGTGAACCGCACGCCCGCCGATCCCTACCAGGGCTTCCACGCCGGCTGGAAGCGCTCGGGCCTCGGCGGCGACGACGGCAAGCACGGCATGCTCGAATTCACGCAGACGCGCCTCGTCGTCATGAAGTACTGACGCTGCGCGACGCGCCGCCCGCGCGTCGCCCCCGATCCGATCGAACACAAAATAATCTGCAGACCTCCGCCTGAAGGAAGTCTGATGGAGGAAGACATCATGCCGACCCAACCGTCGACGCCCGCCGCGTCGCTCGCGTTGCACGACCCGGCGCACGCGTCGCAAGACGCGCGCGCGCAACGCTACCTGCAACTGCTGCTGCTCGTGATCGCCGCGGGCGCGATCTACCCGATGCTGTACCTGCGGCAGGTGTACCAGCCGACGATGCTGCAGTTCTTCCGTATCGACGACGTTCAGCTCGGCTACCTGTATTCATCGCTCGGCACGATCTTCCTCGTCAGCTACCTGCCGAGCGGCTGGCTCGCCGACCGCCTGTCGCCGCGCTGGCTGATCTGCTTCTCGCTGCTCGCGACCGGCGCGCTCGGGCTCGTGTACGCGACCGGGCCGTCGTTCGACATGCTCGTGCTGATCTTCGGCGGCTGGGGGCTGACCACCGGCCTCACGTTCTGGGCGGCGGTGATCAAGCGCGTGAACATGATCGCCGGCCCCGACGAACAGGGCCGCTTCTTCGGGCTGCTCGACGGCGGTCGCGGGCTCGTCGAGGCGCTGCTCGCGACGATCGCCATCACGCTGTTCGCCTACGTGACGCAGGCGCGCGGCGGCACGGATGCCGCCGGTTTCAAGCTCGTCGTGCACCTGTATGCGTTCTTCTGCATGGCGCTCGGCGTGCTGCTTGCGCTGGTGAAGGATCCGGCGCGCGCGGACGATCGCGCCGGCCTGGGCCGCCCAGGCAAGGGCCGCCCAGGCAACGTGCTGGCCGACCTGAAGACGCTCGCAGCGATTCCCGAACTGTGGCTCGTCGCGGCGATCGTGTTCTGCGGCTACCAGGTGTTCTGGGCAACCTACAGCTTCTCCGCATACCTGCACGAAGGCAACTTCGGGCTCAGCGCGACGGCGGCCGGTTTCATCACGACGCTCAAGCTGTGGATGCGCCCCGTCGGCGGCATCGGCGGCGGTTTCCTCGGCGATCGCGTATCGAAAGTGTCCGTGCTGTTCTGGGCGCTCGTGCTCGCCGCGCTGTCGCTCGTCGGGCTGATCGCCGCGCCCGCGCACAGCCCGCAGGCGATGCTCGTCGTGCTCGTGCTGTTCATCGGCATCCTCACCTACGCGATCCGCGGCCTGTACTGGTCGCTGCTCGACGACTGCAAGGTGCCGGCGCATTGCGCGGGCCTCGCGATCGGCATGATCTCGGTGCTCGGCTATTCGCCCGACGTGTTCGTGCCGCTGATCAACGGCTACGTGACGCAGACCTACCCGGGCGCGCACGGTTACCAGCTCTATTTCGGCTATATCGCCGCCAGCGCGCTCTGCGGCGCGGGCGCCGCGGCATGCCTCAGATACCGCCTCAACCGCCTCAAGGAGTCCGTATGAAGATCGTATCGCTCGAAACCCATATCGTCGCCGTGCCGCCGCCGCATATCGGCGGCATGTACTGGATCTTCGTGAAGCTGAAGACCGACGACGGCGTCGAAGGCGTCGGCGAGATCTACTCGGCGACGTTCCATCCGAAGGCGATGACGTGTTCGACCGCTACCTGCTGAACCACGATCCGCACCACGTCGAGCGGCTGTTCCGCCAGACCTATTCGAGCGGCTTCACGCAGCGGCCCGACCTCACGATGATGGGCGTCGTCAGCGGCCTCGAAATGGCGTGCTGGGACATCATCGGCAAGGCCGCCGGCAAGCCCGTGTACGAACTGCTCGGCGGGAAGATCCACGATCGGCTGCGCTCGTACACGTACCTGTATCCGCGGAACGCGAAGGGTGAATACGACTACGACGATCCCGACCTCGCGGCCGAATGCGCGGCCGAGAACGTGAAGCTCGGCTTCACGGCCGTCAAGTTCGATCCCGCCGGCCCGTATACGGCCTACTCGGGCCATCAGCTGTCGCTCGAAGTGCTGGACCGCTGCGAACTGTTCTGCCGTCGCGTGCGCGAGGCCGTCGGCAGCAAGGCCGACCTGCTGTTCGGCACGCACGGGCAGATGGTGCCGTCGTCGGCGATCCGGCTCGCGAAGCGACTGGAGAAATACGACCCGCTGTGGTTCGAGGAACCCGTGCCGCCGGGCCAGGAAGAAGCGATCGCGCAGGTCGCGCAGCACACCTCGATTCCGATCGCGACCGGCGAGCGCCTGACGACCAAGTACGAATTCCACAAGCTGCTGCAGGCGGGCGGCGCGTCGATCCTGCAATTGAACGTCGCCCGCGTGGGCGGCCTGCTCGAAGCGAAGAAGATCGCGACGCTCGCGGAAGTGCACTACGCGCAGATCGCGCCGCACCTGTACAACGGGCCGGTCGGCGCGGCCGCGAGCATCCAGCTCGCGACCTGCACGCCGAACTTCCTGATCCAGGAAAGCATCATGACCTGGGGCGGGTTCCACTCGGAAGTCGTGAAGACGCCGATCCGCTGGGAAGACGGCTACATCGTCCCGTCGAACGAGCCGGGTCTCGGCAGCGAGCTGGACATGGACGTCGTGCGCCGTCACACGCCCTATAGCGGCGAGCGGCTGCACCTGCAGATGGGCGAGAAGCCCGTCGACGTGAAGGATCTCGCGCCCGCGAAGGGCTGACCAGGAAAAATGCGACCATGACTTACGACTACATCATCGTCGGCGCGGGCTCGGCCGGCTGCATCCTGGCGAACCGCCTCAGCGAATCGGGCCGCCATTCGGTGCTGCTGCTCGAAGCGGGCGAGCGCGACGCGTCGTTCTGGTTCAAGGTGCCGGTCGGCTTCACGAAGACCTATTACAACCGCCGCTACAACTGGATGTACTACAGCGAGCCCGAGGCGCAGCTCGCCGGGCGCAAGCTGTACTGCCCGCGCGGCAAGGTGGTCGGCGGGTCGGGCGCGATCAACGCGATGGTCTACGTGCGCGGCCAGCGCGACGACTACGACGACTGGGCGAACGCCGGCAATCCGGGCTGGGCGTACGACGACGTGCTGCCGTACTTCCGCAAGCTCGAAACCCATGCGGCCGGCGCGACCGATCCGCAGCATCACGGCTCGACGGGGCCGATCCACATCACGTCGCTGAAGGCCGACGTGCATCCGATCGTCCATGAGTTCCTGAAAGGCTGCGAGCAGCTGAACCTGCCGCGCACCGACGATTTCAACGGCGCGCAGTTCGAAGGCGCGGGCATCTACGACCTGAACACGAAGAACGGCGAACGCTGTTCGAGCAGCGTCGCGTACCTGCGGCCCGCCCTGGGCCGCGCGAACCTCACGCTGCGCTCGGGCGTGCTGGTGCGGCGCGTGACCTTCGACGGCACGCGCGCGACCGGCGTGGTCGTGGCCGGTGCACACGGCGACGAAACGCTCGTCGCCGCGCGCGAGGTGATCCTCGCGGCCGGCGCGGTCGATACGCCGAAGCTGCTGCAACTGTCGGGCGTCGGCGATCCGGCGCTGCTCTCGCGCCGGCGCGTGCCGCTCGTGCATGCGCTGCCGGCGGTCGGCCGCAACCTGCAGGATCACCTGTGCGTGAGCTTCTACTTCAAGGCGAACCGGCCGACGCTGAACGACGAGATGGGCACGCTCGCCGGCAAGCTGAAGATCGGGCTGCGCTACCTGCTGACGAAGCGCGGCCCGCTCGCGATGAGCGTGAATCAGGCGGGCGGCTTCTTCCGCGGCACGCGCGACGAACCGGCGCCGAACCTGCAGCTTTACTTCAATCCGCTGTCGTACCGCATTCCGAAGAGCGACCGCGCGAGCATCAAGCCCGAGCCGTATTCGGGCTTCCTGATCGCGTTCAACCCGTGCCGGCCGACGAGCCGCGGCACGATCGAGATCGCATCGAACATTGCGGAAGACGCCGCGAAGATCCACATCAACGCGCTCACCACGCAGAAGGATCTCGACGAGGCCGTACAGGGCAGCAAGGTCATCCGTGCGCTGATGCGCGCACCGGCGCTGGAATCGATGACGATCGAGGAAATCTCGCCGGGACCGCAGGTCGACTCGGACGAAGCGATGCTGCAGTACTTCCGCGAGCAGTCGGGGTCGATCTACCACCTGTGCGGATCGTGTGCGAT
>NZ_JAAGNW010000202.1:7114-11282 GCF_010645215.1 Burkholderia multivorans | reverse complement strand
CACTGCTGGATCCGCGCCAGTTGCAACGCAAGCGCTTCGAGCCGCCCGAGGCTGCCGGGCGGCTTCGTCTTGTGGTCGATCAGGTGCTGCAGCGGTGCGCGCGCCGCCGCGTCGAGCGGATCGATCCGGGGCACGGAAAAGGTCGAGGTCATGGGTTCGCCTGGGTCGGAATCGGAAACGGAAACAAAAGCAAAACCGGGTGCGCCGAGCGGCACCCGGACCCGAACGCGCGCGGGCGGCCCGTCATCGCGCCGTCTGCGCCGGCCACGCCGGCACCAGCGCTTCGTGGCCGTCGCGTTCGATCAACACGAGCGGATAGCCGAACGCCCGGCTCGCGCGCTCGGCGCTCAACACCTCGCGCGCGGGGCCGGCCAGCGCGCCGCCGCGCCCGTCGAGCAGCAGCGCGTGGGTGGCGAAACGGCGCGCGAGATTCAGGTCGTGGCACGAGAAGATCACGGTGCGCGCGCCGCCGCGCAGCCAGTCGGTCAGCGCGACGAGACAGTCGATCTGGTGATGGAGGTCGAGATGCGCGAGCGGTTCGTCGAGCAGCAGCAGCGGCGCGTCCTGGCACAGCGCGCCGGCCAGCGCGACGCGCTGACGCTCGCCGCCCGACAGCGACAGCACGTCGCGCGCGGCGAACGCCGCGAGCCCGAGCGTGTCGAGCGCGGCCTGCGCGGCCGCGCGATCCTCGGGGCGCTCCCAGCCCCAGCCGGACAGATGCGGAAAGCGATTCAGCAGCACGGTGTCGAACACGCTCGCGCTGAAGGCGTCGTGCACGCTCTGCGCCATCAGCGCGCGCCGCCGCGCGAGCTGCGCGGGCGACCATGCGGCAAGCGGCACGCCGTCGAGTTCGATCTGCCCGCACGCGGGCGCCGCGAGCCCGGCGAGCGTCGAGATCAGCGTCGTCTTGCCCGCGCCGTTCGGGCCGGCGACGCACCACAGCTCGCCCGGGCCGAAGCATTGCGTGAAATCGTCGAGCAGCGTGCGGCCGCCCGCCTGCAATGCGAGCCGCTGCGCGTCGCAGCGCGCCGCGACGGCGTCCGGGAGCGGGCGCGGCGCGCTCATCGCGCCCGCCTCAGCAGCATCCACAGGAACACCGGCACGCCGATCAGCGCAGTCATCACGCCGACCGGCAATTGCGCGGGCGCGATCACCGTGCGCGCGAGCAGGTCGGCCGCCATCACGCCGCCGCCGCCCGCGAGCATCGCGGCGGGCAGCAGCATGCGCTGGTCGTTGCCGAATGCGAGCCGCAACGCGTGCGGCACCACGAGGCCGACGAAACCGATCGTGCCGGCCGTGGTGACCGCGGCCGCGGCGGCCAGCGAGGCGATCAGATAGATGCGCAGGCGCAGCCGCGCGACCGGCACGCCGAGCGCCGCCGCCACGGCGTCGCCGCGCAGCAGCGCGTTGAGCTGCGGCGCGACCGGCAGCGCGGCCAGCAAGGCCGCCGCGAGCGCCGCGAGCGCGAACCAGGGCGCGGCCGCGCCGCTCAGGTCGCCCGACAGCCAGAACAGGATGCCGCGCAGCCGGTTGTCCGGCGCGATCGACAACAGCAGCGTGATCAGCGCGCCCCACCCCGCCGCGATCACGACGCCCGTGAGCAGCAGGCGCGGCGAGGCGTCGCGGGCGTCGCCGCGCCACAGCGCGCGGTGTGCGAGACCGAGCAGCAAGGCGATCGACGCGAGCGCGCCGAGGAACGACGCGGCGTCGACCATCCACCACGCGCCGCCCGCGATCATCGCGACGAGCGCGAAGCCCGCCGCGCCGCCCGATACGCCGAGCACGTAAGGCTCGGCGAGCGGATTGCGCAGCAGCACCTGCAACAGCGCGCCCGCGAGCGCGAGCAGCGCGCCGCAGCTGAAGCCCGCGAGCGCACGCGGCAGGCGCAGCGTGCGCACGACCTCGACCGCGAGCGGCGTGCCGCCCGTCGCCTCACCGCCCACCGGCGGCACGAGTGCGGCCAGGGCCTGCCAGGGCGAAACCGGCAGGCTGCCGCACGTCAGCGATGCAAGGAACACGGCGGCCGCGACACTCGCGGCCACGGCCCAGATCAGGGCCGCGCGGCGCGCGCTCATCCGCGCGCCCCGCCGCGTGCGTCACTGCTGCTGCCAGCCGATCGTGACGTAGGCGCCGCGGCGCGGCGTGTTGTACGCATAGGCAAGTTCGTAATCCTTGTCGAGCAGGTTGTCGATGCGCGCGCTCACGTACCACGCCTTCGTGATGTTGTAGCGCGCGGACAGATTGACGACCCCGTAGCCGCCGAGCGGATTGCCGGTGTCGTTGCGCGCGCCGCTGACGAGCCATTCGCCGCCGACGCGCCAGCCGCCGAACTTGCGGTTCAGCGCGAACGACGCGAAGCGACGCGCGCGCCGGTTCAGGTCCTGGCCGGCCGTCTCGTCGACCGGGTTCTGCAAGGTCGCCGCGACCCGCACGTCGGTCTTGCCGACGTGGCCCTGCCACGATCCCTCGCCGCCCTGCACCTTTGCCCGGCCGATGTTCACGGCCTGATAGTAATAGCTGTTCGCGACCGGCTGGTAATCGATCAGGTCCGTGTAGCGCGTCTGGAACACCGTCACGCGCGCCACGCCGAGCGCGTCCGACGCGTACTGCACGGCGGCCTCGACCGAGTGACTGCGCTCGGGGCGGATCGCCGGATTGCCCGCGTTCGGGTAGTACAGATCGTTGAAGCTCGGCGCGCGGAACGCATCGGAATAGCTGGCCGTGACCTTCCAGTGCTCGGTCACGTCGAGCCCATAGGCGAGATAGTAGCTGTTGGCGCCGCCGAAATCGGAGTACTGGTCGCGCCGCAGGTTGGCCTGGAACTGGCTGTTGCCGAAGCGGCCCGTGTAGCCGAGCCAGCCCGAGTTCACATGACGCTGCGGCGCGGAGAACACGTCGGAGTCGAACGCCTGGTCGAGCCGTTCATAGCCCGCCTGGATGTGCTGGTCCTTCAGCGGCTCGAAGTCGTTCTGCCAGGTGTACTGGCGGTTGTCGGTGTTGAAGTGATCGGTATAGGCGCCGTTCAGCCAGGACTGACTGCGATCGTTGCCGCTCGCGACGCGCAGATGCGTGGTCCACCAGTCGGTCAGCTTGCCGTCCGCGAACACGGCGATCTGCTGCACCTTGGTATACAGGCTGTTGAGATCGGTCGGCTGCCCGTAGGCGTTGTCGAAACTGGTATTGCCGTTGCTCTGGAAGTAGCTGACGCCCGCGCTCCAGCGCGCATTGAAGCGATGCTTGAGCGACGCGGCCACGCTTTCGTCGAGATAGCCGTTCGCATTCGGATTCGCCTGCGGCTGCAGGACCGGATTGATGGCCGAGAAGCCGTCGGTCTTGTCGCGCGACAGCGACACGCTGAACGTCGTGTCGCCCGCCGCGTCGAGCCGGCCCGACACGCCCGCGGTCTGACTCTGCGTGTGATAGCTGCCGTAGCCGACCGAGAAGTTGAAGCGCGGCGGATGATCGCCGCCGTCCTTCGTGAACACCTGTACGACGCCGCCGATCGCGCCCGAGCCGTACAGCGACGACACGTTGCCGTTGACGATCTCGACCCGCTCGATCTGGTCGAGCGGCAGCTGCGCGATCTGCGCCTGGCCGAGGCTCGCGGAGTCCACCCGCACGCCGTCGATCAACACCAGCGACTGGGTCGACTGCGCGCCGCGCAGGAACAGGCTCGCGGTCGCGCCGGGCCCGCCGTTGCGCACGATCTGCGCGCCAGGCGCGAGCGCGAGCAGGCCGGGCAGGTCGGTCGCGTTGCTGTTCTCGATGTCCGCGCGGGTAAACAGCGTGGTTTGCGGCAGCGCGTCCGCGAGCGCTTGCGGGGCGCGTTGCGCGGTCACGACGATCGGCTCGAGCTGGGCCGGCGCGGCGGCGCTCGAAGACGGCGTGGAAGAAGCAGGCGGCGTGCTCTGCGCGACGGCGGCGCATGGCAGCCCGGAGCACGCGACGAGCGCGGCGCGGGCGATCTGGGTTCGCATCGATGAATCCTGTTGAACGGTGCGGCCCCCGCCTCCCCGCAGGTTCCGCCTCACGAGGACGGCGCGCAGCGCGCGTCCGCCCTCCCGCCCTGGCCGGTATCCGGGCTGACGGCGTCACCGCCCCGCCTTCCCGCGCGCATCGCGCAGCGGCCGCGCGGCATGAGCCGCGCCTGTGGGGACAGCTGGCATCG
>NZ_JAAGNW010000202.1:0-7104 GCF_010645215.1 Burkholderia multivorans | reverse complement strand
CACGCGATGCGCCGCTTACCGTTGCGGGGGCAGCGCAGGTTGGCAGATCCTGGCGGACCGTGCGTCCTGCTTCCCGTTTAACCGCGTGCGCCTGCACGCGAGCACCAAAGCGGCGCCAGTGTAGGAGCGCGGGTGCCGGCCGTCAAGAAAGCCTCCGGCGCGCCGCCCGCCCCCCGAGCCCACGGGATTTGACCCAGATTTGTCGCAAAATTCGCATCAACACGCATGAACGTTACGTCTCGATACGATCCGGATGTCGGTTTAAAGGATAATCCGCGCTAAAATGCTGGGTCTTTAGAGGACGCAGCAGATGCTCAACGAACTCGAAACTCTATCTCAAAATATTGGCCGTCTGATCGCGCTGAACAAGCGTCATCACACGGAACGGCTCGCGCTCGAAGAGCAGCTTGCGCAATTGCGCACGGAAGCGGAAGCGACCCGCACGGAACTCTCGCAACTGCGCGAGGAACGCGACGCCCTGGCGGCGGAGCGCGACGCGCTGTCGGCGAAGATCGACGATGCCCAGGTGAAGCTCAATGCGATTCTCGAGAAGCTGCCGCGCGTGAAGAACGCGCCGGACGCGGAGAACCAGCTCGACCTGCTCGACCCGCGCGATGATGCGCGCGAGGGCGGCCCGGCCAGCCACGGAGAACATGCATGAGCACCAAGCAGATCGAAGTATCGATCCTCGGTCAGGCGTATCGGCTCGCCTGCTCCGCCGAAACCGAAGCCGCGCTGCTCGAGGCGGTCGCGCGCGTCGACGCGGAGATGTCGAAGATCCGCGCGAACAGCTCGGTGCGCGGCACGGATCGCATCGCCGTGATGGCCGCGCTGTCGCTCGCGTCGGAGCTTTTGCGGCTGCAACAGAGCGTGCGGCACGGAGAAGCATTTCCCGCGGAGGAAATCCGGCGTACAATGCATCAAATGAATGAACAGCTTGGTGCAGTGCTCGCACAGCACGAAGCGCAGTAAGCGGGTCTCAGGGGTTTTCGCGGTGCTTGATGTCCAGCGTGATGAGCATCATGCAAGCCACTGAATCCAAACACGATCCGCACGATTAGTCAGCTTCCCTGCCTGGTTCGCCAAGGTCATATATTCCTTGAACCAATGCCATGTGCACGGTTGCGGAAATTTGTAGCACGGGCGCGCGCGTCACTCTGTCTGATGTACCCGATGTGCTGCTAACTGCGACCAACTCTGAACCCCAGGTTCAGGATGCCGGCCTAGCGGCCAAGGCGGGGGCCTTTTCAACGGCATCGGGCGATTCCCGATGCCGTTTCCTTTTGCGGCAGCCTTTTTCCTGCGTCGATCACGATCCATGCACTACTGGCTGATGAAGTCCGAACCGGACGAAGCGAGCATCGACGATCTCGCGAACGCGCCGCAGCGCACGCTGCCGTGGACCGGCGTGCGCAACTATCAGGCGCGCAACTTCATGCGCGACACGATGCACCTCGGCGACGGCGTGCTGTTCTATCACTCGAGCTGCCCCGAGCCCGGCATCGCCGGCCTCGCCGAGGTCTGTTCGACGCCGTATCCCGATCCCACGCAGTTCGATCCGAAGAGCCCCTATCACGATCCGAAATCCACGCGCGAAACGCCGCGCTGGATGCTGGTCGACGTGAAGTTCGTGCGCAAGTCGCCGCTCGTGCCGCTCGCCGCATTGCGCGAACATGACACGCTGGCCGACATGCGCGTGCTCGCGAAAGGCAACCGCCTCTCGATCACGCCCGTCACGCCCGCCGAATGGCGCTTCATCACGCAGAAGCTGATGAAGTGAGGTCGCGCCGCGGCCCGTGTCAGAAAAAGTCAAATTCGCCGGCCCGGCCCGGCGCGCAGCGGAACTCGGCGCACCTTTCATCGGCCTAACGGTCGCTCAACCGGCAAGCCGCCGGTTACGATCCTCATCAGGCGCGGCCTCGTACCGCGTTTTTGCGCGTATCGCGTGCGCGCTTCCGTTCAAGGAGTCCAACATGACGAAAAAAACCGCCCTCGTGCTCGCTCTCGCCGTCGCCACCGTGGTGCCCGTCGCGCTGTCGCTCGCCCCGTCCGTCGCACGCGCGCAGAGCGTCGGTCAGCTGCCGCCGCCGGCCGGCGTGCTGTCGCTGTCGGCCCAGGCCAGCGCCGACGTGCCGCAGGACGTCGTCACCATTACCCTGTTCTACGAGCAACAGGCGCGCGACCCCGGCAGCCTCACGGCGGACCTGAACCGCCGCGCCGACGCGGCGCTCGCACAGGCGCGCGGCGTCGCCGGCGTGACCGCGCGCACGGGCGCGTTCTCGGTCTACCCGAGCACCGACCGCGACGGCAAGATCTCCGCGTGGCGCGGCCGCACCGAGGTCGTGCTCGAATCGCACGACTTCGCCGCCGCTTCGAAGCTCGCCGGCCAGCTCGCCACGACCCTGCAGATCGCCGGCGTCGACTTCTCGCTGTCGCCCGAGGCGCAGCGCGCAGCCGAGCAGAAGCTCACGACGGAAGCGATCAAGTCGTTCCGCTCGCGCGCCGAGGAAGCCTCGAAGGCGTTCGGCTACAGCGGCTATTCGATCCGCGACGTCAACGTCGGCGGCGGCCACAACGTGCAGCCGTATCCGCGCATGATGGCGATGGCCGCGGCCGCGCCGATGGCCAAGGATGCCGGCGCGCCGATCTCGGTCGAGGGCGGCAAGGCGACCGTGACCGTCAACGTGAACGGCTCGGTCCAGATGAAGTGACGCGCGACGCGCGCCGACAAGAAAACGCCGGCTCCCGCCGGCGTTTTTCATGGTGCGCGGCGTGTGCCGCCCGTCATGCGCGCGCCGCGCCCGCGCCGCGGCGATAGGCCCACACGAGCATCGCGATACCCGCGAGGATCATCGGCAACGACAGCCACTGCCCCATCGAGAGGCCGAACGTGAGCAGTCCGAGGAAGTCGTCGGGCTCGCGCGCGAACTCCACGGTGAAGCGTGCGAGGCCGTAGCCGATCAGGAACACCGCCGATACCGCGCCGAGCGGCCGCGGCTTGCGCGCGAAGAAGAACAGCACGAAGAACAGCGCGACGCCCTCGAGCGCGATCTCGTAGAGCTGCGACGGATGGCGCGGCAGCATCTGGTACTGCATGAACACCTCGTTGAGGTTCCACTTCGCGGCCAGCGCCGGATGCGCGCCGAGCCACGCGGCATCGTCGCGCGCGGCGCCCGGGAACAGCATCGCCCACGGCGCATCCGGGCTCGTCACGCGGCCCCACAGCTCGCCGTTGATGAAATTGCCGAGCCGGCCCGCGGCCAGCCCCGTCGGCACCATCGGCGCGACGAAGTCGGTCACCTCCATCCAGCTGCGCTTGCGCTGCCACGCGAACAGCGACATCGCGAACACCACGCCCAGGAAGCCGCCGTGGAACGACATGCCGCCCTCCCACACCTTGAAGATGTCGAGCGGGTGCGAGAAATAGAAGCTCGCCTTGTAGAACAGCACGTAGCCGAGGCGGCCGCCGAGCACGGTGCCGAGCACGCCGTAGAACATCATGTCGTCGATGTCCTTCGCGGTCCAGCCTTGCGCCGCGACGTGCGGCAGGCGCAGCCGCAGCCGGCCGACCACGATCGCCGCGAGGAACGCGACCAGATACATGAGGCCGTACCAGCGGACGGCGAGCGGCCCGAGGTGGATCGCGACGGGATCGAAATGCGGGTGAATGATCATGGATAAACGGTGTAGGTTTCGGATTCATCGCGCCGCGCACGGGGTGCGCGACGCGTGTTTGACGGCCGGCGCGCGCCGGGGTTCTCAGCCGTCGAGGCCGGGCGCCGCGCGCCGCACGATCGCGATGAAGGCCGCGAGCACCGGACTCACGTCGTCCGTGCGCCAGGCCAGCCCGGTCTCGACGACCGGCGCGTCGGCGGCGAGCGGCCGGTAGATCACGCCCGTGCGCCGCAGGTTGCGCAGCGACTGCGGCACCAGCGCGACGCCCATGCCGGCCGACACGAGGCTCACGATCGTCTGCATCTGGATCGCCTCCTGGCCGATGCGCGGCGTGACGCCCGCCGCGCCGTAGCAGCCCGTAATGATGTCATAAAAGCCGGGCGCCAGACGACGCGGAAAGATCACGAGCGGCAAGTCCGCGACCTCGGCGAGGCGCACCGGCGTCTCCTCGCCCGCCGCCGACGCGTCGGCCGGCATCGCCAGCACGAGCGGCTCGCGCGCCACGGGCAGGTAGGACAGCGCGGCCGCATGCCGCGGCGGCACGGGCGGGATGATCAGCCCGGCGTCGATCCGCCCCGCCGCGAGTTCGTCGATCTGCACGTCGCTCGTCGCCTCGGTCAGTTGCAGCCGCACGCGCGGATTGCGCGCGCCGAACTCGCGCAGCAGGTGCGGCAGCAGGCCGTAGTCGGCAGTCGACACGAACGCGAGCGACAGCGCGCCGGCCTCGCCGCGCGCGAGACTCTGCGCGAGCGGCGGCAGCGCGTCCGCCGCGGCCAGGAGCCGCTCGACCTCGGGCAGCAGCGCCGCGCCCACCGCCGTCAGCTCGACCGAGCGCTTGGTGCGCGCGAACAGCGCGACGCCCAGCGCCTCCTCCAGCGCACGGATCGCCTGCGACAGCGGCGGCTGCGTCATCGACAGCCGGGCCGCCGCGCGGCCGAAATGACGCTCGTCGGCGACGGTCACGAAATAGCGCCACTGGCGCAGATCGGGGCTCACCTCGGTCACACTCCCTGATATGTTGATCGACCTAATCGGCTATGAATAATATATTGGACATTCCCAAAGAGAAACTGCATCCTTGGCCCACTTGAGCCGTCCCGCCCGTGCCGCGGCCGGCCGCCCTGCAATCAAGACAACAAACGGATGGAGTTCCCCATGTCGTACAACCGCCGCTCGAAGAACATCACGCAAGGCGTCGCGCGCGCGCCGAACCGCTCGATGTATTACGCGCTCGGCTACCAGAAGGACGATTTCGACAAGCCGATGATCGGCATCGCGAACGGCCACTCGACCATCACGCCGTGCAACGCGGGCCTGCAGCGCCTGTCCGACGCCGCCGTGAAAGCGGTCAAGGACGCCGGCGCGAATCCGCAGATCTTCGGCACGCCGACGATCTCCGACGGCATGTCGATGGGCACCGAGGGGATGAAGTATTCGCTCGTGTCGCGCGAGGTGATCGCCGATTGCATCGAGACCTGCGTGCAGGGCCAATGGATGGACGGCGTCGTGGTCGTGGGCGGTTGCGACAAGAACATGCCGGGCGGGATGATCGCGCTCGCGCGCCTGAACGTGCCCGGCATCTACGTATACGGCGGCACGATCCGCCCCGGCCACTGGAAGGGCAAGGACCTGACGATCGTGTCCTCGTTCGAGGCGGTCGGCGAGTTCACCGCGGGCCGGATGTCGCAGGAAGATTTCGAAGGGGTCGAAAAGAACGCGTGCCCGACGACCGGCTCGTGCGGCGGGATGTATACCGCGAACACGATGAGCTCGTCGTTCGAGGCGCTCGGCATGTCGCTGCCGTATTCGTCGACGATGGCGAACCCGGACGACGAGAAGGTCGACTCGGCCGCCGAATCGGCGCGCGTGCTCGTCGAGGCGGTGAAGCGCGACCTGAAGCCGCGCGACATCATCACGAAGCAGTCGATCGAGAACGCGGTGGCGGTGATCATGGCCACGGGCGGCTCGACCAACGCAGTGCTGCACTTCCTCGCGATCGCGCACGCGGCCGAGATCGACTGGTCGATCGAGGACTTCGAGCGGATCCGCAAGCGCGTGCCGGTGATCTGCGACCTGAAGCCGTCGGGCCAGTTCGTCGCGACCGACCTGCATGCGGCGGGCGGGATCCCGCAAGTGATGAAGATCCTGCTCGACGCAGGCCTGCTGCACGGCGATTGCATGACCATCACCGGCGAGACCATCGCCGAAGCGCTCAAGGACGTGCCGAGCGTGCCGCGCGCCGACCAGAAGGTGATCTACCCGATCGACCAGGCGCTGTACAAGGAAGGCCACCTCGCGATCCTGAAGGGCAACCTCGCGGAAGACGGCGCGGTCGCGAAGATCACCGGCCTGAAGAACCCGGTCATCACCGGCCCGGCGCGCGTGTTCGACGACGAGCAAAGCGCGCTGCAGGCGATCCTCGACGACAAGATCAACGCGGGCGACGTCGTCGTGCTGCGCTATCTCGGCCCGCAGGGCGGCCCGGGCATGCCGGAAATGCTCGCGCCGACCTCGGCGATCATCGGCAAGGGGCTCGGCGAAACGGTCGGCCTCATCACCGACGGCCGCTTCTCGGGCGGCACCTGGGGCATGGTGGTCGGCCACGTGGCGCCGGAAGCCTTCGTCGGCGGCACCATCGCGCTCGTGCAGGAAGGCGACTCGATCACGATCGACGCGCACCGGCTGCTGTTGCAGCTGAACCTCGACGACGCCGAGCTGGCGCGCCGGCGCGCTGCCTGGAAGCAGCCGGCGCCGCGCTACACGCGCGGCGTGCTGGCGAAGTACGCGGCGCTCGCACTGCCCGCGAACAAGGGTGCGGTGACGGGCTGACGCCGACGGACGGCGGCCGGGGCATCCCGGCTGCGTCAAGGAAGCGGGGGGCGCGAAGAACTCGCGCCCCCTTTGCTTTTATAATGCGCGCATGCCAAGCCGGACACCCACGCCGGCGGAGACCTCTAGATGATACGAATCCCGTTGCGTCTGATGGCAATCGTGCTGGTTGCCGCCGGAGCCAACGCGCATGCGCAGCAAGCCGATGGTCCGACGCTCGCGCAGCGCAGGAACTGCATGGCCTGCCATGCGATCGCGCAGCCCCTGATGGGGCCGTCGTTCAGCGCGATCGCCGACAAATACGCGGCGCGCGCCGACGCCGCGACCTATCTCGCGCAGACCATCGTGAAAGGCAGCGTGGGGGTGTGGGGCAGCGTGCCGATGCCCGCCAATACGCAACTGACGAACGCCGAAGCGGGCACGCTCGCCCACTGGATCCTGTCGCTCAAGTAAGCGGCGTGCGCCGCCTCATGCGGTATCGGTATCGGCGCCGCGCGCGGCGCGGCGCGCCAGTTCGTCGTCGACCGCTTCCCTGACCCAGCCCGCGATCTCCACTTCAAGCGTACGTGCGACCTCCCGCGTGACTTCATCGACGAGCCG
>NZ_JAAGNW010000201.1 GCF_010645215.1 Burkholderia multivorans | reverse complement strand
GGTCGTGTCGATGGATGCGCCGAGGCGGCGGACGGGGCGCGCTTCGACACGGAGATCGGACGAAGTGCTCATCGCGTCACCGGGTCGGCCAGAGGATCATCTGCGTACAGCGGAACGTCGCGAGCAGCTTGCCTTCATGGCGGACCAGCGCGTCCCACACCTGGGTCGTGCGTCCCGCATGCAGTGCGCGCGCCTCGCAATGGATCACGCCGTCGCGCGTGGTGCCCATGAAATTGCTTTTCAGCTCGATCGTGGTGAAGTTCGTCGAGCCTTCCGGCAGGTTCGCGAAGCAGCCGTAGCCGCACGCGGTGTCGGCCATGCTCACGATGGTGCCCGCGTGCAGATAGCCGTTCGGCGCGAGCAGCGACTGGCGGACGTCGAGTTCCGCCTTCAGGTACAGACCGTCCAGCTCCGTGATGACCATCCCGAGCAGCCCGGGCAGATAGTCCTTGCCGAGGCGATTGAAATAATCTGCATCCCGTTGTTCCGACATGGCTTGTCTCCGTGGTTGGGCGATTCAGGCTGGATCCGCATGCCATTGTGCAACGATCGGCAGCGCGCCGCGCAGCAACAGGTCGCGGCAGGCGTGACGCTGGACCTTGCCGCTCGTCGTTTTCGGCACCGCCGACGGCGGCGTGAAGAGGATGTCGTGCACGACGATGCCGTGCCGCTGCGTGATCGCGCGGCGCAGGCGCTCGAAATGGCTGCCGCGCGCCGCAGCCGCATCGTCGCGGAACGCGGGCAGGTGGCGCGCCCGCAGTTCGCGCACCACCGTCACGCGCGGTGCGGCCTGTTGCGCGGCATCGACCGCGAACACCGCGCAGCCGCCCGGCCGGAACACCTCCGGGTCGAGCGTTTCGATCGTCGCCTCGAGATCGTGCGGGTAGTGATTCGCGCCGCGGATGATCAGCATGTCCTTGAGCCGGCCCGTCACGACCAGCTCGCCGTCGCGCAGGTAGCCGTAGTCGCCGGTCCGCATGAATGCGCCTGCGACGCCCTCGACCCGCGCCGCGAAGGTTTCTTGCGTCAGTGCGGGCTGGCCCCAGTAGCCTTGTGCGACGCTCGGCCCGCTTGCCCACAGCTCGCCGACTTCGCCGTCCGCGCAGCGCGCGCCGGTGCGCGGGTCGACCACGAGCAGCACACTGTCCTCGGCCGGCGTGCCGCACGCGATGCCGGCCTCCTCCGCGTCGCCCGGCCCGAGCGCATCGCTGGGCAGCGGCGCGCCGGTCATGAACAGCGTGTGCTCGGCGAGCCCGTAGCACGGGTAGAACGCGGCGGCGTCGAAGCCGCAGCGCGCGAAGCGTTCGGCGAACGCGTGCAGCGTGCGGGCGCGGATCGGCTCAGCGCCGACGAAGGCGAGACGCCAGCTGGCGAGATCGAGACGGTCGAGATCGCTGTCGGCGATGCGCATCGTCGCGAGCATGTCGTAGGCGAAGTTGGGGCCGCCGCTCGTGGTCGCGCGGAATGTGCTGACCGTGCGCAGCCAGCGCAGCGGATGCTTGAGGAAATCGAGGTGCGACATCAGGGCGACCGGGAAGCCGGCATAGAGCGGCTGCAGGATGCCGCCGATCAGCCCCATGTCGTGATACGGCGGCAGCCAGATCGCGCCCCGGCTGCTCGCATCGTGCCCGAAGCGGCGCGCGATCAGCGCCGAGTTGTGCATGAGGTTGCGATGGCCGATCATCACGCCCTTCGGCGCACCGGTGGAGCCGGATGTGTATTGCAGATACGCGGGCTGTGCGGGATCGGATCGCGCGGCGGGATCCAGCGTCGCGGCGGTCGGCTCGTCGGGCTCGGGCGCGTCGACGGCCAGCCACGGCAAGTGCGCGAGCGGCTGCATCGGCGCGCCGAGCTGCGCGCATGCATCGCGCTCCGCCGCGGTGCCGAGGATCACGGCCGGCGCGCAATCCGCGACCATCGCGATCCGGCGCGGCAGCGTGCGCTCCGCTTGCGCGGGCTCGATCGGATACGCAGGGGCCGCGATCACGCCCGCATACAGGCAGCCGAACAGCGCGGCGATGTAGTCGAGCCCGGGCGCGAACAGCAGCAGGGCGCGGTCGCCGGGCTGCACGCGGGCCAGCAGGCGCGCGGCGAGCGCGGTCGCGCGCCGGTCGAGTTCGGCGCAGGTCAATACCTGCGACGGCTCGTCGCCGAAGCCGACGAAAGTGTAGACCGGCAGCTCGGGCGTGGTTCGCGCGCGATGACGCGCGAGCGCGACGAAGTCCCGGCATGCGTCGATGTTCCAGCCGGCGTCGTTCATTCATTCGCTCCCTGCGCGGCGGCGGCGCTTTCCTCCGGCTCCGCTTCGCGCGGTGCGCCGAACAGCGCGGCCGCGTTGTCCCACAGCACCCGCGCGAGAACCTCGGGCGGCAGGTAGCGCGTCAGTTGGCGAATTTCCAGATCCCAGTCGTAGGGCACGTAAGGGAAGTCGCTGCCGTACAGGAAGCGCGTCGGCTGGGCCTGCATCTGCGGTACCAGCTGTTCGAGCGCGGGGCGCCACGGATCGGGCAGCGGCGGATGCGCGCCGCGTGCATGGCGCGCCGGCACGAGCGGCCGCACATCGGGAATCGCTTCGCCGATCGCGACGCGGTGGCCGCCGAACGCCATCGCGGTATCGAAGTGCAGGTTCGGGAATTCGTCCATCAGGTCGAGATAGGCCTGCACCTCGTCGTAGCCGATATGCGGAACGATGATCCTGAGCGTGGGGCGACGGCGCAGCGCGCGCCGGAACCGATCGACATTGCAGAATGCCCTGACCGTATCGAGCGCCGCATTGTTCTTCGCGACCGCGCCCGAATGCAGGTTGACGATCTTGCCGCGCTCGGCCACGGCGTCGAGGATCGACGCGAGCGCGGGATCGTCGGGCGCCATCCGCAGCAGGTGGCAGTGCAGCTTGATGCCGGCGAAGCCCAGCTCGTCGAGCACGCGCTCGACCTCGCGCACGCTGTCCTCGTCGCCCGGGTGCACGGTGCCGAACGGCACCACCTGCGCCGGATGCCGCGCATGCAGGCCGGCCATGAAGTTGTTCAGGAACGGCGCGATGCCGGGCTGCGACGCATAGCAGATGCCCGCGACACGCTCGACGCCGTGCGCAGCGAGAAAGGCGAGCGTGGCGTCGGCGAGCAGCTGGTAGCGGACGTCCCACGCCTCGCGCGCATAGTTTTTCCAGACCAGCTTGGCGACGGAGTCGGGGAGCAGGTGGACGCGGGCGTCGAAGATGCGCGGGGCGGTCATGGCGGGATCCGTTCAGTCCTGGGGTTTCGCGTCGGCGCCGGCCTTCTTGCGGATCGTCGCGGGATCGGGATGCTGGACGTCCCAGACGAGGCCCAGCCGTTCGAGCAGCGCGATCACCCAGGCGGTCATGTCGATCTGCCACCAGCGCAGCCGCGTGCTCGCGAACTGCGGGAACGCGTGATGATTGTTGTGCCAGCCCGCGCCGAGCGTGACGAGCGCGAGCCAGAACAGGTTGCCGCTCGCGTCGCGGCCCGGGTAGGGGCGTGCGCCGAACAGATGGCCGGCCGAGTTGACCGCCCAGACCGCGTTGGTCGCGAGGAACACCCGCACGGTGCCGCCCCACAGCAGGCCGAGCAGCGCGCTTTTCCACGACAGGTCGATGAGCCCGTCGATCAGCATCGGCAGCAGCAGGCCGAGCACGAGCCAGTAGTCGTACGCGTGATGGATCCGCAGCAGCACGGGGTCGCGGTAGAGATCCATCGCATAGCGGTTCCAGGCCGGCGGCCGGGCCCGCTCGGGCGTGAACAGCCAGCCGACGTGGCCTTGCCAGAAGCCGGTCAGGCGGCCGCGCAGGCCCGGCCCGCCGAGCTGCGGCGTGTGCGGATCGCCGGGCCGGTCGGTGTGCGCATGATGCTTGCGGTGGATCGCGACCCACCACATCAGCGGCCCCATGTACGCGAGCGAACCGAGCACCGCGAGCGCGACCTGGGTGGCGGGCGTGGCCTTGAACGCGCGGTGCGCGAAGTAGCGGTGCAGCGCCAGCTCCATGCCGAGCAGGTTCAGCACGTAGAAGCCGGCGAGCAGCGCGAACTCGCGCGGCCGCGGCGCAGGGCCGCCGAGCGCCCACGACAGCAGCGCGGCCAGCGTGCCGAGCGTCGGGATCAGCGCGACGCTCAGGTGCCGGAGACGCGATGCGACCGACAGGTGGGCGTCGTCGGCCGCCGCCGCGCGCGGCGTGGCCGGGGCGCGGCGGGGAGCGTCGAGCAGCGAGGGATCGTCCATCGTGGCGCCCGGGCGGTTACGACGCGCGCGCGCCGAGCCGGTTCGGTTCGATCCGGCGGAACGTGATCCGGTACAGCGCGAACGCCCCGAGGTCGAACGAGTAGCTCATGGTCCGGTACATGCGCTCGTAGCGTTCGATCACGTGCAGCGGCGCGAGCGCGAGCGCGCGGTCGCGGTTCGCGCGCAGGTTCTCGAACCAGGCGCGCATGGTGCGCGTGTAGTCGTGCCGGTCGTTGCGCACCAGCTCCACCTCGAACAGCATCTCCGCCGCGCGCACGATGTCCGCGAGATACGGCAGGTCCGATTCGGGGAACACTTCGTGGGCGATGAACAGGTCGGTGTGCCGCCGGTCGCGCGGCACGTCGCCGTAGCCCATGGTCTGCAGCGACATGCGCGCGCCCGGCTTCAGGAACGCGTGGCACTTCTCGAAGTAGTAGCGGTAGACCTCGAGCTTGTCCTCGTCGATCTTCGCGAAATGCTCGAACGCGCCGAGCGAGATGATGCCGTCGAACGGCTCGTCCGGCCGGTAGTCCTGCCAGTTCTTCAGCATCACCTCGATGCCGGGATGGCGATAGCTGTCGTGGATGTGACGGATCTGCTCGTTGGACAGCGTGAGCCCGACCGCCTGGCCGACCCCCGCGACTGTGACGAGACGGTTGAGCAGCGCGCCCCAGCCGCAGCCGATGTCGAGCACGCGCGCTGCGCCGCGCGCGCGGATCTGGTCGATGTGATAGTCGAGCTTGCGGATCTGCGCTTCCTCGTGCGTGTCGCCCTCGTGGTACATCGCGCACGAGTAGTTGCGGCCGCCTTCCTGCGCGAGGGCGAGGAACGCGTTGCCGATGTCGTAGTGGTACTGGATGGCGTCGGCGGACGCACCGAACGCGGGGCCGGCGGCCGGCCGCGGCGTATCGACTTCCGGAGTCATGGGCTTGCTCCTGATGGGGGCCGACTGGGTCGGCGTACGGATTGGGTGAGAAGCCGCGCGTGGCGCCCGTGCGCGGCGCGGCGCGGGCGGTCCGGCGCGCGGGGCGTTCAGCGGCCGGCGGCGAGGACGCGCGAGAGCTGCGCGATCGTCGGGTGTTCGTAGGGCAGGCTCGGCGACAGCTTGCGCTTCAGGTAGTCCTCGAGATCGCCGACCATCCGCAGCGCGGCGGCCGAATCGAGGCCGTAGTCGATGAACTCCTTGTCGAGGTCGATCGCGCTGCGGTCGATACCGTTCTGGTTCAGCAGGTACGCGATCATCCAGTTCTGGATCTCCTGTGCGGTTTCCGCATCGGGCTGGACCGCCGTCAAAGTCGCTTGCGTCATCGGGAATCTCCGTGAGGGGTAGAGGGGTCAGGAAAGGCGCTTCTTCTCGATCAGTTCGGCCGACGGGCGATTGACGTCGGAGACGAGGCGCAGCGCCTGCAGCACGCGTACGAACAGGCCGCCCGGATCGAGCTGCCACCAGTGCAGGCCGGTGAACGCCGAGCCCGGGAACGCGTGATGGTTGTTGTGCCAGCCCTGGCCGAAAGTGGGCAGCGCGAGCAGCAGGCTGTTGCGGCTGCGGTCGTGCGCGGTGGTGGCGAAGTCGCGCCGGCCGATCACGTGGCAGAACGAGTTGAGCGCCCAGATGCAGTGACTGACCGCGAAGATCCGCACCAGGTCGCCCCACAGGAAGCCGAGCAGCACGCCGCTCCACGAGCGCGCCGCGAGGCCGCAGACGAGCGGCGGCACGACGAGGCCGATCACCACCCAGCGGTAGTACTGCATGTGCTGGCGGAACACGAGCGGGTCGCGGTAGAGGTCCGGGACGTAGCGTTCCCAGCCGTCGGGGCGGGTGGAGCGGCCGACGAACAGCCAGCCGAAGTGGCTGTGGTACAGCCCCTTCAGCAGGCCGTCCGCGCCTGCGCCGGACAGGTGCGGCGAATGCGGGTCGCCGGGGCCGTCGCTGGTGGCCTGGTGGCGGCGATGGATGGCGGCCCACCAGTTGACCGGGCCGTGCACGCCCATCGAGCCCATCGCGATCAGCGGGGCGCGGACCCAGGGCCGTGCGTTGAATGCCTTGTGCGTGATGTGCCGGTGAAAACCGACCTCGAGGCCGAGCGCGGTCGCGAAGTAGAACACGCCGAACACGGCCCATTCGACCGGGCCCGGGCCGTGCCCCGCGATCCACAGGGCGATCGCGAGCACGGTGCCGACCGCGGGCAGCGCGACGATGATCAGCGCGAGCGCGCGGTCGAGGCGGGCGGCGGGCGCGGTGTCGGCGCCGCGCAATGCATTGTCGATCGTATGCTCGTCACCGGCCGGCGACGGCGGTTGGCCTGCGCTCATCAGGAATCCCTCGGGTGATTGGCGTGTTCTTCAACCGGTCCGGCCTGACGGCTTTCCGATTGTCATTATTTCGAAGCGTGTCGCGAATGCAGGTGATATCTGTTTGTTATGGCGTGGTTATTTTTCTGCAAACATGCGCGAAGCATGATGCATTCTTTGGATATTTAAAATGAGAAGTCAAGCAATATCGGGATAGAGGAAGGATTCCAAACGAAGGGATTTTGTTTGAATAAAGCCGTTAGGGAAGAGCCGGCGGAATGGCGGGGAGGCGAGCAACGAGGGGAGGCCGGCGAGGCAAGGTGTGGGGCTGGAGCGCAGAATCGGGTGGTTTTGGGGTCTGATTTTATTCGATTCGGCTTCTCATGCAAGAAATCGGCATATCCGGATGGGTGAAAATGCCGGGTCTTGGCGGGTGCAATATGATCGGTAAAAAATATCGATTTGTCGTGAAATGGACAGGGCCTGTTTCACGGCATTTTTCTTATTCATCGCCTGGTCCGGCACTCGGCGAGCTTCGGTTCAAACACGCGGCCGGCCCGCCTCGACCTTCTCCCGCCGCCCGCCTTGCCGCCCCCCAGTTCCCGCCGTGCGCGGCCGCCTGCGCCGCGGGCGAGCGCGCGAGATAGGCGAGCGCCTGCTCGGTCGAACCTTCGGCGTGCGGCGTGTACCCAGGCAGGTAATACCGCAGCGCCGCCGCGATCATCTTCCAGAACGACGGCAGGTGGCCGCGCCGCGAGCCGCGCCACCAGGCGATCGCGAAGCCCGGATAGCGGCCGGCCGCCGGATCGCGCTGGTACATGAACTTCGCGCCCGTCGCGACGAAATACAGCAGCAGCACGATCGCGAAGCTCATGTGCAGCGAGCGTTCGAGGTAATTGCCGCCCATGTGCCGGTAGATGTCGAACGCCACGGTGCGATGCTCGACTTCTTCCGCACCGTGCCAGCGCAGCAGATCGACCATGGTCGGATCGGCGCCCGCCTCGTCGAGCGCGCGCGCGTTCAGCACCCAGTTGCCGAGATAGCCGAAGAAATGTTCGAGCGACGCGATCACCGCCAGTTGCTGGCGCAACCAGTAGCGCGTCTTGCCCAGCTCGGTCGCGAAGCCGAACGCCTTCTCGCCGAGCATCTTGCCGAACAGCCAGGCGAGGCGTTTCGTGAACGGCTGCGTATCGATCCCGTGCCGCTCGTAGTAGTGCTTGAGCACGCCGCCGTGCGAGCGCGAATGCACGGCCTCCTGACGCAGGAAACCTTCCGCGTCCGCGCGCAGCGCCGGGTCCTCGATCAGCGGCAGCGCCTTGTTGTACACGCGGCAGAACCACAGCTCGCCCTCGGGAAACAGCAGGTTCAGCGTGTTGATGACGTGGGTGCCGGCCGGGTCGCCCGGAATCCATTGGATCGGCGTCGCGCTGAAATCGAAGCGCACGTGGCGTGCCTTGATCAGATGGGGGCCGTCGGGTGCGTTCATGGGAGTCTCCATTGATATCGGGCCTGCGGCTCAGTGCGCGGCCATGTTGAGTCGCGCGATCAGCCGGCCGAGCCACGGCATGAAGCGGCCGATGAAACGCATCGCATGCGCCTCCGCGCCCACCGCGACGAGCGGCCGGTCGTGCTGCACGGCGTGAGCCATCGCGCGCGCGACCGTCTCCGGCTTCAGGCCGCGCATCTGGTAGAGCCGCGCCGCGCGCTGCCGCAGGCGCGCCTCGTCCTGCGCGCTCGCGCCCGCGTATTGCGTCGACGCCATGATCCCGGTCTCCGCGAAGCCCGGGCACACGGCGGTCACGCCGATCCCGTGTCCCGCCAGTTCCGCGCGCATGCATTCGCTGAGCATCAGCACGGCCGACTTGGTGGTCGCATACGCGGGCAGGTCGCGCGACGGGCCGAACGCGGCCGCCGACGCGGTGTTGACGATATGCCCGCCCGCGCCGCGCGCGACCATCTGGCGCGCGAACAGCCGCGAACCGTGGATCACGCCCCACAGGTTCACGTGCAGGATCCGCTCCCAATGCGCGGCGCTGGTGTCGAGGATGCCGCCCGCCATGCCGATGCCGGCGTTGTTGATCACGATGTCGGCGCCGCCGAGTTCGCGCTCGACCCATTCGGCAAGCGCCTCCATCGCCTCGGCGGACCCGACGTCCACGCGGCGCGCCTGCGCGCGTGCGCCGAGCAGGCCGACCAGCAGCGCGGTGCGCTCGGCGCCGGCGAGGTCGAGATCGACCGCGACCACCGCCGCGCCGCGTTTCGCGAATTCGAGCGCGGCGCAGCGGCCGATCCCGCTGCCCGCGCCGGTGATCACCGCGAGCTTGCCGCTGAACGGGCCGCTCGGATTGGCGCGGTGCGCGCGCGCGAGCGCGGGCGGCTCGACGCCGTGTTCGACCGCGTCGATCAGTTCCTGTGCGAAGCCGGCGAAGCGCGCGGGATCCGCGACCGGCAGCCAGTGTCGCGCGGCCACGGTGCGGCGGTAGTAGCGCGGCACCCAGCGCGACAGATCCTCGGACAGCGCCGGGCTCACGTACTTGTCGCCGAGCGGAACGATCACCTGCACCGGCGCGTGTGCAAAGCGTTCGCGCGGCGCGAACAGGCAGCGGATGAAATTCGCGCGGTACAGGCGCACGCCGCGCGCGCCGTCGCCGGCCTGGGTCGGGCGCGGCGCGATCGCGGTGTGTTCGACCCGGCGCAGGACCCGGGGCCATGCGCGGCCGAGCCACAGGCGCCAGCTCCATTCGGGCAGCAGCGGCAGGTGGAACAGGTACACGTACCACGAGCGCAGCAGCTGTCCGGCGAGCCGGCCGAGCGCGGCGGGCGACGGCCGAGATAGTTGCCGGCGCAACCAGTAGCCGACGTGATCGAGACACGGTCCCGAGCACGAGGTGTAGGACGCGATGCGGCCGGCGAGACGCGGCTCGGTGACGAATTCCCAGCCCTGGATGGAGCCCCAGTCGTGCCCGATCAGATGCACGGGCCGGGTCGGGCTGAATGCGTCGAGCACCGCGACGAAATCGTCGACGAGCCGCGCGAGCCGGTAGTCGGCGGTGCGCGGCGGCGCGCTCGACAGGCCCGCGCCGCGCACGTCGTAGGCGATCACGAAATGCTGCTTCGCGAGCAGGGGCGCGACCGCGTGCCAGACGCTGCTGTCGTCCGGATAGCCGTGCACGAGCACGACGGCCGGGCGCGCGGGATCGCCCCAGGTCTTGACGGCGAGCGTGACGTCGCCCGAGGGCACGGCGGATTCGGTGTACACCGCTTCAAACAGCGCGAGCGGCGCTTCGTCGGAGAGAGGCTGCATCGTGGGACCGTGTGGAAGGGGGAAGGGCGCGGGCCTCAGGCGGCCTGTTCGTGTGCGGCGGCGGCCGCCTCCTGGCGGCGGTTCCAGCGCCGCACGTGCGGCAGGTCGTCGTCGAGCCAGCAGGCGTCGTCGTCGGTGATCACCAGCAATTCCTCGAATTTCGCGCCGACGCCGGCGAAGCCGAGATGCGGTTCGACCGCCCACAGGCCCGGCGTGGGCGCGTGCGCGGAGCGCGGGTCGATCGACCACAGCGGCGACCAGCCCTGCTGCTTGCCCGCGAGCCGCTGGTCGAGCATCAGGTTGCGGGTCGAGTTGAGGCCGAAGCGCGCGACGAAGCGCGGCTTCGCCGGGGCATGCAGTTTCGCGACGCGATGCGCGAGCACCTTGAACGGATAGGCCTTGTGGCGCGGCGCGACGCCCTGGCGTTGGCACAGCGCGTCGACGGCCTGCGCGACTTCCGCGAGTGTGCGGCGCTCGCGCACCAGGCGCACGATCAGCTCGCGATGCGCGATCAGGTCGTCCTGCAGTTGGTCGAGGATCGCGTTGTGGCCGAGGCAGTGCGCGTAGCCGACGTCGGCGACCACGCCGTCGACGACGGGCGCGACGTCGAGAATGATCGGCATGTCGGGTTCGAGCCGGCGGTTGCTCGGGAAGAACGCGAGATTGAAGCCGCCCAGGTGTTTCAAACCGGAGAAGCCCTCGAACGCGGTGCGGTCGCCGAACCACGCGAACGGCTTGTGCAGCCAGTCGCGCACGCCGTGGTCTCCGGCCCATTCGATCAGGAGGCGCGCGGCGTCCTTCTCGGTCATGCCGGGCTGCAGCATCGCGCCGACGGTCTCGACGCAGCGGTAGGCGAGCTGCTGGACTGCGCGGAACTGCGCGAGTTCGTCCGGATGAACCGTGGGCAGGGCATGGGCGGCCATGGTGCGTCGTCTCCTGGTGACAGCCGGCCGAAGGAGGCGAGCGCTTCCGCCTTTTAATGAATCAGCTCGAACTGTGTCATTGGTCAATGTAAATATCTTATACCAGTGCGCGACGGGCGCGAGCCTTTCGAAATGAGTATTTCTCCTAATCCGGTCGCGCGGCAGCGCGCCCGCTTCCAAGGGGACGGATCGGGCGGTGCGCGCCGGGGTGGGCCTACGACGGGGATTTCGGCGTGCCGAGGCGTTCCAGCACGGCGTTGAGCAGATCGACCGGCAACGGAAACACGATCGTCGAATTCTTGTCCGCGGCAATCGTGGTCAGCGTCTGGAGATAGCGCAACTGCATCGCCTGCGGTTGCAGCGCGAGCCGCTGCGCGGCCTGCAGCAGTTTCTCCGACGCCTGCAATTCCCCTTCCGCATGGATCACCTTCGCGCGCCGTTCGCGCTCGGCCTCGGCCTGGCGCGCGATGGCGCGGATCATCGTCTCGTTGAGGTCGACGTGCTTGATCTCGACCATCGACACCTTGAT
>NZ_JAAGNW010000200.1 GCF_010645215.1 Burkholderia multivorans | reverse complement strand
CGCGATCAGACCACCATGTTGATACATCAGCAGATTGAATTGCAGGCCGCCCGTACTCCGGAAGCCATCGCCGCGCGCGAGGCCGGACGCACGCTGACGTACGCGGAGCTGGACCAGCACGCGAACCGCTGCGCGCGCTATCTGCGCGAGCTTGGGGTCGGGCCGGATGTGGTCGTGGGGCTGTTCATCGAGCGTTCGCTGGAAATGATCGTCGCGCTGCTGGGCATCATGAAGGCGGGCGGCGCGTACCTGCCGCTCGATCCCGCTTTTCCGGACGCGCGCCGCGCGTTCGTGCTCGACGATTCCGGCGCACCGGTCGTCGTCACCCAGCCGGGTCTCGCCGGCGCGCTCGCGGGTTTCGACGGCACGGTGCTCGCGCTCGATCTCGGCGCGGACGCGCTGGCCGGATACGACAGCGGCCCGCTCGCGCCGTTCAACGCGCCGGACGATCTCGCGTATGTGATCTATACGTCGGGGTCCACCGGGCAGCCGAAAGGATGCATGCTGTCGCACCGCGCGGTCTGCAACCGGCTGGTGTGGATGCAGGACGCGTACCGGCTGACGGCGCGCGACCGGGTGCTGCAGAAGACGCCGTATACGTTCGACGTGTCGGTGTGGGAATTCTTCTGGCCGCTGTTCGCGGGCGCGACGCTCGTGTTCGCGAAGCCGAACGGGCACAAGGACAGCCGTTACCTGACCGAGACGATCCGCAGCGAAGGCATCACCGTCTGCCATTTCGTGCCGTCGATGCTGCGCTTCTTTCTCGACGATCCGGCAGCGTCGCAGTGCACGAGCCTGCGCGAGGTGTTCACGAGCGGCGAGGCGCTGCCGTTCGAACTCGTGCGGCGCTTCGGCGAGCGCGTGTCCGCGCGGCTGCACAATCTGTACGGGCCGACCGAGGCGGCGGTCGACGTCAGTCACTGGCACTGCGAAATACGCGCCGACAAGCGCGTGCCGATCGGCCGCGCGATCACCGGCATCCAGCTTCACGTGCTGGACGACGCGCGCGCGCCGGTGGCGCGCGGCGAAGAGGGCGAGCTGTATATCGCGGGCGTCGGGCTGGCGCGCGGCTATCTGAACCGGCCGGCGCTGACCGACGAACGTTTCGTGCCGAACCCGTTCGGCGAGCCCGGCAGCCGGATGTACCGGACCGGCGACCGCGTGCGCGAACTGGACGACGGCAATCTGGAGTTCGTCGGCCGCATCGACTTCCAGGTGAAGCTGCGCGGCCTGCGGATCGAACTGGGCGAGATCGAGGCGGTGCTGCGCGACTGCCCCGGCGTGAACGACGCGGTGGTGCTCGTGCGCGGCGAGGCGGAAGGCGATCCCAAGCTCGTCGCGTATGTCGAGCCGGACGGCCGCGCGCCCGATGCGCGGGCCGTGCGCGGGTTCGCGCGGACGCGGCTGCCGGAATACATGGTGCCGAATCTCGTCGCGGTGCTGGACCGTCTGCCGGTGACGGTGCACGGCAAGCTCGACCGTCAGGCGCTGCCGTGGCCGGTGGCGGGCGAGGCGGGGGCGGCGGTGGCGGCGGTGGCGGCGACGGCGGAAGCGGCGAGCACCGCACCGCCGGTCGCGCCGGTCGCGCCCGTCGCACCGCGCCGCGTGGAGGCGCTGCGCGACGCATTGTCCGCGTATGTCGCGACGCTGCTGCAATGCGCGAGCGTGGAGGGCGACGCGGATCTGTTCGACCTCGGCGCGACCTCGCTGACGCTGGTGCGGCTGGCCGAGTGGATTCGCGACGAATACGGCGTCGAGGTGCCGGTCGACCGCTTCCTCGATACGCCGACGACGCGCGGCATCGCGGACTATCTCGCCGGCGCGGGCGGCGGCGAGGGGGGAGTCGGGACGGCGGCGTCCGACACGGAGACGCCTCTTCCTTCGCCCTCCGCGGAACCCGCCGTCGAGACCGCCGCCGAAACCGCGCGCCCGGTCGCCGATGCGCTGCGCGCATTCGTCGCGACGCTGCTCGGCTGCGACGCGCTGGCCGACGACGCCGACTGGTTCGATCTCGGCGCGACCTCGCTGAGCCTGATCCGCGTCGCGGAGTGGGTGTTCCAGACGTATCGCGTCGAAGTCCCGGTGGACACCTTCCTCGATACGCCGAACCTGCGCGGCATCGTCGCGCATCTGCGCGCGCACGGCGTGACGGATGCGCCCGTCGCGCCGCCGCCGGTCTCCGGATCCGCTCGGGCGCCCGCGCCCGTCGCGGAACCTGCGCCGGAGGCCGCCCGGGTCACAGCGCTGCCGCTCGCGCACCTGCGTGCGGACGTCTACCTGCCGTCCGCGCCCGCGCGCTTCGCGAACCGTCCGCTCGACCTCGCCGCGTTCGGCGCATGGCTGATGCGGCTCGGCGCGCAGGAGCGGGACGGCCGCCTCTGCTACCTGCATCCGTCCGGCGGCAGCCTCAACGCGGTGCGGACCTATGTCGCGGTGAAGCCGCACGCGGTGCAGGGACTCGCGGGCGGGGTCTACTACTTCCATCCGGTGGCGCACACGCTGCACCAGGTCGGCGAGATCGCGGCCGTCGACCGGCAGGCGTTCGCGGGCGCCGACCGCGACGCCTTCGACAGTGCGGCGCTCGCGGTGTTGTTGGTCGCGGCGCTGGACGCGGTCACGCCGCTTTACCCGCAGCACGCGGGCGTGCTGGTCGCGGTCGAGGCGGGTTACATGGCGCAGTTGCTGCTCGGACGTCAGGCGGCGTCCGGCGTGACGGCGCGGCCGGCCGCGCGGGTCGACTTCGGCCGCCTCGCGGCGGCCTTCGATCTGGCGGACGACGAACGCTTCGTGCACTGCCTGCTGGCGGGCGCAGCGCCGGGCGAGCCGGAACCCGCGACGGCGGACGATCGCGCCGCCGCGTTCGGGCGCGTGCCGTCGCCGCCCGCGAGCGCGGCTGCGCTGAGCCATCGCGCGCTCCGCGAGACGGTCGCGCAGGCGCCGCTGTCCAAGGAGGCGCTGGAACAGCTGCACGACGCGCACCGCCATCTGCGGGACGTGTCGGCGCGGCCTGCCGTGTGCCGGCTCGCGGCCGCCTCGTCCGGCTGGGACGATTACCGCCTGCGCGCCTGCCGGCGCGACTACGAATCCGCGCCGCTGCCGCTGCGCGCGCTCGGC
This sequence comes from Burkholderia multivorans, assembly GCF_010645215.1. Classification (GTDB taxonomy): domain Bacteria; phylum Pseudomonadota; class Gammaproteobacteria; order Burkholderiales; family Burkholderiaceae; genus Burkholderia; species Burkholderia multivorans_A. Next base: position 8,227 of record NZ_JAAGNW010000200.1, on the reverse strand, counting down.
GGGCTGCTGACCCTGCTCAGGCCGGGGCCGGACGCCGCATCGGCGTATCTGTACGGGGCGGCGGCGGGCCGGCCGGGGTTCCGGATCTATCTGTACGCGCGCGGCGAACGCATCGAGGGGCTGACGGAAGGGCTCTATGCGTATGACGAGGCGCGCCACGCGCTGACGCGCCAAAGCGATCTCGACGAGGCGCGCATGGCGCAGGCGTACTCGCCGTACAACCGCCGCCATTACCGGGGCGCGGCGTTCTGCCTGTTTCTCGTCGCGGCTCCGCGCGCGGGGCTGGACGAAGAAGAGGCGATCCACCTGCCGCTGCTCGACGCGGGCTATGCCGGCCAGCTGCTGATGGAGCGTCAGGCCGAGTTCGAGATGGGCCTGTGCCCGATCGGCGGCATGCGTTTCGAGGTGGTGCGCGACAGCCTGCGGCTCGGCGCGGAGGCGACGCTGCTGCACAGCTTCACGGGCGGCATCGCGCGCCAGCCGGTGCCGGCTGCGTGGCGCTGGCTGACGGACGGCGCGCACCCGGCCGCGCCGGTGGTCGAGGCGGCTGCCGCGACGGCCCGGCCCGGCGGCGCGCGCGATGCGCTCGCGATCGTCGGCCTGGGCGGCCGCTATCCGGGCGCGGCCGATCCCGAAGCGCTGTGGGACAACCTGCGCGCGGGCGTCAGCAGCATCGCGCCGTTGCCCGCCGAACGCGCGGCGCTGCTCGCCCGCGACGCCGTGCCCGCGCTGCGCGCGGGCGGCTATCTGCCGCGCTTCGACAACCTGCTGTTCGGCATCTCGCCCGTCGAGGCGCGCGCGCTCGATCCGCAAGAGCGCCTGCTGCTGGAAACGGCATGGGCCTGCCTGGAGGACGCCGGTTACACGGCCGATGCGTTGTTGCGCGGGAATCCGCGCGTCGGCGTGTTCGTCGGTGCGATGTGGAACGACTACCAGAGCCACGGCGTGCAGGCCTGGGCGGACGACGGCCGCATCGAGGAGTTCTCGCATCACGCGTCGCTCGCCAACCGGCTGTCGTATTGCTTCAACTTCACCGGGCCGAGCGTCGCGGTCAATACCTCGTGCTCGTCGGGCATGACGGCGCTGCATCTGGCCTGCGACAGCATCCGGCGCGGCGAGTGCGAGGCGGCGCTCGTCGGCGGCGTGAATCTCGTGTCGCATGCATATCACGCAAGGCTGCTGGAGGCGATCGATTTCCTGTCGAAGGACGACGCATGCCATCCGTTCTCGGCGAACGCGAACGGCTGGGTGCTGGGCGAAGGCGTCGGGGTGGTGCTGATCAAGCGGCACGACGCGGCAGTGCGCGACCGCGACCATGTGTATGCGCGGATCCTCGGCAGCGCGATCGGTCATAGCGGCCGGACCGGGCGCTTCGGCGCGCCGAGCGCGCCGCAGCAGGAGGTCGCGATCCGTCACGCGCTGGACGCCGCCGGGCTCGTCGCGCACGACATCGACTATGTCGAAGCGGCGGCGTCCGGCGCGGGGATGGCCGATGCGGTCGAGATGCGCGCGGTGCGCGCCGTGTTCGCGGGGCGCGACGCGGCCGCGCCGTGCCGGGTCGGCACGGTCAAGGCGAACATCGGCCATCTGGAATCGGCGTCGGTGTTTTCGCAGCTGACCAAGGTGCTGTACCAGCTGCGCGACCGGCAGCTCGCGCCGTCGCTGAACAGCGAACCGCGCAGCCCGCTGATCGCGCTGGACGGCACCGGCGCGCGGATCGTCGATGCGCTCGCGGCGTGGCAGCCGGCGCAGGCGGGCCGCCCGTTGCGCGCGCTGGTCAACGTGATCGGCGCGGCCGGGTCCGAGGGCCATCTCGTGCTGGAGGAAGCGGTCGCGGAGGCGCGCGAACCCGCGCGCGCCGCGCCCGCGCTCGTGCCGCTGTCGGCCGCGACCGCCGCGCAGTTGCGGCAGCGCGCGCGGCAACTGCTCGACTGGCTGGCGCGCATGCCCGCGCCGCGCCTGGACGATCTGGCGTGGACCCTGCAGGTCGGCCGCGTCGCAATGGAAGAGCGGCTCGCGTTCGTCGTGCCGGACAGCGCCGCGCTGCGTGACGCATTGCGCGCGTATCTGGATGCCGACGACGGCGCAGCGGCGGCGCAGCCGCACACGTGGCGCGCGCGGGTGCGGCCCGACGCGGGCGCGGCGGCCGTGACGGACGATCTGGCCGCGCTGGCGCGGGACTGGGTGCAGGGGAGCGAGGTGGACTGGCACGCGCGTCCGGCGGGCGACGCGCGCCGGATCGCGCTGCCGGTCTATCCGTTCGAGCCGGTCCGTCACTGGATCGGCCACGGCGGTGCGGCCCCGGCCGCGGCGCGGATGCCGGCGGAGCGCGCGGCGGCGGAGTCGGCGGCATACCCGACGGCAGATGCGGACCTCGACGCGCTGCGCGACCGGGTGCGCGCGCATCTGACCGGCCTTGTGGCCGAGGTGACCGAAGTGCCCGGCGACCGGCTCGACGCCGACGCGCCGCTCGAACGCTACGGCCTGACCTCGCTGATGATCGAGGCGATGAACGTCCGGCTGGCGGACGTGTTCGGGGCGCTGTCGAAAACCGTCTTCTTCGAGGTCCGCACGTTGCGGCAGCTGGCCGCCTACCTCGTCGAACACCACGGCGAGGCCGCCGCGCGGGCGTTCGGCGTCGCGTGGACGGGCGCGTCGGCGCGGGTCGCGCCCGCGCGGCTGGCGCGCGACGCGGCGGCATCCTCCGACGCCAGCGCGGTCATCGGCCTGAGCGGCCGCTATCCGCGCGCGCGCACGCTGGATGCGTTCTGGGACAACCTGCGCGACGGCGTCGACTGTATCGGCGAGGTGCCGCCGCAGCGCTGGGACCATGCGCGCTATTTCGACGCGGCGCGCGGCAAGCCGGGCAAGACCTATAGCAAGTGGGGCGGCTTCATCGACGGCGTCGACGAATTCGACCCGCTGTTCTTCGGCCTGACGCCGGGCGAGGCGGGGCTGATGGATCCGCAGGAACGGCTGTTCCTGCAGACCGCGTGGCACGCGGTCGAGGACGCGGGCCACACGCGCGACAGCCTGCGCGCGACGCTGGCGAGCCGCGTCGGCGTGTTCGTCGGCGTCATGTACGGCGAGTATCAGTTGCATGCGAGCCTGCCGGGCGGTCTCGCGCTGAGCGGGACCTACGGCACGATCGCGAACCGCGTGTCCTACGTGCTCGGCCTGCGCGGACCCAGCATGGCGGTGGACACGCTGTGCTCGTCGTCGCTGACGGCGCTGCATCTCGCGTGCGAGAGCATCCGGCGCGGCGAGTGCGACGCGGCGCTCGCGGGGGGCGTGTGCCTGTCGCTGCACCCGAACAAGTACGCGACCCATGCGCTGCTCGGCATGGCCGCCAGCGACGGCCGCTGCCGCAGCTTCGGCGCGGGCGGCGACGGCTTCGTGCCGGGCGAGGGCGTCGGCGCGGTGCTGCTCAAGCCGCTGTCGCGCGCGATCGCCGACGGCGACGTGATCCATGGCGTGATTCGCGGCACGGCCGTCAATCACGGCGGCCGCACCAACGGCTACACGGTGCCGGACCCGCGCGCGCAGGCCGAACTGGTGCGCGACGCGCTGGCCCGGGCAGGCGTGCAGCCGCACGAGGTCAGCTATATCGAGGCGCACGGCACTGGCACGGCGCTCGGCGATCCGATCGAGATCGCGGGGCTCGCGCAGGCGTTCGGCGCAGCGCCGGAGACGCCGCCGTACTGCGCGATCGGCTCGGTCAAGTCGAACATCGGGCATGGCGAGGCGGCGGCCGGCATCGCCGGGCTGACCAAGGTGCTGCTGCAGATGCGGCACGCGACGCTCGCGAAGAGCCTGCACAGCGACACGCTGAACGCGAACCTCGATCTGGCGCGCACGCCGTTCGCGGTGCAGACCGAAACGCGGCCGTGGCCGCGTCCGCGCATCGCGGCCGACGGGCAGACGCGCGAACGCGCGCGCATCGCGGGCATTTCGTCGTTCGGCGCGGGCGGCGCGAACGCGCATGTCGTCGTCGAGGAGTATGTCGCGCCGGAGGCGGCGATCGTATCCGTCACGCCCGCGCACCCGGTCGCGATCGTGCTGTCGGCGCGCACCGACGCTGCGCTGCGCGAACAGGCGGGCCAGCTGCGGGCCGCGATCGCGGCGGGCGTGCTGCGCGCGGACAACCTCGCGGCGGCGGCCTGCACGCTGCAGACGGGCCGCGAGGCGATGGAGGAACGGCTCGCGCTGCGGGTCGATTCGGTCGAACAGCTGGATGCGCGGCTGGCCGGCTTCATCGATGGGCACGCTGAGGCCGAGGGTCTCTATCGCGGGCAGGTCCGGCGCGGCAAGGGGGCGCTGGCGGTCTGGGCGGCCGACGAGGATCTGTCGGCGGCGCTCGACGCGTGGATCGCGAAAGGCAAGCTCGCGAAGCTGCTCGAGCTGTGGGTGCAGGGGTTCGGCTTCGACTGGAACCGGCTGTATGCGGCTGGAACGCCGCGCCGGGTCAGCCTGCCGGGCTATCCGTTCGCGCGCGAGCGCTACTGGGTGCCGCAGGCCGCCGCGTCGGGCGGTGCTGAGCAGGGCGCGCTGCATCCGCTGCTTCAGCGCAATACGTCCGGCCTGTCCGGGCCGCGTTTCAGCACGCGCTTCGCGGGCGGCGAAGCGTTTCTGCTGGCGGCCGGCGAAGCGGGCGAGCGGCGTCTGCCCGCCGCCGCCGGCCTCGAAATGGCGCGCGAGGCGCTGGTGCAGGCCGGGGGCGCGGACGCGGGCGGCGGCGTGCGTCTGCGCGAGGTCGTGTGGGCGCGGCCGGTGAGCGTGGGAACGCAGCCGGTCGAGGTTCACGTCGGACTGTATCCGCTGGAAGACGGGACGATCGAATTCGATCTGAGCGGCGGCGACGGCGACGACGATGTGTACTGCGAAGGGACGGTCGAGGCGCTGGCCGCGCCGGGCGGCCGTCTGGATCTGGACGCGCTGCGCGCGCGGTGCGGCCGCGAACGGCTGGACGGCGACGCCTGCGCGGCGTCGGGGCTGACCGGTGCGTCGGCGTGGCTCGCGATCGAGCAGATCCTGACGGGCGACGATTGCGCGCTGGCGCGCCTGAGCCTGGCTCCGGACGGGCTCGCGGAGGCGGGCTTCGTGCTGCATCCGGGCGTGCTGGATGCGCTGCTGCCGATCGGCGCGCGGCTGGCCGGCGCGATGCGCGCGGTCGGGTCGGTCGAGCCGGTCGAGCCGCTCGCGGCGGAGCAGGTGGATCTCGCGGGTCCCTGCGCGCCGCGCATGTGGGCGTGGATCACGCGCGACGCGGCGGGCGCGGACGCCGGACGCTGCGACATCACGCTGTGCGACGACGAGGGCGTGGTGCGCGTGCGGATCAGCGGCTGCGCGTCGCGCGAGGCGGCGGCCGATGCCGGGCCGCGCGCGGGCGAAGCCGATGCCGGTTCCGGTGCGCGTCCTGCCGCCGGCCGGATGCTGCTGCAACCGGTCTGGCGCGCGCAGGCGGCGGCCTCGGTCGCGCCGGACTATGCGGCGCGCGTCGTGCTGTTGGGTGGCGTCGGCGTGACCGCGCAGGCGCTGGCCGAGCGGATGGACGGTGTGACCTGCGTCGCGCTGCCCGCCGCCGGCGATCCGGCCGGATCATATGGCGCGGCTGTGCGCCGCGCGACCGGCGAGCTTCAGGCGCTCGCGCGCAGCCAGCCGTCGTCGCGGGTGCTGGTGCAGGCGGTCGTGCCCGTGGAGGGCGACGGCGCACTGCTGGCGGGCCTGAGCGGCCTGCTGAAGAGCGCATACCAGGAGCAGCCGAGGCTGACCGGACAGCTGATCGCGGTCGGCGCGGACGAGGACGAGGCGAGTCTGGCGGCGAAGCTGCGGGAGAACGCGGACAGCCCGTCGGACGCGCTGGTCCGCTACACGGACGCGGGCCGCGAGGTCGGCGGCTGGCGCGAGCTGGAAGCGGAGCCCGAGGCCGTGATGCCGTGGCGGGCGGACGGCGTGTATCTGCTGACGGGCGGGCTCGGCGGCCTGGGTCGCCTGCTGGCCGGCGAGATCGCGCGGCGCGCGCCGCGCGTGACGCTGGTCCTGACCGGCCGCCGCGCGCTGGACGATGCGGGGCGTGCGCAGTTGCGCGAGCTGGAAGCGCTGGGCGCGACCGTCGAGTACCGCGCGCTGGATGTCGCGGACGGCGCGGCCGTGCGCCGCGTGGTGCTGGAGGCACAGGAGACGCATCAGGGGCTGAACGGGATCGTGCATGCGGCGGGCGTGCTGCGCGATGGCCCCTTGCTCGACCGGACGGACAGCGCGATCGATGCGGTGCTCGCGCCGAAGGTGGCGGGGCTGGTGAATCTCGACGACGCGAGCCGGTCGATCGAGCTGGACTGGCTGATCGCGTTTTCGTCGACGAGCGGCGCGCTGGGCGCGGCGGGGCTCGCGGATTACGCGGCGGCCAACGGCTTCATGGACAGCTTCGCGCATTACCGGAACGCGCTGGCGGCGCGCGGCTTGCGTCACGGGCGGACCGTGTCGATCAACTGGCCGCTGTGGCGCGACGGCGGGATGCGCATCGACGCGGCGAGCGAACGTCGGCTCGAAGCGTTGACCGGCTTCACGGCGCTCGAACGCGAGACCGGGATGCAGGCGCTGTACAGCGCGCTGGGCGCGGACCTGGGTCAGGTGATGGTGCTGCACGGCGACCTCGCGCGGATCCGGCAGGGACTGCACGGGAACGCGCCGGCGCGGGCCGCGTCCGGTGCCGCGCGGCAGGCGGGCGTGTCCACGCCGGACGTATCCACGCCGGACGTATCCACGCACGACGTATCCACGCAGGCGGCCGCGGTCCCGCGGGATCACGCCGTCGCGCACTTCAAGCAGTTGCTCGCGCAGGTATTCCAGCTGCCGCCGGCGCGGGTCGAGGCCGACGCGCCGCTCGAAGCCTACGGAATCAATTCGATCCTCGTGGTGCAGCTGACGGCCGAACTCGAAAAGACCTTCGGGCCGTTGTCGAAGACCCTGCTGTTCGAATACCAGACGCTGGATGCGCTGGTCGACTACTTCGCTGCCCGTCACGGGGCGCGGCTCGCGGCGCTGTTGCAGCCTGCGGCGTTCTCGGCGCCGCGTTCCGCGGCCGCCGCGCCGCGCGCCATGCCGCTGGCCCGCACGCTCGCGCCCGGCCGGCGCGCGCGCCGCGCGGCCGGCGCAGGCCGTGCCGCGCCCGCCAGCGCGCGCACGAGCACTGCGCCGCGCGACATCGCGATCATCGGCCGCGCCGGACGCTATCCGCAGGCAAGCGATCTGCGCGCCTTCTGGGACAACCTGCGCGCGGGCCGCGACAGCATCACCGAGATCCCGCCGGGGCGCTGGGATCACGGCCGCTATTTCCATCCCGACCGGAACCAGCCCGGCACGATCTACGGCAAATGGGGTGGTTTCATCGACGGCGTCGACGAATTCGATCCGCAGTTCTTCAACATCGCGCCGCGCGAGGCGCTGTTCATGGATCCGCAGGAGCGTCTGTTCCTGCAATGCGCGTATGCGGCGCTGGAGGATGCGGGCTATCCGCGCGACGCGCTCGAACAGGGCGCGCAACGGCGCAGCGTGGGCGTGTATGTCGGCACCACGCACGAGGAGTACCAGCTGTACGGCGTGGAAGAACAGATGCGCGGCCACTTCGTGGCGCTCAGCGGCGCGCCCGCGTCGATCGCCAATCGCGTGTCCTATCACTTCAATCTGCATGGGCCGAGCCTGTCGGTGGACACGATGTGTTCGAGTTCGCTGACCGCGCTGCACCTCGCGTGCGAAAGCCTGCTGAACGGCCGCTGCGACATGGCGATCGCGGGCGGCGTGAATCTCACGCTGCATCCGAACAAGTACCTGGCGCTCGCGCAGGGCAAGTTCGCGTCGACGGACGGCCGCTGCCGGAGCTTCGGCGAGGGCGGCGACGGCTATGTGCCGGCCGAGGGCGTCGGCGCGGTGATCCTGAAGCCGCTCGATCAGGCGATCGAGGACGGCGACCCGGTTCATGGCGTCATCAAGGCGACGGCGCTCAATCACGGCGGCAAGAACAACGGCTACACGGTGCCGAATCCGCAGGCGCAGGCGGACGTGATCGCACGGGCGTTGCGCGAGGGCGGCATCGATCCGCGTACGCTCAGTTATCTGGAAGCGCACGGCACGGGAACGTCGCTGGGCGATCCGATCGAGATGGCGGGGCTGTCGAAGGCGTTCGGCGAATTCACGCAGGACCGCCAGTTCTGCGCGATCGGTTCGGTGA